>JBBEBN010000001.1:0-9340 GCA_040882305.1 Cyclobacteriaceae bacterium
CCCTTGAAACTTCCACATCCAGATAAAATGCGGAACCGACGACAAACCTTTGCGGGATCCCGGTCAACGTCCAACTCCCGCCAAAATTATCCGAGACATACACACCATTGCTGCCTACAGTAAAAACGCGCTCAGGAAAATCTTTGGAGTTCGCCAGTTTCGTTAGAAAAGGAAATTCCTGTGGATTGGGGCTTAAGCCGTCGGTTGCCGCTTGCCATGAAAGCCCTCCGTTGGTTGTTCTGCTGATTTGCCCGTAATACACAGATCCAAGAATCTTGTTTTCATCCTTGTTATTCCAAAGTACTTCGAAGCCGTCTCCTCCGACCGCGTATTGATAGGCGCTTTTGGCATCGGCCACCTCGCCATCCGGCGACATGCGCGTTCCATTATCCTGCATACCACCGATGTACTGATCCTTGCCGGGTCTTTTATCTGCCCCGAAAAACTGACTGGTGTTGAACCCGATACCTTTAAATTGCCAGTCGCCTTCCGCTATCCCGGGATTTGCAGATACCTTGGATATAAATACGCCACCATCATTTGCCAACAGGATCTTATAGGTTTTTGCCAAAGCATTGGTGATTATCGGGATCATGTAATGATGGTCAGGATGCACTCCCTGATCCAGATCCACCTGGTTTGCCGTATTCTTATTGTCAAAGGTTCCGCGCCCGTCAGCGCAGGTAACAGTAGTGGCATTGTATCTCAATATTCCAGCGTACCCGATCTCAATCTCCGAATCCGGAAAGGCAACCGGCCAGCTGGCGCCAGGCGCCAGCGCCGGAAAAATATTGTAGGCGAGATTTTTTTCGTGGCCGCCATTTACCATGACCTGACTGCTGGGAAGGGTAGGGCTGTAGTTGAGGTTGTGTATATACAGGTATTCGCGGCTGTGTTCCTGCGCGGGTTCGGTATCCGCCAGCTTTTGCGGCACAAGATCAAAACCATTTCGGTTCTGATCGCGGAAGGAGACCATGAGTTGCTGCGGGTTTCCGGGATTCGTTATATCCCAGGCCTCAAAGGGTACGGTGACATAGTCCTGGTATGTATAGTTACTTGCGTCTACCCCGTGCGTTGCTCCGGCCGGAACAAAAAACCGGTGCGCCTTCTGAGATTTTCCGGACCCGAATCGAAGTTCAACAGTGATCTTGGGTTCGGAAGCATCTACCGTTAGCCGCTGATCGTCGTATTGGATGTTCTGGAAAGATTGTAAAAAGATAACTTCCGTTGTCCCATTCTCCGTTATGTTCCAGTTGTCGATGATCGTTGTGGAAGTGCCTACGGTTGTCCGGAAAAGACTTACACCTCCAAAGTAAACTTTGTTGGCATCAAAAGGATCACAGAGGATCGTGTTATCATAGAATCCCTGACCTTCAAAAAAATCGATGTCTTCCCCATTGAACTGAACATCCACCAATGACCAAGTGTTCCCCGCATTGTTCGAGTAATAGAGATCTGCGAGCGCGCCCGACAGATTACTCTCCGCAGCAACATAAATCTTGTCGGGATCGACTGGTGAAATGGCTATTTCCAGTCGCCCGTTGGGTTGCATGCCGTCACCGGAAAGATTCCAGGTCAGGCCACCATTGATTGATTTCCACACACCTTCTCCATGCTGTGCGACGTATTGAATATCAAAATCATCGGGTGATGCGATCACCTGCTCGAGGATACCCGTTATCTCCTTCACTTTTGTCCAGGTTGAACCGCCATCAACGGAACGCATGATGGAGGAGGTACTGTCCTTGGACAAGTTATGGGGAACGGTGGTGGCAATGATCAGGTTTCCATCGGAAGGACTGGTGATCAGACGCGTGATGACAGAAAATTCGGGATTGTTATTCGTGGCCGGAAGTTGTTGCCAGGTTTGGCCTTTATCCACTGACTTGAAAATACCATTGCCTATGGCAGAAAAAACAGAAGAAACAAATTCTCCCGTGGAAGCATAGATCACAGATCCGTCGTTGTTGGAAGCCAAGGAAGATATCGGCAGCGCAGGAAAATCCTGACTTTTTTCTGACCAGGAGGCACCTCCATCCGATGTGCGCCAGATCCCTCCCGTCGCTGATCCGGCAAGCCATGTATTTTTAGCGGGGTCTCCGGGCACCTCCAGCAAGGCCCTTGTCCTTCCCGGCACGTTGCCGGGTCCGCGTTCCTCCCAGGCAAGTACACCATTGCTTTTTATCCTGCCTGTCAGCGTTCTTCGTCGCGCGGATGCGTGTTGTTTTGCCTTTTGCAATTCCCTCCACTTGTAATTCTGTTCGTACTGGGGAGATGAGGCATCGTCGCGTGTGCGGATCCCGCGGTAAAGTTCAAGGAATTTTGCAGGCTTGTCTGTCTTGGGGATCTTGTTAAACAACGGCGCGGGCCTGTCCTGCCTCGGGGAATCCGTTCTGTATTCGAGCCCTGCCCAAAGGAAGGCAAAAAAGGCGATAACGCAGAGGGTGATCTTCTTCAAAGGCCCGGAATTTTATTCGACATATGAATTTACATGAATTATCCTTTTAGTGCCACCCTCCTGTGAAGAAGGTGATCCGGAAACAACTTCTATGGATCTATCGTCCGCCCATTTAACGTATCCCATGCTGAATGCTCCCTGGTGCACGATGGCCATGTCCTTCAAACGAATCACCACGAAACGATATTGTTTGCGGGCATGGTCTGCGCCGGGTTCCTGCTGACACAGGGCAAAGGTCTTTGTCTCGTTTAACTGAATTAAGCTTTCCTTTCCCAAAGTGGTGTCTGCTGTCTGCTGAAGAGCGGCCTGATCCGCGCTGCGCTGCGATGAACGGCATCCGCTCAGTGTAAATACGAGAAGGAAAATAATGGTAAGCGGATGCAATGTTGTTTGGCTATTGGCCTTTGGCTATCGGTGCTGGCAGTAAGATGTTCCTCTTGATTCACGACGCAACAAATGATACCGTTTCCTTGAGGAATATCGGGTAGGCAAACAGCCAACAGCTATGTCTTCTGCTTTTTCTTTTTCGCCGCGGGGAAGAGCACATTATTAAGGATCAATCGGTACCCCGGAGAATTTGGATGCTGGTGCAGATCGGTGGGTTCTTCATTCACCTGATGTTGATAGTCCTCGGGATCATGGCCCCCGTAAAATGTCCAGAATCCTTTTCCAAAAATACCGTGTAGATATTTTGCTTCCCTGATGTCACGGTTTTCACCCATGGTCACCACATCGGGCTTGATGAGGTGTTTTTTGAATCCAGTCGTCTGGCCAAAAAAGCCCGGGATAACGCGCGTGTGATTTTGAGTCAGCATGGTGGGAATGGGATCCCATTTCGCTGAAAATTCAAAAATGGTAAAATAGTCATTGTCCTGGCGCAGTCCCCGTTCACTCGGATGGTTATCAATATCCGAAAACTCATATTCGTAAGGATCGCGCTTCAGCCTGAAGTCCGTGAAGGCCAGTGTGTTGTCGTAATTAAGTTTTTCCTGAGCCTGGGGGTCGGCGGGATCGCCATCGAACATTCTTTCACAGATATCAACGCCTTCAGCTGCGAGGGCGATGTCATAGGTGTCGGTGGCAGAACACATGGCAAACAGGAATCCTCCGCCCGCTACAAATTCCTTGATCTTTTTGGTGACTGCAAGCTTGAGTTGGGATACTTTGTGAAAGCCGTGTTTGCGGGCAAGTTCCTCTGACTCCTTCACCTGCTCCACATACCAGGGCATGTTGCTGAACTGGCTGTAAAATTTTCCGTACTGGCCGGTAAAATCCTCGTGGTGCAAGTGCAGCCAGTCGTATTTGGGAAGCACGCCCGACATGATCTCGTCGTCGAAGATCACGTCATAGGGAATTTCAGCGTAGGTGAGCACCAGCGTGACGGCATCATCCCAGGGTTGATTTGTTTTAGGAGAATACACCGCAATACGGGGATATTTTTCCAGCTTCATCACATCATAGTTCAAGGCCGGGCTGGCAATTTCAGTGATGATCTGATTGGCCTGAGCGTCAGAAATGACTTCAAAGCTCACGCCCCGCACAACCAATTCGTTCTGTATAGCTGGGTGCTGCTTCACCATAAAACTACCGCCGCGGTAGTTGAGCAGCCAGTCGACCTCAATGTCGTTCCGCAGGATCCAGTAGGCGATACCGTAGGCCTTCAGGTGGTTGGACTGACTTTCATCCATGGGGATGAGAATCGAATTGGCCTGGGCGAAGCGACTAAAGAGGAGAAAAAACAGTATTAACGTCCCGCGCATGGTAAATAACCCTTTAAACGTGGCTATAAATTTACCCATCCTGCTGCTCATTTTCATAGGATAAAGAATAATATTAGGGTTTTTCTAAAAAATTAGGGCCAAACTGTAATAATTTGCCTCTGTTTTTCAACGTATTTCGTATTAAGTACAATCTCCGTACCCATGGATATTCTTGAAAACGTCAGAGAGGGATTGCGCTCCATCCAGGCTAACCTTCTCAGATCTGTTCTTACGGCCCTTATTGTAGCCATAGGAATTACCGCCCTCGTCGGCATGCTGACCACCATCGACGGCATCGAATATTCGGTGAACGAAAGTCTGTCCTCCCTGGGGGTGAACACTTTCGATATCAATTCGAGAACCAACCGCAATAGGAACACCCAGGGGCTCACTCAAAAGACATATCGGCAGATAACGATGGGCGAGGCCTTTAAGTTTATCGATCAGTATACAGTTCCGGCTACCGTCAGCCTCAACGCATACCTTACCGGTATTGCGGAGATCAAACGTCTATCAAAAAAGACCAACCCCAACGTGGCGGTGAATGGAACGAATCATGACTATTTCAGCATCAATGGCCTCGAGATGGAAAGGGGAAGGGGCTTTTCGCCACTGGAAGTTCAATATGGTTCCCAGGTAGCCGTGATCGGTTACAAGGTGTATACTACCCTGTTTGAAAAAAATCAAAATCCTCTGAGAGAGGAGATCACCTTTTTGGGTGCAAAGTTTAAGGTTATTGGCCTGTTAAAGGAAAAGGGGATGCTGGCCGAAAACAATTTCGACAATATGATCTTTGTTCCTATTATTAAAGCCAACCAGATGGCGGAGGGGAGAGGACTGTGGTATGAATTGACCGTCGGCATTCACGACGCGGCTGAAGTGGAATTTGCCATGGGTGAGGCAACGGGCGTGATGCGGCGAATCCGCGGTGACAGGGTAGGGCAGGAAAATTCTTTTGAACTTGAAAAGAGTGAGACCCTCGCGCAGGAGCTTGAGAGCATTACTTCAGGACTGCGAATAGCGGGATTTGGTATTGGCTTCATCACGCTGCTGGGGGCGTCCATTGCGCTGATGAACATCATGCTGGTTTCCGTCACGGAAAGAACAAGGGAGATCGGTGTGAGAAAGGCCGTAGGCGCCACCCGCCTCAGGATCCGTCAGCAGTTTATCATCGAAGCGATCGTGGTTTGTCTCCTCGGCGGCCTTGCCGGGATCATTCTTGGTATCCTGGTTGGAAATCTGCTCTCTAACCTGATGAGCATCGACGTTTTTGTGATTCCCTGGGAGGAAATGGCGCTGGGCCTCATTGTCTGCTTCGTTGTGGGATTATTTTCGGGCTACTATCCCGCCCACAAAGCTTCCAAACTCGATCCCATCGAGTCGCTCCGGTTTGAGTAGTAAAGTGAGTTGTGAGTTGTGAGTTGTGAGTGAACTGGTGCTGTTCCGGGTTGTTTCATTCTTCGCTTATCTTTCGTCAATTGTGCTGCATAACGCTGGCTCTCCCGGCATCAGGTAACTGGCAACCGGCAACACCCCTCACGCTCCCGGTGTAACGGTAAGCCTGCGCGCAATATATAACGAAACAAGACTGAAGAAGACGGCAATGATGCCCACGTAGTTGTAATGGACCAGTGCCTTTGCCTTCGCATCGAAAATGGAGGGCTGCTCGGTGATGATCAGTCCTGCGATAAATGCGGCCAGCCCCGAGGTAAGGGATTGTACGGATGAACGGATGCTCATATAGCTTCCCCGCACTTCAGGGTTTATGATCGCAGATTCCATCGTTGTCGAAGGAACCATACGCCCGTTGCTGAAGATGAAAAAGATCGCTGTAATGGTCAGCGCGACCGCCAGTGGTACCGGGGTCAGGTTGGTGATGATCACAATCGGGATGATGACCAGCGAACCGAAGATGGTAAAGATCTTAAGTCGTCCGTGCTTGTCGGCCATGCGGCCCACCCAGGGTGAAAACAACAGTGTGCAGATGCCCCCAACGAGATAGATATAGGTAAGTTGGCCTTCGGAAAAGCCCACATTGCCCACCATATAGGTTGCTACAAAAGGAATGATGGTAAAATGTCCCAGCATCAGAACGGAAGTGAAGGTCAGGCCGAGCCTGGCGTTGCGCCTGCCGAAGATCTGGCGCAAAACTTCCCGCGGAGATGCATGGCCGTCGTCCCGCACGTGTGCGTTCATCACGGGAATATGAGCCATGATTAGAAATGCAATGACGACTGCAAGACCTCCGAGAAAGAGGAAGGGCGCGTGCCAGGAGAACTTGCTGGCGAGAAATAAACCGAACGGCACGCCAAATACTGAGGCCATGCCAAAAGAAGCCATCACCACGCCGATGCCATGCGCTCTTCTTTCCAGAGGCACCGCATCGCTTACAATGGACAGTATAAGCGCTCCCAGTACTCCGCCAAAAGCGCCAGTGAGGGATCGGGCGAGCAGAAGAATGGCAAAAGTAGGGGAAGTCGCACACGCTAAGGTACCCAACGCGAAGCCCGTGTACATGATCAGCAGGCTTTTCTTCCGGTCATATCTGTCGACAAAGAAAGCGGCAAAAAAACCGGCTATGCCGGCTGTGACCGTATAGGACGCTACCAGCAAACTGAACTCCCTTGCCGAAATATCAAATATCCGCATCAGGTGAGGACCCAGGGGCATGATGATCATGAAATCCATGACGTGGGTAAACATCGCAGCGGCAAGTATGTACAGCAACAATCGCTCGTTCTTCATAAGGGCGCAAAGGTATCAAACAGGGTGGACGGTTTGACGCTTTAAAAATTTTATTTTACGGGAGATTTTGTATTAGGTTGCTGGTATGGCCCCCGGTTGCGAAATTTTCACTGTAAATCTTAGGTTTGGGAAGGAGTTGCCTGGTCACAACAACGGACTGAGTATCCGATACACATTGTCCGCCACGATCCGGTGCCCTTGTTGGTTGGGATGTATGCCATCTTCGAGATTGAGTTTTTCCAAACCGGCCACATCTTCCAGCAGAAAAGGGATCAGTGTTGCGTTGTTTTTCTTTGCCAGCTCCGGAAAGATCTTCCGGAAGCTTGCCGTGTAGTCGGGCCCCATATTCGGGGGCACCAACATCCCGGCGATGACGACCTTTGCTTTCGGGTACTTTGCTTTAACCTTGTCGATAATAAATTGGAGGTTTTTTTTCGTTTGCTCCAGGGGAAGGCCGCGCAATCCGTCGTTTGCGCCGAGCTCCAGCACGAATACGTCGATGGGCTGGCGGAGGATCCAGTCAATGCGAGACATGCCTCCGGCGGAAGTCTCGCCGCTCAGGCCCGCATTGATGGTCTTGCAGGGTGTGCCATTTTCAATGCATTTTTTTTCTATTAATGCGGGAAATGCCTCTTCGGGCGAAAGTCCATAGCCGGCTGTTAGGCTATCCCCAAAAAATAGGATTACTTTCGGGTCTGATGAGGCCTGCAAAAGCAGGGCCCACACAATAATCAGGATATTTTTAACGACCATGTAAATAAATCCGTTTAACTTTTAACGTATACTGAACAATTTTCGCCTATTAAACCTTAAGAATTCAAGGGATCCAAAGCAAAAACCATGTCACAGGTTGTACTTCACGCAGAAAATTTAACAAAAATTTACCGCTCGGCAGAAAAAGACCTGGTTGTGCTGGACAACATCTCGTTTTTCGTTCACCAGGGCGAGTCAGTTTCGATTATCGGCCCGTCTGGCAGCGGAAAAACAACCTTGCTGGGATTATGCGCCGGCCTGGATACGCCCTCCGGAGGAAATATCTCCCTGATGGGTTTCAAACTCAACGTCATGAGTGAAGACGACCGGGCGTATATCCGGAACCAGTATGTGGGATTTGTGTTCCAGAATTTTCAGTTGCTGTCAACACTTACTGCATTGGAGAATGTGATGGTGCCGCTGGAGTTGCGGGGTGAAAAACAGGTGCTGCAAAAAGCCAAAGACCTTCTCCACAGGGTAGGGCTTGGCGACCGCATTCACCATTATCCTTCCCAGCTTTCCGGTGGCGAACAACAACGCGTGGCCATGGCCCGCGCCTTCATCACCAATCCGAAAATATTATTCGCAGACGAGCCCACCGGTAATCTCGACGAGGAAAATGCCAACCACATAAAAGAACTTTTGTTCGGCATGAACAAGGAGCTCGGAACAACGCTCGTGTTGGTCACCCACAACCTGGAGCTTGCCCAGCGCACCCAACGCATCCTGAAAATGCGCGGAGGTAAACTGGCCGAGGAGATCACTCAACCACTGTCTGTCGTCAGGCCCCAGATGCATTAAGCCAAAAGCTGACCGCCAACCGCTAATAGTCAAATATGATCGAATACGTCATTAAAATAAAGCGGAAGACCAAATCGCTGCCCACCGATGGCTGGGTGTGGAAGATGGCGTGGCGCGATGCGCGCAATAATTTCTCGCGGCTATTTCTTTTTGTGGCTTCTCTCATAACAGGTATCGCTGCTGTCGTGGCGTTGGATTCCCTGAACCATTCGCTGCAACAGGATATTGAAAACAATGCCCGCGAACTGGTCGGTGCCGACCTGGTCGTGGAGGGGGAAAAACCTTACACCGATGAAATGCAGGTGGCATTTGACTCCCTTCATTTGCCCCATGCCTCACAGATCGATATGGCCTCCATGGTGTTGTTTCTGCACAACCAGAAATCCAGGCTGATCAAGCTGGTTGCGATGGCAGGCGATTTTCCTTTTTATGGAAAGATCGAAACCCAACCGGCGGACGCGTATGAAAAAATGAAACAGGGAGGCTATGCCATGTTAGACGAGACGTTGGCAAGCCAGTATGAGGTCAGTTACGATGATTCTCTGCGCGTAGGCAACAGTGTTTTTAAAGTGGCAGGGGTAGTGACGCGGATCGCAGGAGGCGGGGGACTGATGTCGACCTTTACGCCCTCGGTGTATATTGACATGAAAGACCTGGACTCAACGCGGTTGATCCAGTTCGGCAGCCGTGTGAACTATAATCACTACTACAAGATCGGTTCTGAAGAAAGGGTGGAAGAGATCGTGGATGAATTTAAAGGTCTGGTCCGAAGCCAGGGCTATTCCTATGATACTGTGCAGGAGAGAAAGGAAGGACTGGGCCG
>JBBEBN010000002.1:0-9287 GCA_040882305.1 Cyclobacteriaceae bacterium
GGGCTTTCGTGTTTGCCGATGAGGCGACAAACCTCGATGTAAAGGTGACACTTCGAAACTCGTTCACGTCGGGACGCCGCAAGGATACCCGGATTAATTATGACCTGAGTGGAGCGGATTGGCAAGTTCCGCTTACCGTGAAACAGGGCCAGTCTACCCTCACCCTGAGTGGCTTTGGCATGCACCCTGACGCCGATGCTTCTAAGGACAAGTTCGATGATATGCGGTTGCCGCGATTTGACGAGTATCTCGACGTTACTTTTGAACATCCCGAATTCAGGTTCCCCTATTTTGCCAAAGACATCGCGCCTGCATCGGATGAATATGTCTGGTCCTTTGTGGTAGAAAGTACCGATCTGACGGAGAACGGTTTGATTCAATGGGATAATTCCAAATTCGGCGATAATGACGCACAGCTTTTTTTGCTGGATGTAGAAACGGCACAGATGATCAATATGCGCGAGCAGTCATCGCTCTCCTACGATGCGGCGAAAAAACGGCCGTTCAAAGTTTACTTTACGAAGGGAGATAAAGAATTCTCTCCGGGAATATTGTTGCTTGGAAACCCTTACCCGAATCCCGCCCGCGGCGACGTAAACATTAACCTGATCCTGCCTGATGCAGGTAAGGATTATGGTGTTGAACTTGTCGTCTATGACCACACCGGAAAACCGGTAAAACATTTACTCAATTCAAGGCTTCCGGGTGGCGCGCACCACCTGGTGTGGGATGCCGCTGATTACTCGGGCGACCCGGTGGCTTCAGGCTTTTACTCTCTCCGGGCGAAAGTAAATGGACGATACAAAGGTGTGGCGCAAAGACTTTTGATAACTAAGTAGGAACTTTTATTCAATCAGTCATTTGAATCATCAATGAAATAAATACGTGCACTATGGTTACCAATAGATTTCTTATGGCATGTTTGATTTTTTCGAACGTGCTCTGTGCCTCCGCCCAGGAGCTTCGCACGAGAACCAATGCCATACACCTTGCCGTGAAAGACCCGCGTTCCCTGTCAACCACACCCACTGTGGAATGGATCACCCCCCGGATAGAGTACACAAACAGCGTCGCCAGCAGCGTGGAGATCGAAGCCCAAATCCGATCGGATGTTCCTCTTCAGGCTATTTCCATTTTAATCGGCGACAACCTTTCCGGTACCGTGCGAGGAAAAAAAGATATGGAGCTTCCGCCAAACAGTCAAACCTACACGGTGAAACAAAATCTCACTCTTCCCGAGGGTTCAAACTACATCGAAGTCGTTGCCGAGAACATCAATGGGGTAAAGGTTTCCGGCGTGCGAAATATCATAGTAGGGAAGGATGCGGTATCCGATGCAGTCGCCGTCGACCGGAAGGACTATGCGTTGTTTTTCGCTACCGATAAATATGATAACTGGGGCGATCTGGTGAACCCGATTTACGACGCGAACACGGTGGCCATGGAATTGAAGGAAAAGTATGGCTTCGAGGTTGAAGTGGTTGAAAATGCCGCGCAGGAAGATATTTTGATAAAAATCAAAGACTATTCCGGAAGAAATTATAAGCCACAGGATCAGCTTTTGGTTTTTTTTGCCGGGCATGGCCACTTTGATGAGGGATTTGGTGAAGGATATGTGGTGGCAAAAAACTCTCTCGAATCAGATAAGGCAAAAACCACCTATATCTCGCATTCCAATCTAAGATCCTACATTAACAATATTGCGTGCAAACATATTTTGCTCACCATGGATGTCTGTTTTGGAGGTACGCTCGACCCTGCCATCGCCCGCATGAGAGCATTGGAGTCCGTTGATGAGCTTACTGATAATGAATTCCTCGCCCGGAAGCTTTCCAAGAGAACGAGGCGGTATATTACCTCCGGAGGTAAAGAATATGTGTCGGATGGTATCCAGGGAAAACACTCGCCATTTGCCGCCCGGATCATTGAGGCCCTCCGGACCAGAGGGGGTGAGGACGGAATCCTTACCATTGGAGAGATCCTGCCACACCTGGAAAAGATCAAGGACCATGAGCCTCGCTCGGGAGAATTCGGCGACAATGAAAAAGGAAGCGATTTTGTTTTTGTATCCAAACAATAGCGCTTCACCCGGCAAACCTTTCAAACTTCTTAAACCTTTCAAACCTTTCAAACCTTTCAACCATTCAAACCATTCAAACTTTCCCCCACAGGAGTCCAGTGGACAAACTTCTAAGACATCCGCTCCACCGCATGCCCCCCAAACTCATTTCGCAGCGCTGCGATGACTTTTCCTGAGAACGTATCATCCTCCAGGGACCTGTAGCGCATGAGTAACGAGAGTGCTATCACCGGAGTTGCGATCTGCATCTCCAGGGCAGTTTCCACCGTCCACTTGCCCTCGCCGGAGGAATGCATGACGCCTTTGATGCTCTCCAGTTTTGGATCTTTGGATAGCGCTTTTTCTGTGAGCTCCATCAGCCAGCTGCGCACCACGGAACCATGATTCCACACACCGGCCACTGACTTCAGATCAAGGTTGAACTCGCTTTTATGCAACACCTCAAAACCCTCCGCGATAGCCTGCATCATGCCGTACTCGATGCCATTGTGGATCATCTTTACAAAATGTCCTGCCCCGGGAGGGCCGCAGTAGAGGTACCCTTTTGGAATAGAAATGTCGCGGATGAAAGGTTCGCAATAGCTGAACGCCTCTTTTTTACCACCCACCATCGCACAGATGCCGTGTAGCGCACCTTCCGTCCCCCCGCTGGTGCCGCAATCCAGGAAATCAATACCAAGGCTGTTCAACTGCTTTGCCCTTCGCATGGAATCCTTGTAATTCGAATTGCCTCCATCGATGAGGATGTCGCCGGCCCCCAGCAGCGGCGTGAGTTCCTGAATGGTCAGATCAACGGCCTCTCCCGCGGGGATCATCATCCAGATGACTTTCTTTCCACGAAGGGAGTGGACAAGCTGCTCTATGGTGTTCGCAGTGGCAATACCCTTCTGTTTAATGGACAACAGCGTCTCCTGGTTTAGATCATAGGCCAGCACCTCGTGTTTGTGCTGATGTAGATTCAGGCCGAGATTATATCCCATTTTACCGAGACCGATGAGTGCGATTTTCATTTCCTTTTATTTTATGATTGATACATTATTTTCCTGCTTCATCATGTCGGCAACCCTTTCATACAGGTTGCGATATCTTAAAAATAATTCCTGATACGTATGAGCGAACGATTCCTGCGGAAAGAATTCTTTTATCTCCGCCGGTTTCAGTTGCTGGTAGTCTGTTATCAGTCCGAGATTTTTCAAGGCAAGGAATGCGGCCCCGACAGCGGAGGCGTCCGCGGTGTTTATAAGGCAAATCTTCTTTCCAAAAATGTTGGCAAGTGTTTGAAGCCATTCTTCCGCCTGCACAAAGCCGCCGCTCACATGTACTTGCGTGATGGACAATCCCGACTCGATCATCCCCTGGGCTATGTGGTAAAGCGCCATGGAAATTCCTTCGATAACAGCACGGATGAAATGCGCCTGGCGATGGTGTGCGCGCATTCCAAAAAATACGCCGCAGGCATCGCTGCTCCAGATCGGTGCCCGCTCACCCAATATGTAGGGGAGAAAGATCAGACCTTCCGCCCCCGGATTTGTTTCTGGAAGTGTTTTTAACAAGGACAGGTAATCATTAGCTGTCTCAAGTTTTTTCCCCAGCATATTTTCTGCGTACCATTTCAGAATAATGCCTCCGTTATTGGTGGGGCCGCCGCAGATGTAGGACACTTCATCCAGGCGGTAATTAAAGGTCATCGTTTTGAAATTCCGCATTGGTTTTTTTCTCGCGACGCGAACCGCCCCGCTGGTGCCGATGGTCAGGGCCATATACCCTTCTTCCGTGGCGAAGCTTCCCACATTGGCGAGACATCCGTCACTGGCTCCGATAAAAAATGGCGTTCCTTCTTTCACACCCATCTGCCCGCAGGCGGTAGCGTCGGAGCACGTCCTGGAGTAATTGGTGTTGACAAGCTTTGAGAGCTGGCCGCGGTGGAGATGGGCTGTCCTGAGCGCGTTTTCATTCCAGATCAATTTTTCGATGTCCATCAATCCTGTTGCAGAGGCAATGGAATAATCCACTTCAAATTCGCGGAACAACTTAAACCAAACGTATTCTTTGATAGAAATGAAGCGTGCCGTCCTCTTGAAAAGATCCGGTTCGTGTTCTTTCAGCCATGGTATCTTGCACAAAGGCGTCATGGCATGGATCGGCGCCCCCGTTTCTTCATAGAGGAGCTGCGCGGCCGGCGACTCATAGATGGTCCGCGCATTCGTTGCGCTCCGGTTATCCGCCCAGATGATCATGTTCATCAGCGCATTGCCATTTTCGTCCACGGGTATCACACTGTGCATGGCGCTGCTGAGGGAAACGGCGTCAGGACTTCTTTGCCGGCTTGTGGTGATCCTGGAAATGCATTTCAGGAAAGCCTGCCAGATCAACTCGGGAGCCTGCTCCTGATAATTCGGTTTTGGCTGAAAGGTAGGATAGGGAACCTGGGCTGTGTCAATTACTTTTCCGGCATGATCCAGTGCGATGGCCTTAGCACTTCCTGTTCCCAGATCAATACCGATGGCGTATGGCTCCATTTTTTTTTGCGCAATATAAAAAAGAAAGGGCACCTATAGATGTAAGTGCCCTGGGGTTAGGTTTAATAAAATATCCTGTCAGTGAATGGTTTCCATTTCTTTTCTTCTTTTCGCATCCAGCGAGTAACGACCCGCGCCAAAGATCATGAACACAATCAGTCCGGTCAATACCAGAAGGGAAACCCAAAGTTCCATATGGTTGCCCAGCGCCATGTGGCCTTTCGGGGCGTTCACGAAAATGACAGCGCCCAGAAGGATGGGGAGCTGGATGAGGCATATAATCCTGGTGAACAATCCTGCGGCGATCAGCGGACCGCCGAGAATGTGCGCAAACACTACGTAGTGTGCCAGTACAGCCCCGGCAAACCATGTCGTAATTCCGCTCGTGGTGTTTTCCAGTTCATCCATATGGGTGATGAATTGGAGTCCTTTGTAGGCGAGGAAAATACCCAATGCAATGCGGAAGATATCCAGAAAACCCGGGCGATGACTGTTGCCCCACGATTCAACGTTGGAAATTACGCTCATGGCAGTAAAAATTTGGTGTGATACAAAGTTTACAAAAATCCCTTTTAAGGATCAATCATTTCACGCGTTTTCTGTGTGGATGAGATCGGGAATGCCACAGCCTGAAAATAAAAAAACTGTCCGGTAGGGACAGTTTTAATAAGTGGGACAATATCAGCCGATACGTTATTATTCGTTGCTGCTATTTCGGTTGAATCCGCCGCCGCCTCCACCGCTTCTATAGCCACCGCCACCTCCGCGAGGGGCGTCACTTTTAGGTCGGGCTTCATTTACCACCAGGGTCTTACCCAGGAAATTGAAACCGTTCAAACTGGTAATAGCCTGTCGACCTGCTGAATCGTCAGCCATTTCGATAAATCCGAAACCGCGGCTACGCTGTGTTACTTTGTCCATGATTATTTTGGCGGAGGAAACTTCGCCGTACTCTTCGAATAATGCCCTCAATTCCTGTTCGGATGCCTTAAAAGGGATGTTGGCAACGTAAATGTTCATCGTTTTAGATAAGTAAATGAGAAGATAAGTTAGCGAAAACTGACACTCTTTGGTTCCTGTAACATCTTCTGAGGATGCATTTCACCTGAAGAATAATCAATTAACAAAATAAAGGTAATAAAAATTAATTATATCCCTGACAAGCTATTCAATGGCTTTTTTTAAGCGTTAAACCCCGTTTCAAGGGCCCCAGCCGCTATTATCCAAAATCGGCCGGTAAATCCTCCTTTACTCCTCCGCGCCGGCTCTTATTTCTTGCTCAGTAGGCCCGGTCAACGCTCCCACTTCCATAGATTTTCTTCTGCGCATTTTTCGTATTGCCCTTATGCTTCACCAGGCCGCTGCCGGCAACGATCGCATCGATGGTGTTCGTCACATTGAGTTCGCAGATACCTGAACCTCTCACCCTTACTGTTGCATTGTCCATGGGACAGTTGAATGCGTTGATGGTACCGGCCCCGCTGATCAGCGCATCGAGGGACGAGGCGTATCCCCGCATGGCGATGCTTCCTGATCCGGTGACTTCGGCTTTCACCATGTCACCTTTTAAGTCGATATCCATGCTGCCCGCGCCATTCACGGCGAGTTTGATGTTGCCTGTGGCCAGGGAGTTCTCGGCAATGATCTTTCCCCCTCCATTGACCTGAAGCTCTTCAATATTTTTCGCGGTGACAAACAACTTCATGGTTGGATTAAGCTTAATGTCATCGATCTTTGACCAAAGACTCTTGTTTGGGCTTTCAGGCTTCCTTTCGATGTTCACCATCAGGATTCCATCCACCACTTTAATTTCCGTCACTGAGAAAATTTCCGTCAGCGCTTCGACTGTCACTTCCTGTTTGTTGGTTTGCTTAAGATAAACGGTGTAGTTGGAGTTCACATAGATACTTTTGAATTCTGGTAATTCGAGTACCTTTTTAGTTACCTGCGAAAAAGCAACGTGGCCAAGAAGACAAAGCACCAGGATAAAAATTTTCGTTTTCATAGATTTATTCATTAATGAGATTTTTTGGTTAAAGACCTTGGTACAAATTCGAGCTGTGGTGTGGACGAAAATACTGTGTGCTCAATCACGGTCTATTTACGTTTTTTAAAAATAGCCCTAAAAATCAAAATAAATGCTATTCCTCCAATGCACATCACCAAAAGAACTTCAGGTGTAATATATTTAAGCGCATGCATGAAATTTGACTGATTAAAATCTAAGTCTGGCCTGAAATTTAACATCATTCTTTGTATTTCCCTCAATTCTATCCGGTCCGCTACCGATTTCCCCCTCTTTTGTTAACCGTGTCAGGGCGTATCGCAGCCAGATTGTAAGCTGTTTATGTACCTTATATTCAAATAATGCATAATTTCTTACACCAACACCCGAATACGCAGGCAGAGAATACGCCAGCCATGCATCCTGTTCGTAAACATATTGCCGGTCATCATAGTGATCGGTGTCAAATAGGGCATGCCGTCCTGTAAATCTAAAGCGCCCCCATCTAAAACTGATGTCCTGGATAAGGGCGAATCCCTCCGTCGTTTGTTTCGAAGTTGAGTAGCTGCTGTACTGCGCGCGCGACTTCAGGTGGATATTGTCTGCAATACCGTAGCCGCAGTGCATGGTGACGTTGCGCCGGAGGCCTTCATGCAGCCGATATAACGCGGTCATTTCACTATGGTTTCGCGGTTTCATTTCCTCGCGGACCTGCAAAAATATGGAGACCTTTTTGGAGGGAGCATAAGCTGCCCTAAGGAACCATTCATATCCGCCAGAGGGAGCATACCTTCGGTACCCGAGCCAGGGAAAAGTAAAAAGGTCCACGTATCCCGTGAAATTGTACTGGCGATTCCAGCGGTATTTCCACCCCCAGTAAACACCTCTTTCATTTGCAGGTTGAGTGTTCTCTGAAAAAGCATTTGAATAAAAGGTGTGAAAATTCTTTCCGTAATTTCTGTACAGGATGGCGACGTCAAGATTCCCGTGCGGACTAATCAGCATACCCAAAACCGCGGCGCGACCCCCCGAAAGTGACTGCCCCGCCTCACTGAAAAAGGAAATATTCTGAAAGCGATAATTAAGAAAAAATCCGGTGTTCAGGTTTTCCGATCCTGCAAAGGCAAACTGGTTGTACAGGGTTGGCGCTCTCCTGACTGGAATATCAAAATGTGTCGCATGGAAAATAACTCCTGCATCCAGCACGCTCTTGGTCAGTTGGATCACCACACCATAACTTTGTTCTTTCACTGCCCTTCTGTTGTCCCGTTCACTCTCCGTGCGGTGCAGGCCGGAGGTCTGGAATGATCTTACGGAAAAGGTATCTGCGGCTAGTCCGGATGTTGCGTCCCTTCCGGCACGGGAATAAAAAAAGGAAACATCTGCGGCGTTGAATGCTCTCAGGGTGACAGCGACACCTCTCAGGTACGCGCTTTCGTTCATCGATGTGTAAGGTAAGAACCCGACGTTGCTCTTGCGTGTGGTTGACACTGTCTCGCCGCCTTTACCCAACCCGAAAGCTCCTCCCAGCAACAGGCCCTGTGCAAACTGCGTCTGGAAATCACCCGCGATAAGGTTCCTGATGCTTCCCTTTTGCTGAACTTGAACATGGAAGGAGGTAAAGTCAAACCCCCACGGACGGTGATCAGTTTTGAAAGACAATTTTTCTCCAGCGTCTTTTTCACCCGTGAAGCCCACACTGTAATCACCCGCCTCAACTGACCTGAGCCGCACATACAGTTTGTCAGGAGAGCCCGTAAAACGCGAAGGTTTAGGTTGAGACGGATAAGATCCTCTTTTGGTTTCCAGCGTCCGTTCATACCGGGAAATGAAATAGCTACGGCCTGAAGAAAACATTCGCTCAAGGAGAGGTCCGTCCGCGGCACTCGGCACATCCCTTACGGTGACGAAGGGCAAAAGTTTTGCGATGGCATCGGGATCAAAGGCGGGTATGACCTGCAATTCATATACATCCAGGATCTTACCCTGTTCTTTTCGGTATGCGACAAAATCTTCGATCTGATCGTCACCGAGGATGTGCAGCTGTTTTAGTTCCTCTTCCGTGACCTTGTTTAAATCATATGGTGAGGACATGATCTGTACGGTGTTTTCATAAAGCTCTTCATAGTCCGCATCCTCTTCCGGTGGGCCCAGAAGGTCATCTGAAAAACGTTGGAGATCGATTTCGTCTTCAGAAGGCTGCTGCGACCAGGCAGGCATCCATAACATTACTTGCATCAACAGCACAGCGATCTTCATGGTTGTTTAAATTGATAGGTGGCAGTTGCCTGGTGGCTTAATCCTGAAAGGGGACTGAACTGCAGCGCGTAGTCAAGGTTTAGTTTTCTTCCATTAAAACCCACCCCGAAAAATCCCGCCTGCGGATGGAGTTGAAAACCCGTTCGCAGGGCTACCTTTTTAACAAAGACATACTCCATCCCCGATTTCCACGTAGGGTCGTATTCGATATCTTTTTCCACTTCAGAGGCAACAAAAAGTTTTTCCGAAGGTCTATAAGCCATTCCTGCAAGAAGGCGGGTCGGAATTCGCTCTCCCGTTAAAGAGTGGATGACGGGCTGGTTGATGTTAACGATGTGGGCTCCTAAAAAAAGATTTTGTGCCAGGGTGGCGATACCTCCAAAACTCAGGGTAAAGCCAGCGCGCGTATCCAACCCCCTGGCGC
>JBBEBN010000003.1:0-9249 GCA_040882305.1 Cyclobacteriaceae bacterium
GCATCCCGACATATTGCAGCTCTTGTTGAAAATAGCCATCACATCCCGGTTAAAGCTGACATTTTGCGGTAATTCATCGCTGTCACCCATGACTTCATCGTAATAACAGCTTATTACCGTAAGGGCTGACATGGTGATGCAGAAAAATACAATGATGCGTTTCATTTTTAATGTATTTAAAAACGTATTTGTCAATCTTTTTTCTTCATCGTGGCATTCATTGTCACAACCACTTTATCACTGATATTGGTTGATTCAATGCCGAACTCCGAAAGCGCCTTGAATTCAAACTGCGCGGTAAAACCCGCGAGGGTGTATCCCGAAGCAATATGAGTTTGGGGAGCATATTTAAGTTTTACTGTGATGGGCAGTGTTACACCATGAAAGGAAAAGTCTGCAGTGACCAGAAAATCACTGTCGGTAGTGTTGTATTTCGCACTGGTACTTTTTATGGAAGCAATATTCTCCGGTTCTGTCGTTTTTCCGGAAGCGGTACCATAAGTGGTCAACAAACATCCTCCATCGCGACCCGGCTCGCCTGTATTGATAGAATTGAGTCGCACATAGGCCTCTATGCTGATGTTGGCAGGGTTCTGCTCATCAAACGTCAAATTCTTCAAAACAAAATAAGTGAACTTACCCGTCAATAAAGACCCTACACCCTGATAAGCAGTCTCCCAATTCACATTGGAATGCGCCTTATCATAATACCATTGGCCTGACGGCACACCACTTGCGCTGAAATCGGCGCTTGCACCATTCTCAACTAACGGAGTGCAGTTGGTGCAGTTCAGGGTTTCAGTCCCATGAGTCGGTGTCGGAGGCGGAGCAAGCTGAATCTCTTCATCTTCATGCTGACACTGAAGAAAAAAGACCATTCCCATTGCCATGCCGATAAAAGCAGGGATTTTTTGCGTTTTCATAAAAAGGAATTTGTTTAAATTAAAGGTATTCTACATCACCCCGCTTCTAAATGACCGCCATCATGCGCCGATATGATTTACATCAGGTTTATGAGTATTGGATGGCATTTTTAAAACATTCGTGAACTAGACGAAGCCTCGAAATGCGTCTGTCCAGTACAACCAAGTAATTCGGTGGTGACGACTTCAGAAAATCACGGCGGTGACCAGCATAAATTTTGCAGTTCATGCAGCACTTCCATTGTTATCCGGGTTCACCTTCGATCCGGAAAAAAAATCAGGTCACGGAAGATGTGGTCATCGGGCCGATCGCAGTCCGGACTGCCATCTCCTTATCCTTAAGGAATCTTGCGATACCCGGGACTTTTCCATATATTCAAGCAGCTTGAAAATCGAGCCATGGGATTATCCTTTCACTATAGCGGCAGTTTCAGGAGAAACGCTTCCTTGTCTGACATGATCGAGGAGGTGAAAGACATCTCCGAGATCAACAAATGGCATTACAGTATTTTTAAAAAAGAATTCCTTCCAGACGCTTTCGGAAGGAATACATTTAGCAACGACGTCTACGGCATTACATTCTCTCCACCCGAGTGCGAACCTGTATGGCTTTGCTTTTTATCCAACGGCAAGCTGTGCAGTCCTGTGAACCTGCAGCTCTTTGGACGATCAGAGGATAACAAAGAAAGGAAATTCCTGCACATGCTTTCCACAAAAACACAGTATGCCGGTATACAGGCCCACATCCAGATCATTGACCTGTTAAAATATCTGAAAGAAAAATATTTCGAAGACCTGCAGGTGAGCGATGAAGGAAAATATTGGGAAACGGGGGACGAGAAGATTTTACAGGCTATCTTCAAGCGATATAATGATGCCCTCGACCTGGTCAGCGACGCCGTCGAAAACACCTCGAGAATGCCGCACGAAAGTTTTGAAGACTACTTCAAGAGGATCCTGAAAGACAAGGGCAATCGGTGATGCGATCAGGCATTGCTTCGCCCGCCTGCCTGCGCCCCGGCGAGTCGGGCCTTCGGCATAGGCAGGCCATAGCTTGCAGGGGATGAGCGCGCTTAGTTACAAGGGATGCATAAAGAAAAGAAAAACCGGAGAGATTTTCTTAAACAGGCCGGCATGGGCATCACAGGCCTCAGCTTGTCAAGTGTCCTTCAGAATAATCTGCCTTCTTCCGATACAGAGAAAAAAAAGCGGGTTGAACTGGCGATCGCTACCATTACCTGCGACGGGTTTGGAGACATGAACTTCGAGCCCGCATTTGCGATGATCCCTAACCTTCCGTTCAAAAACGTGGAGTTCAACTGTTGGTATGCGCGCAACCTCACGCCTACCGGTATACGAAGCATCAGGGAGCGTTGTAGACAGCATGACTTGCATCCCATTTGCATTCAGGGAAGTTCATTCGGCGCGGGCGGAAACATTATCAAGGATGTTACACACAAACTCTGGAACCTGGACGCGGCCCGGCAACTCGGTTGCAAGAGGGTGAAATTTACCGGCGCAGAAAGAGGCAAGGAGGGTGGACTCCAAGCCGTTATTGAAGTGCTGAAAGAGATCGCGCCGGCTGCCGAGGAAATGGATATCCTTATCCTGGTCGAAAACCACGCCAACAACAACCTGGAGAATATTGAGGATTATGACAGGGTGTTCAACGCCGTCCCATCCCAAAACGTAGGCATGTGTATGGACAATGCTCATTTTGACGGCGCAAATGTCGATCTGATGGAAGTGGTCCACCGGTTTCACTCCCGCATTTTCCACATTGACTTGAAAGAAACTGAAAGGAAAGGAATTCACAAGGTGGTGCGCTTCGGCGAAGGGGTGACTGACAATACCAGCGTGATTGAGAAAATGATTGACCATGGATACAGCGGTTATCTTTTAGTAGAGATGGCCCCTCCCCTTGACCCGCAAACGCTGAAAGCAGACCTGACAAAAGCTTATGACCTTTTTCATAAATATGAAAAATGACGCCTGGGTACTTATTCATCCTTGTTCGCCTGTCATCCGATCCATGTTTTCCTTCCGCCCCATCCTTCTTTTCGCGCAGGAGATCATGCTGATGTCATGTATGTGTTCATGCCACAGCGAAAGAACTTCGGAAAGGGTTATCGAACAACCTCCCAGGCTACTGGACGAACGGCTTACGTTGTCCCTATTTGCCGCCGACCCGGATATTGTGACGCCTATCGGCATCGTTGCTGACAGTCTGGACCGCATTTATGTACTGGAGTCACACACACATCAGCCTCCTAAAGATTACCGGGGCCCCGGCAGTGACCGCATCAAGATTTTCATCGACGCCAACAAGGATGGCACCGCCGAAAAGACCTCGGTGTTCGCCGAAGGATTCCATGAAGGTGTGAACATGGCCTTTTCACCTGAAGGAGATCTATATGTGGTAACCTCCCGCGCGGTTTACCGGTTGTATGACCGGGATGGAGACGCAATAAGTGAGGAAAGAGAGATCGTCGTCCAATTAAGTGAACCGAAAAAAGTGTACGCGCACGCAGCGCTGCTCGGAATAACTTTTTCAGAAGACGGCTGGCTATACATCTCGAGGGGCAATACGGGAAGCGCACACTGGAAAATAACAGGTTCAGACAGTTCGTTTGTCATGGGTTATGGAGATGGAGGAAATGTCGTCAGAGCCCGTCTTAACGGATCATCAGTGGAGGAAGTCGCCACTGGTTTCTGGAATCCTGTCGACCTGAAATTTGATGACTACGGCAGACTGATGGTTGCCGATAATGATCCTGACAGCCGCGGACCCAACAGGCTCGTTCATGTGGTTCCCGGAGGTGATTACGGTTATAAGTCGCTTTACGGCGGGAGCGGAATTCATCCTTATCTAGCCTGGAACGGAGAACTTCCCGGAACGCTGCCATTTGCTGTCGCGCTTGGCGAGGCTCCTTCGGGCCTGCTGAATGGAAGCCTTACCTCGCTTCCTGAAGATTATCACGGACAGATGCTGGCCAGCATTTGGGAAGAGGGCCGCATTGTTCGAATTAATTTTAAACAAAGAGGAATTTCTGTTACGGGTGATGCCAGCGTATTGTTGGAAGGCGGCACAGATTTCCGGCCGGTGGCTTTTGCCTCGGGTCCTCACGGAGATGTGTACTTCACGGATTGGGTCCTGAGAAATTATCCAAACCACGGCCGCGGTCGTATCTGGAAATTGGCAGCGAAAAGAGAATCGAGATCTTCACCATCGAGAAAAGAATATGATAAACCCTTGACCAACCCCACGGGAGAACCGCTTCGCATGATCCATGGTTCCTGGAACCCGGTAGGTGCTGAAAGACGGAAGGAGGCACTGAGGTCAGATGATCCTTTTATCCGGCACGCCGCCATCGTGGCTTTATCATCCTGTCTGGCCGGTCCTGAAAGGGAAAAAGCAATCATGGACCAAGACCCAAACGTGCGCCTCGGTGGCATGCTGGCGATGCAACGGACTGGGTATACTATTCCAAAAGAGAGCATGATGAAACTTCTGATCGATCCGGACGAGCGGGTACGACGACAGGCCCTCATCTGGATTGGGAGTGATGCCATGAGGGACATGTTACCGTTTCTTGAAAGATCACTCGCCGCAGGCCCGCCCTCGCCAACATTATTTGAAACGTATCTCGAAACCATCAGGCACCTTCAGCCCGCTTTTATGGAGGCCTATCGCAATCATTCCAAACCGTATGCGAACGCCATCGATCGGCCTCTTCCGGCAGGCTTTTTGGAAAATTTCATTCGCGACGAAACGAGGCACCCTGGCCTGCGCGCCGTGGCGATAGCGCATCTTGAAAAACCGGAGAATCACGTGTCGTTACTTATGCAGTTGCTTCAAGAAGGTAATCATCCCGAATTAGCCCGGGAAGCAGTGCATGCCCTGGCTTATGTCAACAAACCTGAAGTGGCGGCGCAGCTTCTGAAACTTGCTGAAGATGCATCAAACGATGTATCCATACGGGCCGAATCGCTTCTCTCACTAATGTGGCAAGGAGAAAATTTGTCACGGGAGGTAAAGCCATTGTTGGATGATACTTCAGCTGACATCCGCCTCGAGGCAGCCCGCTACATCAGGACAAAACTGCCAGCAAGGCAGGCGCGCAAGACTTTTCAAGATGCTGCCCTCCCGAAGGAGGATGACGCTGTAAAAGAACAAGCTGCCCTGATCGGAACAGATCCCGGCGTTTCTTCTGAAGGGCGTCCTTCTTCACCCGAACAATGGCAACGTGCCGTCAGCACCGGTGGTGACTCCAATCGTGGACGCAGGGCCTTTTACTCACCCCTGTCTTTTTGCTCCTCCTGCCATGCCATACAGGGAAAAGGTGGTGATCTCGGCCCTGATCTTTCAAAAGTTGCATTATCGAAGTCGCGTACACAGTTGTTGACCTCGATAATAGATCCTACTGCTGAAATTTCTCCCGAATATCAGGGATGGTATATTCAGCTCATCGGCGGAGAAAGGCATGAGGGAAGACAAATCGATATTGGTGAAAAAGACATTGAGTTATACACCCACACCAAAGAGTTCCGGTCTTTTTCAAAAAATGAAATTGCCGACTATGGGATGGTAACAACTTCCCTGATGCCTGAAGACCTGGTGGATAATCTTACCGTAAGTGATGTTCGGGATATCCTTGCTTTTCTGGAAGCGCAATCGTTAGTCATTAGTCATTAGTCATTAAGTCATTAAGTCATTGGATGGTACTCAAAGGTGACCTTTCCTACTGTCAAATTGTGGCATGGCCAGCTGGTGGACAGGGCCGGTAACGCGCCCGATCCGTCACACTTGGCCATTTGACATAAGGGGCTCCCATGCCTGGCTTCGGCGGTACGCCATCCCTGGTAACGATCCGCCAGCCATGGAAATTTTACAGAGACCCTTCACAAAAATCCCCTATCTTTCCAAAATATCATATTATTGTAGGTTATGAAGATGAGCTTGCGCATAGTGTTGGTTTGCCTTGTGTCATTCACTTCGCGTGGACAAAGTGATTCCAAAGAGCCTTTATCCGATGCGCTGCAATATATTGACGCATGGCTGGAAGCTCAGCAGGCGTATGACCACCTCCCGGGAATTTCAGTAGCCATCGTCAAAGATCAGGAGCTTATCTGGAGCAAGGGATATGGCTTTTCGGATGTAAAGAAGAAAATCCCCGCCTCGCCGGAAACTGTCTATAGCATTTGTTCCATCACCAAACTGTTTACTTCCATTGCCATCATGCAGCTTTACGAGCAGGGCAAGCTCAGGCTCGATGATTCACTTTCCACCTTCCTTCCCGAACGCAAGTTCCACCAACAATTTAAAGACAGCGGCCCCATCACCATACGCAGTCTGCTAACCCATTCCTCCGGCCTGCCACGCGAATCTGATTTCCCGTACTGGACCGGTCCGGATTTTAGATTCCCGACAAAAAAAGAAGTGGCGGAAAAACTTACTGAACAGGAGACCCTTTACCCTGCCTCCACCAACTTTCAGTACAGCAACCTGGGGATGATCCTTCTCGGTGAAGTGGTTGAAAAAATCTCCGGGAAACCTTACGAAGTTTATGTTCAGGAAAATATTCTAAAACCATTACGGCTTACTGAAACATATCCGAATTTACCTCGTGAGCTCTATGGCAACAAACTGGCGACAGGATATTCTGCCATTAACAGGCAGGGCACCAGGAATATTGTACCCATTTTTGATTCCAGGGGTATCCAACCGGCTGCCGGCTATGCTTCTACCGTGAGAGATCTCGCTCAATTTGCGGCATGGCAGTTTCGTTTGCTATCAAACGGCGGGAAAGAGATCCTGAGTTCTTCCACGCTGAAAGAGATGCACCGCGTCCACTGGGTTGACCCCGATTGGAAAGTGCACTGGGGACTCGGGTTTTCAATTTTTCAACAAGGAGGAAAAACGCTCGCGGGAATTGGAGGCACGTGTCCCGGGTACAGAAGTCTGATCATCATGGACATGAAAGAAAGACTCGCGTTCATTGTTCTGATCAATTCTATGGAGAGCCCCTGGCAATATGCCAGTCAGATGCGCAACATCTTTTTAAAGGGTGAGGCGGAAAAACAACAAATGCCGGCGAACGTTGATCTTGAACAGTTCACCGGCCTTTACAATGGGCAGCCATACGAATCGGAAAGAAAAGTTCTCAGCTGGTATGGAAACCTGGCCATCCTGGACCTGCCTTCCAGAAATCCCCTGGAAGACATGACTTTACTGCAGCATGTCCACGGCGACGTGTTCCGTCGGATACGCCGCGATGATGGCCTGGGGGAGGAAATCGCCTTTGAACGCGATCCGAACACGGGAAAGGTCACTAAAATGTGGGCGCACAGCAATTATTCGCTGAAGGTTAGATAAGGCCTCTGGGAACTTGGCATTTTGCATCATTTTTCGTAATTTATTTGATAGGACCAGCGTCTTCTGACACGCTATGTCATTCGGAGAGCTTCCGCTACCGTAAATCATTGAATCCCACCTGTGGTGTGAAGCGGGTGCGTACACATGGAAATTATTTTTATCTTGTGTATTCGTGGTAACCCAAAATGCATTTCCCTGTTATGCAAATTATCATCCGGAAATTTATTGTGAATGTACTCTTCGCCCTTGCGATGGTGATGTTATTTATTCAATCCGGGCGGGCTCAGGATCCGGGCGGCGTCACCATTATCGATGCGAGGCATTACAGTATTGTCTTAGGGGAAACCAGAAACTATCGCATTTTTCTACCGCCAGGTTATTCCGATCATTTGGAAAAGCGGTATCCTGTCATTTATTTTTTCCACGGCTGGTCTCAACGATACTTTGGGGCCAGTGACCCGTACAGTGATTACGACAAGGGTGACGAAAACGGCGGAGACAACATCGCGAATTTTGTGTCACAGCACGACGTGATCATTGTCAAAGTGGACGGCTATAATCGGAGCCCGGATGAAAAGTACTATGTACGCCCCTGGA
Organism: Cyclobacteriaceae bacterium; assembly: GCA_040882305.1. Classification (GTDB taxonomy): domain Bacteria; phylum Bacteroidota; class Bacteroidia; order Cytophagales; family Cyclobacteriaceae; genus Chryseosolibacter. The sequence continues at coordinate 7,897 of JBBEBN010000003.1, forward strand.
ACGTAACACCGGTGGAGACCTATCGCCAGTTCCCGTTGTACTTCCCCGAGCTCGTCGAGCACATAGATTCACATTACCGCACCATCGCTGATCGGGAGCACAGGGGTATTTCCGGTCTTTCCATGGGGGGATTCATGACCTTCTGGATTGGCGGAAAGTATCCGCACCTGCTTTCAGCCGCAGGAAACTTTTGTGGCTCTCCGGAATTTACCGTCGGGCCAAAAGATTTCCCTGTGGAATACCGTCATCTCGACATGTACAATAATTACGCTGGCATGAACCTGCGTCTCAATTATGGTGACAAGGATTTTATCCGCGGCTACCACGAGGACATGAACAGAATGTGGCCACAGATCATTGACAATTATGAATACAAGGTTTATGACGCGGCCCATTCCACCTGTGGCATGGGTGAGATGTTTACCTTCATACTGAAAACTTTCGAGAACCCGGCAGCCCGGCCGTCGCCGTGGGATCACATCGATGTATATCCTGAATTTTCTCTGTGGAATTACAGGGTGATGACCGACCGCGCTGCTCCCGGTTTTACGATCCTTGAAAATGTGGATGCTCGCGGGTTCCGTTGTTCCGTACGTGAATTCCTCCCTGACGGGGCACTGCTTTCATTCGTAAAGGTGTCTGTTCGCACCCCGCCTATTTATGAAAAGAATCATCTGTATACCATCAATGACGTCGATACGAGAACCTCAAAAGCGATACAACGCACGATTCGCAGTGATGATCAGGGTCGTCTGATGATCGACATAAATGGAAGCACCCATGAGATCGGCATCAACAAGACCGGAGATAAACCAAACGTTTCCCTCGTTGCCCTCGACCTGCAGGGGGCGCGTTGGGCCACCAATGGAAAAGAGGTGATGCTCACGATAAAGATATTGAACAAGGGCGCCAGTGTTGCGAAAAATATCCGGGCAACGTTGACGGCTACCCGCCCGGGCGCACAGGTGATCAAGGGAGAAGTTTCCTTTGGAGACATTGCTGTCAATGAAATGAAGACGGGAAATTCCGCGACTACCTTCCGCGTATCGGCCGACAGCATTGAAATCCAGAAATTCAAGCTCACTTTCCGCGATGACAGGAAAAATCAATGGGTTGACTACTTTGAAATACCCTTAAAAAGAGATCTTCCGCAGATAAACGACTTTGAGATCGCTGACGGCAGAATATTTACTGTGGCAAAAGCAGGGATTGATACAGCAACCATTCAGTTGGGAAAAGGGAACGGCGATGGCGTAGCCAACCCCGGTGAATCGATCGTTATTCTGGTCAAGGATCAAAATAAATTGTGGCGCACAGATCTATCCGGTTCCGATCCGAACATAAACCCGTTTG
>JBBEBN010000004.1:0-9197 GCA_040882305.1 Cyclobacteriaceae bacterium
GAGCTGCAGATCAACACCTATTTTCACAGTAATACACTGTTTCTCATGAAGCGTGCAAACCGCTGGCTGCCGCAGATCGAAAAGATCCTGAAGGAACACGACATTCCGGAAGATTTCAAATACCTTCCGCTCATTGAAAGCGGTCTATTAAACGATATATCCCCCAAAAATGCAGTTGGTTACTGGCAGATATTAAAGTCCGCGGGAAAGGAAAACGGTTTGGAAATAACCGATGAGGTAGACCAACGTTACGATCCCCTAAAAGCAACGGAGGCGGCGTGCAAGTACATAAAACAGGCGTACCGAAAGTTCGGCAACTGGACGTTGGTGGCAGCCTCTTACAACCGCGGCATGGGCGGACTCGGGCGGGCAATTGAAAACCAACAGGTTGACTCTTATTACGACCTGTATCTGAATGAAGAAACCTCCCGGTATGTTTTCAGAATCCTTGCGATAAAGGAAATAGTGCAAAATCCTTTGAGGTACGGCTTCCGGGTTGACGCGAAACACCTTTATGAGGAGGAACCGCTCCGGTATATAGAAGTAGATGAATCCATACGAGACCTTGTCACCTTTGCCAAACAACAGAACACGAACTATAAGCTCATTAAAAGACACAATCCCTGGTTGCGGGATGATCGGCTCACTGTGAAGAAAGGAAGACAATACAGGATTGCCATTCCCGAATAATCAGTCTTCGAATGCGGCAAGTCAGAAAAGTTCAGTACGTTAAATGCAGCCGGTGATCGACGCCAGCGAGGAGAAGTTAAATCAACCACATGAGACCATATATACTAGCCGAAAGCCACTGGAAAGCTGTTAAGGAAACTGACTACGAAGTAGCTGTTCTGCCGTGGGGGGCCACCGAGGCGCACAATTATCACCTGCCCTACGGCACCGACATTATTGAAGCACAAGAGGTGGCAGCAGAAGCTGCGCGGATAGTGTGGGAGGCGGGAACGAAGATCACGGTGCTGCCGTGCATTCCTTTTGGGGTGAACACGGGCCAGTTTGACGTGAAGCTGGATATCAACATGAACCCGAGCACACAGCTCACGATCTTGCGCGACATCGTCGAGGTCTTGAACCGCCAGGGAATATATAAGCTGATCATTCTCAACAGCCATGGTGGCAATGACTTCAAGACCATGATCCGCGAGCTCGGACTTCAGTTTCCTAAAATGTTCTTATGTTCCTGTAACTGGTACCAGTCCGTCGACCAGAAAAATTATTTTGAAAACAAGGATGATCATGCCGGAGAAATGGAGACGAGCGTCATTCTACATCTCACCCCGCACCTGGTAAGACCGTTGTCGGAGGCAGGTGACGGCGCGGCGAAAAAATTCCGGATGGCGGGAATACGGGAGGGCTGGGCCTGGGCAGAACGCAAATGGCTTCAGGTTACAAAAGATACCGGCGTAGGTGATCCGCGCAAGGCAACTGCCGAAAAGGGAGCAAAGTTTTTTAAGGAAGTCACCGGGAAAGTTGCCCAGTTCTTCAAGGAGGTAGCGGATGCAGACAGGGATGATTTGTATTCGTAGTTTCGACAGGCTCAGCTACCGGGTGCTTCGGAGCCTGAGCTTGTCGAAGGCTCCTCTGTCGCCTCAGCCTTCGTCACCCAGAAATTGTTGAACCCTTCACCGATCTGAATGCCTACCTGCTGAGTGGACAGGATCTCCAGCAGGGCGAGGAAGTTAAAGATTACGCCAATACGGGTTGGAAAAGCCTCCAGCAGATCAGCAAACGACAAACGCTCGCGCTTGTTCACCTCATCCAACAGATACTTCTTTTGATTTTCAATCGTATACGGGTATTGGATGACCTGGTGAACGGGTTTGCTTTTCTCTGCTTCAAAGCGCCTCATCACTTTTTCAAAAACCGTCATCAATTTGAAGATGGTGACATCCTGAAGTTCTGCTTCCACGTTGGTGATCTCCGCCAGCGCCTTCAGCTCCTTGATGATATTGCCGCGCTTTTCTTTCATCAGCTCGGCCTCCTCGATCTTATGGAGCGTCTCGACGACGGATTTATATTTCTTGTACTCCAGTAAGTGTTTTACCAGATCTTCCCTTGGGTCAATTTCATTACCTTGCTCGTCCAGCTGCGGTCGCGGAAGAAGCATTTTGGATTTGATGCGCATCAGTGTGGCAGCCACGAGGATGAATTCACTCGCAACCTCGATATTGAGGTGTTCCATATTGTGAACATACTCCAGGAAATCCTGTGTGATCTTCGCGATGGGGATATCATAAATATCAAGTTCGTCCCTTTCGATGAAAAACAGGAGTAAGTCAAAAGGTCCCTCAAACAAAGGAAGCTTGATTTCGAAGTTTTCTTGTGCTACCATAGGCGGCACAAATTTATTTATAATCCCCCAAAAACCTTATGATTGGAGAAATAAGTAATTTTGTGGGGAAGTATTTGAAGAATTGCGGAAACACTTATCTTCATTCGCGGTTTAAGGATTAAATCTATCTGAACGAATGCTCATTACACCGGGTAAACTTTTGGCCCAAATTGACTCACCTGATGATCTTAAGAAGCTCGATCCGGTACAATTGGTACAATTAAGCGAGGAATTACGCCAGTTCATTATCGACAATGTTTCCGTCTACGGAGGCCATTTCGGGGCCAGTTTGGGCGTTGTGGAGCTTACCGTGGCTTTGCACTACGTTTTCAACACCCCTTATGATCAGTTGGTTTGGGATGTTGGACATCAGGCTTATGGTCACAAGATACTTACAGGAAGGCGGGATCAGTTTCATACGAACCGGCTGTATGGCGGCCTTTCCGGGTTCCCTAAAAGAGGTGAAAGCCCCTATGATACTTTCGGCGTTGGCCATTCATCTACCTCCCTGTCGGCAGCGCTAGGTATGGCGGCAGCCTCAAAATATTTGAAAACCGAAGAGCGGCAGCACATAGCCGTTATCGGCGATGGTGCCATGACGGGAGGGATGGCATTTGAAGCCATGAACCACGCCGGGGTTTCAGATACCAATCTCCTGATCATTCTCAACGACAATTGCATGTCAATTGACCCGAACGTAGGGGCATTGAAAGACTACCTGACGGATATCACTACCTCGCGCACCTATAACAAAATCAAGGACGATGTGTGGAAACTGCTCGGGAAGCTCTCAAACTTTGGCAAAAGTGCTCAGGAAATTGTGTCCAAGATTGAAAATGGCATAAAGGCAACATTGTTGAGCCAGAGCAATTTTTTTGAATCGCTGAACCTCCGGTATTTCGGGCCCGTTGATGGCCACGATGTAGACCATCTTGTCACCATCTTGAAGGACCTGAAAAATATCAAAGGCCCGAAGATCCTTCATTGCGTCACCGTGAAAGGAAAGGGCTTCGCTCCTGCCGAAAAAGGGAATGCAACCACCTGGCATGCGCCGGGCACATTCGACAAAATTTCCGGCGAGATCTATCGAAAGGCCGAGGAGAAACCGCAGCCGCCGAAATATCAGGACGTATTTGGCCACACGCTCGTTGAACTTGCCATGAACAATGAAAAGATCATCGGAATCACTCCTGCCATGCCTTCGGGATCCTCCATGAACATCATGATGATGGAAATGCCTGAACGCGCGTTTGACGTGGGCATCGCGGAACAGCATGCTGTTACGTTCTCCGCTGGATTGGCGACACAGGGCCTGATCCCGTTCTGTAACATTTACAGTTCCTTCATGCAGCGCGCGTATGATCAGGTGATCCACGACGTTTGCATTCAGAACCTTCCGGTAAATTTCTTCCTTGACCGCGCCGGGTTTGCGGGGGCGGATGGACCGACGCATCACGGCGCGTACGACCTGGCCTATTTCAGATGCCTTCCCAATATGATTGTCTCCGCTCCCATGAATGAGTCGGAGTTAAGGAACCTGATGTTCACTGCGCAACTGCCGAGAAAGGAGAAAGCCTTTTCCATCCGCTATCCCCGGGGAAGGGGTGTGATAATTCACTGGCGCACGCCGATGGAACAGATCCGGATCGGCCGCGGAAGAAAATTGAAGGATGGCGAAGAAATTGTCCTTCTGACTATCGGACACGTTGGAAATTACGCCGTGGAAGTATGCAATCGCCTTGCTGAAAAAAATCTTTCCATTGGACATTACGATATGCGTTTTGTGAAACCTATCGATGAGGAAATACTACATGAGGTATTCACCACCTACAAAAAGATAATTACCATTGAAGATGGCTCGATACAGGGCGGTTTTGGCAGCGCGGTGTTGGAATTTATGGCAGACAACAACTACCAGGCTGAGGTCAGACGCCTGGGTATTCCCGATCGCATTGTGGAGCATGGAGAGCAGATTGAACTGCATCGTGAATGCGGGTTTGATCCTGATGGCATTGAGAAGTCTGTGATTGAAATGCTCGAATCAGTTTCCCGGTCACTGTAATGGGCAACACGATCAACTATCGGGAGCAGGGCAGTGGACAAACGGTGATACTCATTCACGGCTTTCCCATGAATCAGCAGGTGTGGAATGACTTTGGCGAAAAATTAAGCGATTCCCTTAAGGTAGTGACGCTCGATCTTCCGGGTTTTGGGAAAAGTCCGGGTTTGGATGATCCTTTTTCCATTGAAGATGTTGCTGGCATCGTTCTCGCGTGGATCCGGGAAAGACACTATGACAAACCGGTCATCGTTGGCCATTCCATGGGCGGCTATGTTGCGCTTGCGCTGGCAGGCCGGGTACCGAAGGTAATTTCGGGGCTGTGCCTTTTCCATTCAACCGCCCTTGCCGATTCGGAGGAGAAAAAACAATCCCGCAATAAGGTCCTGGAATTCATAGAAAAGCAAGGTGTTCAGGCTTTTACTTCAAATTTCATTGGCCAGCTTTATGCGGACGCTCAGCATAGCTCAATACCAAAGGTGAAAAACATCGCCGTGCAATCGGCCAGAGAAACCGTTGTCGGCTATATCAAGGCAATGAGAGACAGGAAAGATCGCACGGATCTGTTGAGAACCTTCCCCAAACCAATTCTTTTTTTAGCCGGTGAAAAGGATCAGGTCATTCCGGCTGACGGTATGCTTCAGCAGGCAGCCATTTGCGCGCAGGGGGAAGCAGTTATCCTGCCGGAGGTAGCCCATATGGGCATGTTCGAATCGGAGGGGCCGTGCGTGAAAAAGATTTTTGATTTTGTGAAAAAATGCGCGGTTACCTTTAAAGCCTGAAAGGCATGAACGCCGACCCCAAATCGGGTTTTTGATTTGTTCGGAAATAAAAATCAAATTAGAGGACGTTTTGCCGAATAAACCTACCCTTAACTGTAGGTAAAGTTAAAACAGACTTTTATATTTGCTAAAGTGGAATAAATAATAACTAACCGATAACCATGGCAGAACAATACGCACCTTGGAATGCAATGGCAAAAAATATCGCCTATGGAGCTTGGGCGATTGCCGTGTTGATCGTAATAGGTCACATAATCAGGCTTGCCACGATGAACGATGCTAAAGTCAAATATGACTTTATCAATCGAAGTGAGATAATGACCCTTTGGGTGGCTTCAATTATCCTGATAATTGGATGTTGTTTCTTTGCCAACTCCAGTATTACAGAATTGAGTGCTTTGTGGATTTTTGTTCGCGTATTTCTCACTGTATCAATGGGGATGATCGTAGCATTGATTGTTCAGAATCTGCTGAAATTCTACTACCCATTCTACATTGAAAAAAGATTGAAAGTTTTGCGCTACAGGCCTCGCATTTCTCCTAAAACAGGAAAGGCCATGAAGTTGCTCAGTGAAGATGAAGAAGATTCATACCTGGATGAAGGTATGCAGGCCGAAGAAAATGTCTTCTCAATTGACTACGATGTATGGAAAGACCTTGAAACAGGCTATGTAAAAATTGAAAAATATTCCGGCCACTTGCATGCCATTCAGTGCCCGGAGTGTAATTACCAGACTTTCAAGATCGTAAAGGAAGAAATCCTGAAACAGCCTTCCGGAGATGAAGAAGGCGAGTTGATGAAGCACTATCAGTGTGGATACTGTGGTTACAAAGCCAAGAAAAATGTTACACTTAAGATTTCTCAGAAATTTGAAGAAACGACAACCGCAGCAACAGCTTAGCATTATTACCTAAACCATAAGAAAAGAAAACCCGGCCTGTGCCGGGTTTTCTTTTGTCTTGTTCAATTTAAATGATATCAGGAAGTTTGATCTGGTCGGAATAAAACTTCATCCGCGAATGTTTCATGTCGAGTTGCTGAATTTTTTCTATACAGGATTGCTTGTGGTTCACAAACACTTCAAGATAAATACTGCCGAGCAAATACAGGTTTACCTTGTAGCCGTAGTAGCGGATAGCCATGACAAATGTTCCATTTTCATAAAGAAGGCTAATCTTTTTTGAAAGTGAAAGCCTGTTAAAATCTCCCCACGTGATCATATTTTATACTTATAGAAAAAATTGCGCCACGCCAACATTGGTCACTTTAACTTTTTCTTCAGAAGATCAACGGCTCTTTTCCACGCCAATTTTGCTGCCTCCGCATGATATCTTGTCGGCGCAGTATCATTGTGGAAAGCATGTTGCGCGCCTTCATACATAAAGATCTCATAGTCCACACCCGCCTTTTTCAAAGCTTCTTCATAAGCAGCAATGCCAGCATTGACACGTTCGTCCATTCCCGCATAATGTAATTGAAGGGTGGCATTGATCTCAGGAACATTCGCAGCATCCGCCTGGCGGCCATAAAAAGGGATTGCAACCAACATCGATGGAACGTTAACTGCCAGGTTGTTGGCCATCGCGCCACCCCAGCAAAAACCAATGCACCCGAATTTTCCGTTGCAATCTTTTCGCGACTTCAGGTAATCGAACGCCCTTGCAAAATTCTGCACTGTATTCTGTGGATCCAGCTGTCCTATCATATCTCGTGCCTTATCGGCATCCTCTGGTGTGCCTCCCAGCGGTGAAAGCCCATCAGGACCGAGCGCCAGGAAGCCTTCCAGCGCCATTCGCCTTGTGACGTCCTCAATGTGCGGATTCAATCCCCTATTCTCATGTATTACCACCACGCCACCGAGCGATCTTTGCCCTTTGGGCCTGGCAACATATCCCTTCATCGTTGTTCCCACACCTTCATAAGTGATGCGCTCCGTTTCAAGCCGCTCATCCTGTGGGGAAAGGGTCTCCGCTCTGGCATAATTCACTTCAAGCATCGGAAGCGCAGCCATCGCCGCTGCGGTGCTTCCGGTGAGCTTCACCAGACGCTGAATGAATACCTCCCGCGTCAATGGCTTATGCGTGTATTCATCAAAAAGGTTGATAATTTTTTGATCCATAAGTGATTGGTTTTCCTAATGTGAATTTAACCACTTATTAGGTTGACCACAAAGACACAAAGACACTAATTACTTTTTTTACCAGGATTCACCGTGTGGACTATAGACGTGTGTGTTTGAAAGTTAACAGCCAGGTTTTAACTTGAAAGCAGTTGGCGGTCTAGGCTATGTTAGGGGCATGTTGAATCACACCGCAGGCGCGACACAGCATATCGTCAACTAATTGATGGGAAAATTGAATGCCAGAGCGCTATGCCAGAAACAAAAAAACCTGCCAGCGGCAGGAATTTTATGAGAATCCTAATAAACTTTGTGTCTTTGTGCCTTAGTGCCAAAAAGATCTGCGGCTTCGTGGCAAAAAAGGGTGAAAGACGGGGCTCGAACCCGCGACCCTCAGAATCACAATCTGATGCTCTAACCAACTGAGCTACATCCACCGTTTGAAGGCTGCAATTTAGATAGTCGGCTGCAAATAACAAAAAACACGGTTTTTTTAGTTCCTTTCAAAGGATAACCGCTGTCCCCTTATCGATTCATCGAATTTTCCGTCCGAAAATGCCAGATGCCCTGAAACGAAGGTATCCGTCACCTTTGACTTAAAAGTCCTGCCGAGGAAAGGGGACCACATGCACTTCGCGAGAATATTTTCATTTTCCACTTTCCAGGGGTGGTTCAAATCCACAAGCACCAGGTCAGCATGATATCCCTCCCTGATAAAACCTCTTTTTGATAGCTGAAAGAGAATGGCCGGATTGTGCGCCATTTTCTGTACAATCTTTTCAAGGCTGATTTTTCCGGCGTGAAAAAAATCCAGCATGGCCACGACGCTGTGCTGGATCAGGGGGCCGCCTGAAGGCGCTTTCACGTAGGGATTGCTCTTCTCAGCCAGTGTATGTGGGGCGTGGTCGGTGGCGACCACATCGATCTTATCGTCGAGCACGGCCTGAAAGATCGCTTGCTGGTCCGCACGGGTTTTGATCGCCGGATTCCATTTGATGAGTGTTCCCAGCCGGCTGTAATCGGACTCATTGAACGACAGGTGATGCACACAAGCTTCGGCCGTAATTTTTTTCTTTTCCAGGGGAATGCCGGACTCAAACAATTCAATTTCTTTCGCGGTGGAAATATGAAGTATGTGAAGTTTGGTGCCGTGTTTGCGGGCAAGGCCAACAGCAAAGGATGAAGATTTATAACAAGCTTCGGCGCTGCGGATCAGTGGATGAAATTTAACGGGTATGTCGTCGCCGTACTTAGTCTTATACACTTCAGTGTTCCTGATAATAGTAGCCTCGTCTTCGCAGTGCGTCGCGATAAGGGAAGGAAATCTTGAAAAGAATCCTTCAAGCGTTTTCTCATCGTCAACAAGTAGATTTCCCGTTGAGGATCCCATAAATATCTTCAATCCACAAACCTGACTGACATCAACTTTCATTACCTCTTCCAGGTTGTCATTCGACGCGCCCATGAAGAAAGAATAATTGGCCAGTGAATCTTTAGCTGCAATCTTGTATTTGTCTTCCAGCAGGGCAACGGAGAATGTGGGGGGTATTGTGTTGGGCATTTCCATAAAACTCGTCACGCCTCCTGCCACAGCAGCCCGTGCCTCTGAATATATAGTCGCTTTGTGCGTAAGACCGGGTTCGCGGAAATGGACCTGATCATCGATCGCTCCGGGAAGAAGGTGTTTGCCTTTGGCATCGATAACTTTGTCTGCCGGCCTGGAGGAAAGATCTTTACCGATCGCGTCGATGAACCTGCCTTTGATCAGCACATCTCCCGCAAGGACGTTGCCTTCATTGACTATATTTGCGTTAAGGATCAGTGTATTTTTCATTTCCGCAAAAATAATGCAAAGTGTCAGCAATTACTTCATTTGAAAATTTTAATCT
>JBBEBN010000005.1:0-9169 GCA_040882305.1 Cyclobacteriaceae bacterium
AGCATATTTTACACACAGCTCATAGTATTTCCGGGCCTCATCGAGATTCTTTTTCGATTCATAGATCTGCCCCAAAAAGAACGCAGCGTATCGCCCGCTGGTTGCTTCGTAGCCCAGCATGCCGCTGTCAATCCTGACAAGAATTTCTTTGCAGGCCGGTTCAGCCTCCGCATAACGCCCCACCGAGTAAAGCATCCGTGCGTAATACCGGTGAAAATATGGATTGTTGGGATAGGTCTCAATAAGATATTCGCTGATCTGCAGTGCCTGATACTGATCGTTTTCGTAGCTGTTAAGTATCCGCATTAACCAGACCATTGCTTCGGTCCTCGTATAAAAAGCGTTGTAGGAAACTTCCTTCAATTGGTTCAATCCCAGCTGCTTGTCACCTTTTGGAAAAAACCAGAGAATAGGACGCAGGGCTGGATAGTGTTCCGGCACCCATACAGAAAAGTAATTGTACAGGGCATCTCCGAAGGCCAGTTCAGGACTCAGGTGGTGATTGCCCCTGCTTTCTTCCAGGTAATCCAGGGCGCTTTTTCCCACAGAAGCCGCCTTGCGCCAGTTCTTTCTCTCCTCATCAGAGTACAATCTTCCCTTGAAACCATAGGCTGCCGCCAGGAAAAATGCGGCTTCTGCCTTATAGGCAGGATATTCTTTATAGAGGCGTTCAGCGACCTGGATCGTTGAGTCCATGTAAGCAAGAAAAGAATCATCATACGCCGTATTTTTTGTGTTGGGCATGATCTTCCACCAGTCGCTTAGTCCCATGAGAAAATACGGGAGCGGATGCCAGCCATACCGGGTCTTCAGATCCTGGAATTCCGCTTCTGCTTTTTCAAATTTGAAATTGTAGAGGTCATTCAGCCCTTGCGTACACTCCAACTGCACTTGTTTGTCGGCAAGAAGGATAATGATATCGTCAATTTTTTCGCCAGATTGTGATGATGCGCTAAAAGGCGCGACCAATAGGAGAAAAAGTAACAAAATCCCTGTCTTTCCCAGAAACATAAACATCGCGAACCAGCTATATTTGTCTGAAAACATCATAAACCCTAAACAGACGGTCAGATTGGTAAATTCCCCTCCCCGAAACGAAAGCGAAACTAAATCATTATTTGCTGCCGACAAAAGACTGCTTTTTATTCTGCTCTGCCTGAGTACACTGGCATTGCTTTTCATCAAGATCTCCTTCATTGAAAATGAAACCGCCGCTTTCGAGTTCCTTCAGGACAGGCCTGAAGGCGCTGTCCTCAGGATGATTAACGGAATAAAGTATCTTTCGATTCCATTTGTATATGTCTGGAAGTTCACGGTCATTGCATTTGTCGTCTGGGTGGGCTGTTTCATGTATGGTTACCGCGTTACCTACTCACAATGCTGGGGTGTGGTCGTTGGAGCTGAATTTATTTTTCTCATTCCGGAAGTGCTGAAGATCATGTGGTTCATGACCGTTCAAACCGACCCGGGCTACCATGAGATACGCGCATTTTACCCCTTCTCAATTATGCATTTTTTTGATTACTATTCCCTGGATAAGCGGTGGGCCTATCCCTTGCGGGCTTTGAATCTGTTTGAAGTTGCCTACTGGTTCATGCTGGTATCCGGCATTCATCATTACGCTCACAAAGAGAAGAAAATTGTGTGGTTGATCGTCGTCTGTTCCTACATCCTGCTTTTCTTCCTTTGGCTGGCTTTTTATGTCATAGTATACAAATAATCGCCTTCCGCAGGCAATTTTGGGGACATCAGTTCATATTTGAGTGGAATACGGGATTCCTTTTCAAATATCAATCCTGATAATCCATAATCTGAAGAATCCTAATTATTTTCGCGACGCAAGTTTTAGAAGATCTCATCATGAACCATCATTTTCAAAAGGTTAATAATCTGACAGGTTGGGCGGTTTTTACTATTGCATTGATCGTCTACTGGATTACCATGGAACCAACCGCCAGTTATTGGGATTGTGGAGAATTTATCGCAGTATCCTATAAACTTGAGGTTCCCCACCCTCCGGGAGCGCCGCTTTTTCTGCTTATAGGACGGATGTTTTCCTTTCTTTCGTTCGGCGACGAAACCAGGGTTGCTTACTGGATCAACTTCAGCAGCGTCCTGGCGGGCGCCTTTACTTCGCTGTTTTTGTTTTGGTCCACGGTTCTCTTCGGCCGCAAACTCATGAAGATCCGTACTCGGGAGGAACTGACCACCGACCGAACCTGGGTGCTGATGGGTGCCGGCGTCGTGGCTGGGTTAACGTTTACTTTCTGCGATTCGGCCTGGTTTTCGAATGTGGAAGCAGAAGTGTATGCCATGTCTTCCTTCTTTACCGCATTTGTTGTTTGGGCCATGCTGAAATGGGATCTCATTGAGGATGAATCGAAGGCCAACCGCTGGCTGCTGTTGATCTTTTACATGATGGGATTATCCATTGGTATACACTTGCTGAACCTTGTCACCATTCCCGCGCTTGCGCTGATATATTATTTCAAAAAATATCAGCCCGGCAGGTGGGGTGTTGTGGCCACCATGCTTTTTAGTTTGTTCATCATTTTTTTCATCAACAACATCATCATTCCCGGGCTTCCCACTATGGCGGGGAACTTTGAGATATTTTTTGTGAACAGTGTGGGCCTTCCGTTCGGCTCAGGCGTAATTGTCTTTGCACTGATCCTGCTCGCTGCACTGGTATATGGAATCCGCTTTGCGCAGAAAAATCAAAAACCGATCCTGAATACATTTCTGCTGGCAACCACCTTCATTCTGATAGGATATTCCTCCTATGCAATGATCGTGATCCGCGCGAATTTCAATCCCCCGATCAACGAAAACGACCCCTCCGATGTGATGAGTTTCGTTCGCTACTTAAAAAGGGAACAGTACGGAAGTCGTCCGCTGCTATATGGTCAGTATTTCACGGCCCAGCTGGAGGGATCTGACGAAGGGGAGGCCATCTATGTTAAAGGCAAGGAGAAATATGAGCTGGCAGACCGCAAGATCTCTTATCGATATTCCGCAAAAGATCAGACCATCCTTCCGCGTATCTGGAGTACCGACGCCCAGCATCAGCAAGTGTACCGCGACCTGTTGGGATTGCGCGAAGGAGAGAAACCAACTTTCTCTGACAATCTTTACTACATGTTCTCGCACCAGGTCGGCTGGATGTACGTGCGTTATTTCTTTTTCAACTTCGCCGGCAGGGAAAGCGACAATCAAAATGCCAACTGGCTGGGGCCATTCGAGTGGTTTGAGAAATTGCCGGAAACACTGGCAGATAATAAAGGCAGGAATAATTTCTTCATGATCCCCTTTGTGCTCGGCCTGGTTGGAATGTTCTATCAGTCTGTTCACAATACAAAAAACTTTGTTGTGGTCGCCCTGTTGTTTGTCCTCACCGGAGTGGCGCTTGTCATCTACCTGAATTCACCGCCTATTGAACCAAGGGAACGCGATTACATTTACACAGGTTCTTATTACGCTTTCTCCATGTGGATCGGCTTTGCCGTGATTGCTATAGCAGACGCGCTTGCAAAGGCTGCCCGTGGTCTGAAGACCGCAGGCATCATTGGCACAGTGGCCTGTCTCACGGCACCGGCGCTCATGGCAATGGATGGATGGGACGACCACGATCGGTCCAAACGATACTTCTCTGTTGATTCGGCCATCAACTATCTTCAGTCCTGCGCTCCGAACGGGATCCTGTTTACCGGCGGAGACAATGACACTTTCCCCCTGTGGTACTCACAGGAAGTGGAAGGCGTGCGTACAGATGTGCGCGTAGTGGTATTGAGCTATTACAACACGGACTGGTACATTTATCAAACGATGCGCCAGACATACGAATCGGAACCCTTCCCCTATACGCTGACGCGCGAAAATTACAGGCAGGGCGGACCAAATGATTACCTTCCGTACTATGATGCCAAGATCAATGCGGTGGATCTGAAACAATTCCTTGAGTTGTTACTGAAAAATCACAAGGGCTTGCGGCTGTATGGTAGGGCGAATGCGGTGCCAACTAAAGAACTGGTGCTGAAAGTCGATGTGGACAAAGTGCGTTCGCTGGGAATTGTGCCGAAAGAGATGGACAGCCTCATCGTTCCTGAAATGAGGTTGCGGGTGCGCGGAAATGCACTCGAGAAAAAAGACCTTGCCATGCTCGACGTGCTGGCTACAGGTGAATGGGAACGTCCGCTTTACGTGAACAATACTTCCCTGGCACAATTCAACGTCGACCTCTCGCCGTTCGTTGTGCAGGAGGGAAATGCTTATCGCATCCTGCCGGTGTTGAATCCCAATCCGCAAACAGAATTGGTCAATACAGAGATGAGCTTCAGGAACATAAAAGAGAAATTCCAGTTCCGCGGACTCGATGATTCTACGATCTATTATTCACCTGACTACCGCAGCTTTGTGCAGAATCACCGAAGCAGTTTCAACTCGCTGGCCGCCGCATTGCTCTCACGCGGTGACAGCAGCCGGGCAAAGGAAATACTGATGTACGGCCTTGAGCGGATGCCGGACAGTGGTGTACCTTTCGACTACACCAATACGCAAACGGTTCAGTTACTTCTCGCTGTTGGAGATAGGGAGAGAGCGTTGAATATCGCAAACCTCCTTGCCACCCGCTCAGACGAGCTGGCTGATTATTACCTGAGAAAAAGAGAGTATGGCCGCGAGTTGCAGATCCCGATTGTGATATTGGGTGAACTTCAGCGCGTATTATTTGAGTACGGAGAAACGGAGCAGGCGGAGAAGCTGGAGGCGATGTACAACAAACACGCAGCAGCATTCCAGAACAGGAGCGATTATAATCGTTCCGATTTTTGATGGCTACAGGCAACCGGTAACTGGCAACCTTTCAAACGCTTATTCCTTTATCCCTCAATGCCCCTATATATGAATAACCTCGCCATACGCTGCGGCGGCGGCTTCCATGATGGCTTCGCTCATGGTGGGGTGCGGGTGAACTGTTTTGATGATCTCGTGACCAGTAGTTTCCAGGTTGCGGGCCGCCACTACTTCCGCGATCATTTCCGTGACGTTTGCTCCAATAAAATGAGCACCCAGCCACTCTCCGTATTTCGCATCGAAGATCACTTTCACAAAGCCATCAGTAGCACCTGCGGCTTTTGCTTTTCCCGAGGCGCTAAAAGGAAATTTACCCACTTTGATTTCATAACCGGCTTTGCGGGCAGCTTCCTCCGTATAACCCACGGACGCAATCTCAGGAGAACAATACGTGCAGCCGGGGAGGTTGTTGTAGTCAAGCGGCTTCGGATTCTTTCCCGCGATCTTTTCTACACAAATAATACCTTCTGCTGACGCGACGTGTGCCAGCGCTGGACCTTTGACAATATCACCGATGGCATACACGCCTTCGACATTGGTCTTATAAAAATCATCAACGACAACTTTTCCCTTTTCTGTTTTTACACCAACTTCTTCCAGACCGATACCTTCCAGATTTGTGGCGATGCCCACAGCGGAAAGCACAATGTCCGCCTCTATCCTGATCTCACCGGTTGGTGTTTTCACGCTTGCCACACAACCTTTTCCTGCAGTATCCACTTTGGTAACTTCTGAACTGGTATGAATAGTCATACCCATTTTCTTAAAGGACCTTTCCAATGCCCTGGATACTTCTTCATCCTCTACAGGCACGATCCTCGGAAGGAATTCGACGATGGTAACTTCAGCACCGATGGCTCTGTAAAAATAGGCGAACTCTACGCCGATGGCTCCCGAGCCAACCACCAGCAATTTCCTGGGGACAGAATCCAGGATCATCGCTTCGCGGTAGCCTATGACCTTTTTGCCGTCAATCTTCAAGCTCGGCAATTCGCGCGACCTTCCGCCGGTGGCGACAATGGTGTTTTTAGCTTCGTAGTCCGTTTTTTTACCTCCGGGATCTGTGACTTCAACCTTCCCTCCTTTTTTCAGTTTCGCTGTGCCTTCGATAAGGTCGATCTTGTTCTTTTTGAAAAGGAATTGGACACCCTTGCTGTTGCTTGCGGCCACCTCGCGGCTGCGTTTAACCATTCCCGGAAGATCTGCTTTGAAGTCCTTGACGTCTATGCCATAATCCTTCGCATGAGTGATGTATTCAAAAACGTTTGCGCTCTTCAACAGGGCTTTTGTTGGAATACATCCCCAGTTGAGACAAATGCCGCCAATCTCGGCCTTCTCCACAACAGCCACCCTGATACCGAGTTGAGAAGCGCGGATAGCAGCCACATATCCGCCGGGACCACTCCCGATAACGATCAGATCATATTTAGACATAGGATTCAATTTAAATTCGGTGCCAAAGATAAACCGGAGATTGGTTATTAAAAAGCCAATGGCGGCGCGGACTGTAAGATGAGGCGGTTTCAAGCTGTTTTGGAAGGTCTTTCGAAGCCTGATGCCTAACCTTAACCTTTCCACTTTCTGCTTTCTGCATATTTCTTATTTTTGGCCACGGAATCGCCTGTTTAACAAGACGAATATGAATTTACTGAAAGGAAAAAATGCGCTCATCACCGGAGCCTCTAAAGGTATTGGAAGATCCATTGCCATCAAGTTTGTCGAACAAGGTGCCAACGTTGCCTTTACCTATCTGTCGAGCGTCGAACAGGGGAAGGCCCTGGAAAAAGAACTCGCTTCAAAGGGCGTCAAAGCAAAAGGCTACCGATCGGATGCATCCGATTTCTCTCAGGCTGAAAAACTCGTCAATGATGTTATCGCTGATTTCGGATCCCTCGATATTCTCGTCAACAACGCCGGTATCACTATGGATAACCTCCTTCTTCGAATGAATGAAGATGCGTGGGACCGCGTGATGAATGTAAATCTCAAATCGTGTTTTAATACAGTGAAGGCTGTCATGAAACCGATGATGAAACAAAGGAGCGGCTCCATCATCAACATGACTTCCATCGTAGGGATCAAGGGCAATGCCGGCCAGGCAAATTACGCGGCCTCGAAAGCGGGCATCATCGGTTTTACAAAGTCGGTGGCTTTGGAGATCGGCTCCCGGAGCATTCGTTGTAATGCTATCGCACCGGGGTTTATCGAAACAGAGATGACGGGCAAGCTCGACGAAAAAACCCTTCAGCTTTGGCGTGATGCTATTCCGCTAAAGCGCGGTGGTCTTCCGGAGGATGTAGCCGATGCCTGTGTTTTCCTCGCCTGTGACATGTCATCCTATATCACAGGTCAGGTGATCCAGGTAGATGGCGGAATGCTGACATAATACTGATAAAAAAAGCCGCGCACACGCAAACGATTTAGTTACCCTGAAAACCCTTTTTTTGCGTTCCCATCCTAACAAGTGTCAGCATTGCCGCTGAAAAATTATTTCGTCTCTTATTTGGAAACCAGGCGTTCTCATTCTACGTTTGTAGTAGCAAGTCGAATAAGCCATACCGCTTTACCGATTTATAAAGAAGCGCGGAGAGACAGGCTCTGTGAAGCGCTAGCAACCCTCCACCCATCCCCTTGGGAGGAAAAGGTGCTAAATCCTGACTCTGACCCGGAAAGTCCGGTTCAGGATATATAAACCGATTAATAATGAAAAACATCGTCGACATTTTCTCAACTGCCTTGAGCCATGATGGCTTCAATGCTGCCCTTTCGGAATTTTTCCAGTCCTTCCTCAACCTCTGCGGGTTAGAGCGCAACACAGAAGCTTGTTGCATGTGTTTCTGTTGTCAGGATGGTTGCTGTTAAATGACGGCGTAGCGCTTCCGGCAACGAAATAGCCCATGACCTGCCAGGTGACAGGCAATGGTTACGGCTATATCTCCCTTTATCCATTACATTTTACCACAATCATTGACTTTAACAACAAAATAACATGTCTAACTTTCGTTTTGAAACCCTACAACTCCACGCTGGTCAGGAAGCAGATCCTACTACGATGTCAAGGGCTGTGCCCATCTATCAAACCACGTCCTTTGTTTTTAAGAACTCCGAGCACGGCGCGAACCTGTTTGCCTTAAGGGAATTCGGAAACATCTACACCCGGATCATGAATCCCACCACCGATGTATTTGAGAAACGCGTAGCGGCGCTGGAAGGCGGCGTGGCGGCGCTGGCAGTTGGTTCAGGTCAGGCTTCGCAGTTCATTGCATTGAATAATATTCTCCAGGCAGGAGATAACTTTGTGTCTGTTCCTTTCTTATATGGGGGCACATACAACCAGTTCAAAGTTTCCTTTAAGCGGCTGGCTATTGATGTTCGATTTTCGGAAGATGACAAACCGCAGTCACTGGAAAAATTGATCGACAAAAAGACCAAAGCTATTTATATTGAAACCATCGGAAACCCCAGCTTTAATATTCCGGATTTCCAGGCGATCAGCGCATTGGCGCGAAAGCATGACCTTCCGCTCGTTGTCGATAACACTTTCGGAGCCGCCGGATACCTCTTCCGTCCGATTGAACACGGCGCCAATGTGGTGGTGGAATCTGCTACAAAATGGATCGGCGGGCACGGAAGTTCCATCGGGGGGGTGATCGTGGATGGAGGAAATTACAATTGGGGTAACGGGAAATTCCCTCAATTTACCGAACCGTCGGAGGGATATCACGGCCTGAAATTCTGGGACGTATTTGGAGATAACAATCCATTGGGGCTGCCCAACATCGCCTTCATCATCCGCGCACGCGTAGAGGGTCTGCGTGATTTCGGACCGGCTCTCAGCCCGTTCAACTCCTTCCTCTTCCTCCAGGGTTTGGAAACGCTTTCGCTGCGTGTACAACGCACCGTTGACAATGCACTCGCCCTGGCGCAATGGCTGGAAAAACATCCGCTCGTGGAAGGTGTCAATTACCCCGGCCTTGAGAATAGCCCTTATCACAAACTGGCAAAGAAATATTTGCGCAACGGTTTTGGAGGCGTCTTGTCGTTCACGCTTAAAGGAACAAAAGACAACACTACCGATGTGGTTGATAGTCTGAAACTGGTCAGCCACCTGGCGAACATGGGTGATGCGAAGACACTGATCATTCAACCCTCGGCCACGACACATCAGCAACTTACGGACGAAGAACAGCGCTCAGCGGGTGTGTTGCCGAATCTGTTGAGGGTCTCCGTCGGCATTGAACACATTGAAGATATCAAAGCAGACTTTCAGCAGGCTTTTGAAAAAGTATTCCAGGGAGAACTAGTAGCATAAAAAAGC
>JBBEBN010000006.1:0-9163 GCA_040882305.1 Cyclobacteriaceae bacterium
TAATTTCGCTGTTCAAACTATTTATGGGGGATTCTATAACGGAACAAACGTCAACGTCAACGGACAGTTAAAAGTGCGCTATCAGCCCTACGGTAATGTCTCGCTGCTCGTGGACTACAATGATGTAAAACTACCCGAAGATTATGGAGAGGAAAAGCTGTTTCTCATCGGTCCACGCATTGATCTGACTTTCACGGATAAGCTTTTTCTGACCACGTATTTTCAATACAACAATCTGCTGGACAACATGAACCTCAATGTGCGGTTTCAATGGCGGTATAAGCCAGCTTCAGATCTCTATATTGTATATACGGAAAACTACTTTCCGGAGCACTTTGCAAGTAAGAATCGCGCGCTGGTCTTTAAGCTGACGTATTGGTTGAATTTGTAAAGGGTAAGCCGAGGTACAACATTACACGCAGTTTCCTCGTTGAACTTATCAAGCTCTTCCCTAACACGAGCGACTCGGTGGGTGAGCGTGTCGAACCCCCATGCGTGCTCGCGTGAATAGTGTCGAAGGAATCTTTCTCAAGGGAACCTGCCGAACCCGAGTGGGTGCTCGACGCGTTCAATCAGGAAACTGCGTGTAACGGCCCTACCCAAAAAAACCTACACCCCGGGCCATCAACCCCGCGAGAAGCGGAATCACTGCAAGTAAAAGCAGCTCGATCCGAAGAACCCAGAAGATAGATGACGGCACTTCCACTAATTCTCCCTGAGCGCCCTTGCGATTGCGTATGAAGAAAACCGTCGGATAAATCGAAAGAATTCCGATCATAAGGAAGAGTGTCAGCTTGGTATGAAAGACCCAGTTCTTCGTGTAATAAACCGCGGGCTTCCCGAATTCACCCAGCCATAAGGTCAGGCCGACGGTGATCAGCATGAGGGCTGCGAGTCCGTATACGGCGTCAATGCGCGCAAGCCTGCCGATCTCAGCCCGTGTTAAAGTCTTCTTCAGTAAGACGTGTTCGGACACCAGTACCCCCACGATTGTGAAAATGCTGATGAAATGAAGATATCGTAAGAGGATCTCCGGGGTCATAGGATGAATAGCATGATGCTTTTTACGGGCGAACCGAAAGAAGGTTTCATTAGTCGATGGTCCATGGTCGATGGTCCATGGATTCCTTCTTGGTTGGACTATGGACCATTGACTATGGACTATGGACTATTATGCGATGCCCCGGGTTCAAACCCAGCGAAAGACTTGTCAGGAAAACCTGATAAAAAATCCTGCGACTTGCTCTTTCCGCGGGGAGACATTAATTTGATCATGTACTAATTCACAAACTTTTATGGACAATCAAAAAGACCCCCTCCTCAGCCGCGAAGATGACCTTAGGGCCGAGAACAATTTGCTAAAGCTCAAACTCACGCTTGAGTACGGAATGCAAATGGAAGAAACGTCAAAGCTCAGTCCCGGCGTAGAAAACCAGTGGCTGAAGTCGGTGTATGCCTTTGAACGACAATTCAAGGATGCCAAAAGGATCAAGGTCTACGACTACATCGGACGCCCCGCGTTTAAGAAATGGGATACATTAGCGCCAGGCGAGATCGCGAAAGAACTGAATGGCATACAAACGATCATGGCGGAGAGCGAAGTGGAACTTGGCTGCATCTGCGAATATGACGACGCCACCATTTACAGGTTCATCACCGAGGAACTGTTCGGGCACGAAATGGATGACATGCGTATTCCCGGCATGACCTGCCATTTCACGTACGAGGAGTTTCATCCCAATCATGATTACGATGTGCGCCAGCATACCAGCGACTTTGTGAGAGCAATTTTTACGAGGCCCTGGAATGAGGAATTCCATGATATCGCGCTCGCCCGCAGGATCGTATTTTCAGGCAAGGGGTATGACCGACCTGGTATATCCTCCATCATCAAGGTCTTCCAGGAGGCACATGCCTCTCTCCGCATTAAGGCGTTCGACATTAGAGAAGTCGTCATTGACGCAGAAACTGCGAAGGCCGATGTCCACGGCAGCTTATCCTTGACAGGAAAAATAACGGGCGGAGATAAGATCGGGTATGAAGGAATGTTTTCTTTCCATTTTGTACGAGACGATGATTACTGGTACATCGGCGAGTTTGACATTCCGGGGCTGAGGAAGAGGGAATAATCCCGGAGGCGCCGAAGTAAACTCTCAGAGCTGGCTATTGTTTGATCTGCTTTGCAAAGAAACGCAGCGTGTCCACAATATGTTCCGCCCAGTAAGACCACTCGTGGCCGCCAGGATGCTCTTCATAAACATGTTCAATGCCAGCGTCCTGCATCTGACGATGAAGCATTCGGTTGTGTTCAATTAATTGATCATTGCTCCCACAATCAAAACGCACAGGCGGAAGCTGCCCGCGGAAACGCTGAAACGTTTTAAAAATATCGTTATCAACAGGATCTTCCTGTTGATAACCGGAAATGTCTTCTTCGACAAATAACTTCATCTGTTGAAGGTTGGTAATGGAAGAATGGCCGGCAATTCCCTTGAATTTAAAGCCATATTTGGCGCCGATCCTTAAGGCGCCGAACCCTCCCATAGACAAGCCGGCAATGAAGAGAGGAGAATGTTTTTGCACGCCAGCGATTTTTTCTTCCACGGCATCGATAACATCCAAGGCGATCCACTTTTCAAAATCATATCCATCATGCGGAAGGTAGGCGGAACCATCACCCCAAAGTCCGTCAGAAGGCATAGCGAGAACCATCGGCGGTAGTTCGCCGCGATTGATCATTTCATTGGCCTTTAAATGTATGCCCGTGTTGTATGCCCAGTTCCAGGCGCTCCCGTAAACTCCATGAAGAAGTATCACAACAGAAAGGGTTTGGTCATCCCGAACATTTGGAGGCTCAAAAATACAGATGTCCCCCCGCCCTTTTAAGTTCGGGGTTTTTACCGTCATAAAATGTAAATTATCCGATTCGAACCTGCTCTCGGATATCTCTGATGTTCTGAATCTGGACATGATCTTTATTCAAACACAATTACTCCTTTGGCGTTTTTACCTTTCAACATATCATCGAAAGCTTTTTGCAGATCGTCCAGGGAATACGTCTGCGTGATCATTTCTTCAAGCAACAAGGTCCCTTTGTCATACAACTCTACGATCTTCGGAAAATCCACCTGAGGGCGGCATTTTCCATACAACGGGTTGATATATATCTTATCCCATTCAAAAAGATTCATATCAATGCTGATCTCCTGTTCGATGCCGCTGACTTGCACTGCCATTCCGGCGTTTCTGATCATTGCAAGCGGTGCGGCCCCCAGTTGTGGTATGGCGGTGCATTCAAAAGCATAATCTGCACCTCGCCCCAGGGTTAGCGCTTTTACCTGCTGTGCAGCTTGCATCAGGCCCGCATCAGTCTTATCAGCCGTGATGGTATGCGTCGCGCCAAAAAATTTTGCCATCTCTAACCGCTGGGGACTTATGTCGACGGCGATAATGATTGTTGCGCCGGATATCCTGGCACCCTGAATAACATTAAGACCGACACCTCCTGTGCCCAAAACGACCACCGAAGAACCTGGTCTTACTTTTGCGACGTTCACTACAGATCCATAACCTGTCATTACTCCGCAGCCAATGATACTGGCAGCTTCAAAAGACATTTGCCTGGACTCATTCTTAACCACTGCCGAGCGCTTTACTAAAGTATATTCAGAAAGCGTGCCTAAGTTGAAAGAACGCTCAATAGGTTTTCCTTTCCAGGTGGTTCCCGAAAGATCCGCATGGCCGGGGGTATGTCCGTTGTTTCCGGCAACGACTGGTGAGTTATTTTCACATATGTGCTGGTTCCCTTCCAGACACTGGAAGCAATGACCGCAAGGAGTTGCCCAGTTTAGTATTACAGCGTCACCGGGAAGAATGCCTGTCACGGCTTCACCGGTTTGTATAACAACGCCGGAGCCTTCATGCCCAAGTACAAAATTCTTACCCCAGCGCAGGGAATCAAAATCAGTGTGACAGAGACCCGCAGCCCTTATTTTTACAATAACCTCATCTGCTTTAGGGTCGTTTACCTGTATCTGATCAATTATAAAATTTCCGCGCCCATCAGCCAACGCTGCCTTACATGTTAATGACATCAACGATTGAATTTGATTTTATTCCTTTTTTTGAAGGATCCTGGTTGTAAGTTATAATATTCAAGGTGAAAACCTTCACAGAAATAAACTATGTAAGCGTTATTGTTTTTTCATGCTTTCAAAAGCCCTCTAACGACTCCTTATCCTTTTCAGCTGCATTGCAAATTCTTTTGCGTAGGGGTGTACTTTATGATACTTTTCACTCCAGGCAATTATTTCCAGATTGGAGGCTTTTGTAAGTACTCAATTGAAACCAAAATAGCTCAATGCGCTTCGCTCTTTTCCCTTCGCAGCAACGCCGCACTCAGCACCACGACCCAAATCAGAAAAGCCCCTATGTTGATACGCTCCCAGACTCCAATGAGCGGTGTGGGCTCATTGGAGGCGATGCCCGGCGCATCCAGAAATGTCAACACGCCAAATACGAGCACGATCACAAACGTTGCAATGGAGAAAAGGCGGAATCGCTTTCCGAATGCCCCTGCCGCGAAACCCAACGCGAGCAGATAGAGGACCACAGTCACCGCCCCGAGAGCAAGATGCATGGTGTCGGAGAAAGTTCCTCCACCTTCCGCCAGTGTCTCGCGAAGGTGCATGGGAGCGAGGGGCCACAGAAATCCGAGCGCGCCGTAGGCGATGAGCAAGCCGCCCGCGATGCGCAGGCGGCGATTTCCGGCAGCCGATTTCCAGACGCCCCATGCGAAGGCGAGGACCAGGAATGTATAGGGCGTAGCCAACACCGACCAAAGCGCTCGCGTCGGAGCGCCGATGGCCGAGAGCTCGCTCGGGGTCTGGGAAGCAGCATCGTACGCCTCCCACTGCGTCGGCACAATAATGTTGATGAGGGCATAGAGCAGTGAAGAAAGAATGCCACAGAGGAGCAGTGCTTTCCGCTGATACTGAGATGGAACGAGCGGGATCGCCGCCAGCCCTCCTGCAATAACGGGCAGGCCCCACATGGCGTGTAACCAGTGCAAGTCAAGCAGGATGGCAATTTCCACCCAGAACCATGCAGCCAGGCCGCCCAATGCGAGGCCGGCCATGACCCAGTCGGAAGAGGTCCTGCGCAGTACAGTAACAAAGGCGGCTACACTTAGGATTCCCAATCCAAATAATATGATGCCGGGGATCAGAAAATCCGGGAAGGCACCGTGCATCATGTCAACGGGCATGTCCATCAGTCTGCCGTCCGGTGCCGCAACGAGGAGGCTACCACCCAGGAGGGCGCCTGCCCCTTCGTAACCGAGAACACCCAGCAGGATGATCCGCGGCCATTTCGCCAGACCAGGCTTTTGCGACTGCAATTCTTTTTTCCGGTATTCTGTGGTTATTGTTTCCATATTATAAATGTGTGGTGTAACCAGGAGATGATTGCTCCTGTTGCTTTTCATGGCTGAAAGCTAGAGGCTCTATTAAAGAATGAGAATGACCATAGTATTGAGATGAGATGACTCTTCTCATGTGACCTGATCCTGCGGGTCAGGCCGGGTTCTGCGGAGAAACACAATTGGATTTTTGATTCTTGCGCTCCGGATTTTCCAGGCAAAGTTTCCTTGCAGCTGCTTAAACCGTTACTCGCGGATTCTTTTTAGTGCGCCAATATATCAGTCTCACCGCGGGCATGCATTTTATGTGAACAGCATTAGCCGCAGTCCCGGACTGGCAACCCTGCACTTTGAGTTTTCCGTTACCCGGATAAAGTGTCCCGATTCGGCAAAATTTATTTTTTAATCGCCCAAAAACGAGTTGCCAACATGAAAAAATCAGGTGTTGCCTTAATTTTTTGCTGTTTTTCCTTTGCTGTTTTTTCACAAAAAACGGCTCTCAGGAAAATACTCCCGAATTCATCAGCATATGGGATCAAAGGTGCGGGGATGATTGCTCCCGAAACGCCTGACCGCTTTGATCCTTCGAAAATCGACATCGTCCGAGATCACTTTGGTGTTCCGCACATATTTGCCGAAACAGATCGTGAGGTTGCGTATGGCCTCGCATGGGCACATGCCGAAGATGATTTCGAAACTGTTCAGAAATCCTTTCTCGCCAGCAGGGCGATGCTGGGACAGCATTCCGGAAGAGAAGGAGCCACCGTTGATCACGTCGTTCATCTTTTGCGTTTACGCCGGTTGGCGAACAAGCGCTACAAAACCGATATTTCCCCGCCTTTTAAAGCGGTGCTTCAGGGATATTGCGGGGGCATCAATGCCTACGCGGAAACGCATCCCAAAGAGGTATTGGTGAAAAAGGTTTTTCCGATAATGCCTCAGGATATGGTCACCTATTCGGTCTTGCAAATGGCCCTGGGATGCGGCGTTGATAAAGCATTGAAAAAAATCTATAGGGAAACTGCTCCACTTGCTGAGTGGGAGCCATCAGGTTCGAATGCCTTGGCATTCAATTCAAAAAAAACAACTGATGGGAACGTTTACCTCACGATTAACACCCATCATCCCCTGGAAGGTCAGGTCGCCTGGTACGAAGCACACCTTTCCAGTGAAGAAGGCTGGAATATAATAGGGGGGCTGTTTCCAGGATCGCCGGTTATTTTCACGGGCTTCAACGAAAACCTGGGTTGGACCCATACGGTGAACCATCCTGACAGGCTGGATATATATCAGCTCGCGATGAATCCCGATAACAGCCTTCAATACAAGGTCGATGGCGATTGGCATACGCTGGAGGAAACTACTGTGAAGTTGAAGATCAAAGTCACACCGGGCTTCATTCTTGGCGTAAAAAGGAAAGTATACTGGAGTATATTTGGACCTACGGTGATCAACACGAACGGAGTTTTCTCCATACGGACCTCAGCACTGATGGATATCCGTGGCCTTGAGCAATGGTACCGGATGAATAGAGCGCAAAATTTTTCTGAATTCAGGAAAGCCCTGAAAATGGAAGCGCACCCCAGCTATAATATCGTGTATGGCGATCGTTACGATACCATATATTATCTGAGCAACGGAAGACTGCCTGTCCGCCAACCAGGATTTAACTGGAAAGAAACCTTGCCGGGTAACTCTTCCTTGCTTCTGTGGACAAAATTTCATCCCGTGGAAAATCTACCACAGGTTCTCAACCCATCCTCCGGATATGTATACAATGCGAATCATTCACCCTTTAATGCTACTGATCAAAAAGATAATATTAAGGAGGAGAACCATGACCCGACCATGGGTTACGAAACCCACGATAACAACAGAAGCCTTCGTTTGATGGAGTTGATGCAGCAGTATCAGAAAGTGAGCTTCGAAGATTTCAAACGCATCAAGTACGATCTTCAGTTGCCGCAAAAACTGGCATACCCCATCAATATTGATACGCTTTTCCAGTTCAATGAAAATGACCATCCTGAAGTAGCCGATCTGATCACCACCTTAAAGACGTGGGATCGAAAAGGAACGATCGATAGCAAAGGGGCTGCCGTCTTTGGCGTTTTGTTTTACTATGTTGCGGCGAAATACGAAAACGATGAAGCTTTTAAAACCATGACAAAACCGATGTGCCTTGAAGCGCTGATGTACGCTAAGGAATACCTGATGAAAAATTTTGGCACAACCGATGTTTCTCTAGGAGAACTCCAGCGTCTGGAGAGAGGCGGCAAATCTCTTCCATTGGCCGGTCTTCCTGACGTGTTGGCTACCATGTATTCAATGCCTTCAGAGAATGGCCGTCGCCGGGGAGCCATAGGCGATTGTTACATCGCGTTTGCGAAATTCACCCCCACTGGGCCGGAAATAGAAACCATCAATTGCTACGGAGCTTCCAATCGGAAAGATAGTCCTCATTACGATGACCAGATGGAATTATTTCAAAAACAGCAAACGAAAAAGATGACACTCAACAGAGACGAGGTCTACATGAACGCCAAAGCAATTTATCATCCCGAAGTCCTTTCGAAAATTCAGTTTCCAGACAAGCTGACAAGAGCGCGGAGATAGCGGCTCCGAGGCGTGTAGAGTCGAAGATAAATGTTTGACCGTATCATATACCAATTCGAGGCGCTCCGATACATGAGCGGTATTGGCAAAAAATTCGAATAACCAATATCTTTCCAAATTATTATTCTTATATTGGTTTGCCAACTCAGAAGATCGTCGATTTATTCCGCGCAGGGGCCACGGTCTGATTAGAAAATAGTTTGTACGATAAGTCTCCCGATCTCATCTGTACAATTGTCATAACGGAGCAAAAAAAAATAGTAACGAACGCCATTGATCTGCCTCACATTAAGTGTGATGGCATTATATGTTGCTCACCTCTTATACCTTAGCGAGATGAAAATGAATGTCATCCTGGTCCTTGCAACATTAAGTTTCGGCCTGGACGGCTATGCTCAGTCGGTGATGCGCTCAAATGTAGGGTCAGGGGGCTCATCGCAGATAATAATTTCCGGCAGATCCACCTACTTTGTCAGTCAGAGTATAGGACAGGCGGGGGTAATTGGCACCTCCAGCATGATTCGACAGGGCTTTCAGCAGCCGCCTGCATTATTCGTAGTACAAAAATCGGTAACGCAAAATGAGTATCTGGCCAGCATTTATCCAAATCCCTTCTCGCAATCGATTAGCGTGGCTTTTGCAAGAGAAGTCACGAACGATATCACGATAAGCATCCATGATCTAAGCGGTAAGGTCGTTCATTATCACAATTATCGTCCAGCCCAGGTGATTGAATTGTCCCTGCAAGACTTTTCAAGTGGAAGTTATATGATCCATGTTACGGTGGGTCTGAGTCGTTTTTCAACCTCCATAATTAAGTTATAGCCATGAAAATCCTGATCCCCCTTTGTCTGTTGTTGTCTGGCTCCCTTTTGGCAGAAGCACAGGAGCTCGGTCTGCAGTTTGGAAAATCGATATCTAATTTTCAATACAGCGATTCAGAAGGAAGGGAGCTTCAAGGTCTGCAAAAGGCTGATAATTTTTTTATGTCTGGCGAATACCGGCAAAACATGCTGAAAGACCCATTGAACTACAGGATGTTTCTGGATGTGGGATTTGCCTTCAACCGCTATGGATCTTCAGGAAGTGATGTGGTGCTTGATAATTATTACTCCTGGGATGTGACCT
>JBBEBN010000007.1:0-9162 GCA_040882305.1 Cyclobacteriaceae bacterium
CAAACACATGCGCAATTCCGTTGCCCATCGTACCGGAACCGATCACTGCAATGCTTTTCATCCGACAAATATACGCTATGAAAGGACTTTCTTAAGTCCGCGCAGCGGACTGAGCCTCCCCTTCAGCGGAGGTTGGAGGGGTGATTTTCCAAACTTCTCAAACTTCCCGGACTACTCAACCGAGACCTCCTTCGCCAACCCCACGGCGTTGAACCTGATCACCAGTCTCAGCGCTGTCGAATCTGACGCAACGCCACAGCCAGGCGCAGGGTCAATGAAATAATAAAAGAACTTCTGGTTGCGGGAGTAGAGTTCAATTTGATCGGGTTTGCCCAGGAGCTTTACCACCTGCATCTGATCCAGTGACAGAAACTTCTCCCGTTGGCGCTCGATCGCTTCCCGCATGGAAGGCCGCATATGCTGACAGGCATTTTTGTCCTCACGCCACTTTTCCAGATCGATGCCTTCAAGGGTGGGTAGGGGTTTATCGCACGAGAAACAAAAGACTAAAAGAGAAATACTAAGCCATCTGAAGGTGCGCATGTTGTCTTTGCAGGGAGTAAAACCAGGTGAAGGAGATCAAAAAATAAATCAGCGACAAACCATGAAACCATATGCTCCAATCGAGCCATGCGGTGAGTATGCTCAACAAGAGGGGATAGGCGAAGATCCGGGCCCATTCAGCCCACTTCACCCATTTTCGCTGCTCGAACAATACACCGCAATTAACTACGACAACGGTGATCAGCATGGTAATGAACCATTTTTCTGCCAGGGAAAACTTACCCGAGTTGAACAAAAATAGAGAAGTGCCTGCCAGGCACAGCAAATATTGGAAGAGCACATACAGGTTCAGCGGCAGCGGCGAGGGTGTAGTGTATTTCCGGAAGGTGGTCGGATCGACTTCCGGCGCAGGCATGTAGCCCCCGAGATATTCCGGAAGCCACCCAGGCTTCATAAAAAGATACTTTATCCGGTCGCGCCAGAGGGGAATGCGCTTCAGATCTTTGCCCATCTCCGCATAATGACTCATGTTGGCCCACACGGCGTTCCAGCTTTGAAGGGGTTTTGTAATACCGTACGTAGGCTTCTCTTCTTCAGCCTGAAATGTACCGAACATGCGGTCCCATATGATCAGCGACCCTGCGTGATTTTTATCGATGTACTTCGGGTTGCGACCATGGTGCACGCGATGATGGGAGGGAGTGTTGAAAATAAATTCTATCCATCGAGGGAATTTGCCGATGGTTTCCGTGTGGATCCAGAACTGGTACAGGGTATTGAATGCCGCCACCACAACGAAGTCAAAGGTGTTAAAACCAAGAAGGGCAATGGGAAGGTTGAAAGCGAACGTCCAGATTACCTGTAGCGAACTCTGCCTAAGCGCAACAGAAAGATTGTATTCTTCACTCTGGTGATGCACGACGTGACCACCCCAGAAAAGGTTGATCTCGTGACTCATGCGGTGCGCCCAGTAATAGGCAAGGTCCACCAGAAGAATGAGGGATATCCAATAAACCCAGGTGGTATTGTCCAGCGTGAGGAAGGCGAACTTTTCAAACAGGAACTGGTAGATCCCGATGCCAAAGAGCTTGAGGAACAAACCCGAAAGCTGAGACGTTATTCCACAACTGATATTGGAAATTGCGTCTGGCAGCCGATAAATCTTCTGGTGCGTAAACCGCGCAACCAGCAATTCAATTCCGATCAGGATGAAAAAAACCGGAATGGAAAGAACGATTGGGTTTATGTTCAAGATGTTTTCTGTTTATTTGCACCCAAATTTAATAACATGACGCTTAAGTTGTTCCGGGCAGCCTGGTTTCTTTCCATCCTGGTGGTATGGGCCAACTTGCTTTACGTGTATGCAAGCTTGCCCGAACTGGTTACTGTTCAGGAGGATGAGCCCATCTCCATCAACCGGGAATGGTTGTTCTATATGCTGATGGTGACCATTGTTACGATCAACGTGCTGGTGTATTTCTTCAAAATGATGTACGGGGATGCGGAAAACCTCCGCTCCTGGTTTCATGGATTGATCATAACGATCAATATTTTCCTCATTGTTTCCATGCAGGCGCTGAACGTCTACAACAGCACTGAAATGTTCAACCACAACCGCGTAGGCTTCTATATCACGGGCAGTCTTGGACTCATCGTCCTTTGGGCGGCTTTTTGGCCCCTTTACCTGGGCTTTCAAAAATTTGTCTTTAAACAAGTCGTTTGATATCGAGTTTTTGAAGGGCTGATTATCAATGTTTTATGCTTATGGAGTTGATGAAAATTTGTAAATCTGCTTTTTAGCGAAATGGTGCTATTCAGCTTAAAAATCACTTTATTGGTGCAGATTCGACATTTTTTAAGCTTATAAGTGATTTTTTAACCTGTTGTCCGGTTTTATCAATCCTGGGAAGTGTATGGCAAAATCTGAAAAATCACCTTCGGTGTTTGAATATAATGAAGCGAGTATAAAGTCCCTCGACTGGCGGGAACATATCCGCCTTCGACCGGGTATGTACATCGGAAAGCTTGGGGATGGATCCTCCAAAGACGATGGCATTTACGTGCTGGTAAAAGAAGTGGTCGACAACTGTATCGACGAACACATGATGGGCTACGGCAGGATCATCGATGTGGCCATCAATGAATCCCGCGTCATCGTCCGCGACTACGGTCGGGGCATCCCGCTGGGTAAGGTGGTGGATGTTGTATCCAAGATCAACACGGGAGCGAAATACGACAGCGGCGCTTTCCAGAAGTCAGTGGGCTTGAACGGCGTTGGCTCAAAGGCCGTAAATGCGCTTTCAAATCATTTCAAGGTCCAGGCGTTCCGCGATGGACAAACCAAACTGGCGGAATTCAAAAAAGGTATACTGGTAAGCGACCCTAAAGTCACGAGAACATCGGAGAAGAATGGTACGCTGATTGAATTTGCCCCGGATGAATCCATGTTCAAACACTATCACTTCATCCCCGAGTACCTGGATGACCTGATGTGGAATTATGCGTTCCTCAATGCGGGACTGACCATCAATTGCAATGGGCGAAAGTTTTTTTCCAAAGATGGTCTCCTTGATCTTTTAAGACAGAAGAGTAACGCTGAAGAGCTTCGATATCCCATCATGCACTTGAAGGGCAATGATATTGAAGTGGCGATGACGCATGGCAGTCAGTACGGCGAAGAATACTACTCTTTCGTCAATGGTCAGAATACCACCCAGGGGGGCACGCACCTGGCCGCCTTCAGGGAAGGTGTGGTCAAAGGTGTCCGCGATTTTTTCAAAAAGGATTACGATGCCTCGGATATCCGCGCAAGTATTATTGCGGCCATCGCCATCCGCGTACAGGAACCTGTGTTTGAATCTCAGACTAAGACAAAACTCGGATCCATCAACATAGCGCCCGAAGGGCAGAGCATCCGGAATTATGTCGGAGATTTTGTGTCCCGGGAGATCGAGGTCTACCTGCATAAGAATCCCTCGACTGCGGATGCTTTGCAGAAGCGCATCCTGCAGTCGGAACGCGAACGCAAGGAGATCGCAGGGATTAAAAAGCTTGCCAACGAGCGCGCCAAAAAGGCGAACCTTCACAACAAGAAACTCCGCGATTGCCGTTTTCATTTCGACGATAAAAACGAAAAGGGGGTGGAGTCAGTGATCTTCATTACCGAGGGAGATTCCGCCAGCGGTTCTATCACAAAATCACGCGATGTAAGCACGCAGGCAGTATTCAGTCTCCGGGGTAAACCCCTCAATTGTTTTGGACTTACCAAAAAGGTGGTGTATGAAAACGAAGAGTTCAACCTGCTTCAGCATGCATTGAACATTGAAGAGGGCATGGAGGGACTTCGTTACAACAAGGTCATAATCGCTACCGATGCAGACGTGGATGGCATGCACATCCGCCTGTTGCTTATGACTTTCTTCCTGCAATTTTTTCCTGATCTTGTTAAGGCTGGCCACGTGTTTATTCTTGAAACGCCGCTGTTCCGCGTGCGGAATAAAAAGCAAACGATCTACTGCTACAGCGAAGACGAGAAACAAAAGGCCATGGAGACCCTGGGCGGAAAGGTCGAGATCACGCGTTTCAAAGGACTGGGCGAAATCTCACCGGATGAGTTCGGTGAATTCATCGGCGAAAACATCCGCCTGCAGCCTGTGTTGCTACACGACAGTAACCTGCATAAGATCCTGGAATTTTATATGGGCAAAAATACACCTACCCGCCAGGAGTTTATCATCGATAACCTCCGCGTCGAGTTAGATAAGGTGGATAGGGAAGCCGAGGAGAAAATTGTCCTCGAAGAACACGAGGGGTAGGAGGTGAAGGAGGCATAGAGGTAAAGAAAAGAGGAAAGAGGTATCGGAAACATGGGATGGGCAGGTGGTAGGGATGCATGATTATCCGTCTGACCTGAGTTCAAATTAAACGTGCAAGACGATTCTGTAATGGTAATATGAGTAAGAAGAAGAAAGATGCCCCGGCACCTGGACGCAGTAAGTCAAAAGCAAGCACCGGGGATACCTTGAAGGCAGGGGGGGGGCATGGACAAACCGGTGAAGTGCACTCCATTGCTTTGGATGGTTTGTATCAAAACTGGTTTCTCGATTACGCGTCTTATGTGATCCTGGAGCGGGCTGTGCCCCGCATAGAAGACGGCTTGAAACCTGTGCAACGCAGGATCATGCACTCCCTCAAGGAGATGGATGATGGCAGGTTTAACAAGGTGGCCAATGTGATTGGTAACACGATGCAATACCATCCCCACGGGGACGCCGCCATCGGTGAAGCCATGGTCAACCTCGGGCAAAAAGAACTTTTGATTGAAACCCAGGGCAACTGGGGGGATGTACGCACCGGCGACAGCGCTGCTGCGGCCAGGTATATTGAGGCGCGCCTTTCAAAATTTGCGCTCGAGGTGGTCTATAACGCGCAGACAACCGGGTGGCAACTCTCCTACGACGGAAGAAAGAAAGAACCTGTTACCCTTCCCGTTAAATTTCCGCTTTTGCTGGCGCAGGGGGTGGAAGGTATTGCGGTAGGACTGTCAACAAAGATCCTTCCTCATAACTTCTGCGAACTCATCAAGGCATCCGTCGATGTGCTGAAGGGAAAGAGCCCTAAGATCTATCCCGACTTCCCGACTGGCGGAACGGCAGACTTCACCGAATACAATCAGGGCCTGCGCGGAGGCAAAATCAAAGTTCGTGCAAAGATTGAGATAATTGATAAGAAAACACTGGCGATTAAAGAGATACCTTACTCTACCACAACTACTTCTTTAATGGAGTCAATTGTGAAAGCCAGTGAAAAAGGGCAGATCAAAGTGAAGCAGGTTGTCGATAATACGGCTAAGGATGTAGAGATCCTCATCCACCTTCAGGCGGGCCAGTCTCCTGAAATCGCGTTGGATGCGCTTTACGCCTTCACCGATTGCGAGATCAGCATTTCGCCCAACGCATGTGTGATCGTGGAGGACAAGCCGAAGTTCATGGCTGTCAACCAGATCCTGAAATATAACACCGACCTGACGGTAACACTTCTCAAACGGGAGCTTCAGATCCGGAAAGAAGAGTTGATGGAAAATATACTTTTCTCTTCCCTGGAAAAAATATTCATTGAAAACCGGATCTATCGGAACATAGAGGTTGCGGAGACATGGCAAGAGGTCATCAGCATTATTGACAAGGGGCTGAAACCGCACAAAAAGAAATTCTATCGCGAAATCACCAGGGATGATATTGTTAAGCTGACAGAGATCAGGATCAAACGCATTTCCAAATTCGACGGATTCAAGGCAGATGAAATGCTGCGCGATCTTGAAAAAGAATTAAAGGAAACGCAGCATCATCTGCGGCACCTGACCGAATACGCTATTGCATACTTTCAGAATTTGCTTGATAAGTTCGGGAAAGGCCGGGAGCGCAAAACAGAAATGAAAGGCTTCCAGTCGGTTACAGCGGTGGAAGTGATCGCCAGCAACCAGAAGTTGTATGTAAACCGCGCAGACGGATTTGCGGGCTACGGAATGAGGCGCGATGAATATATCTGCGATTGTTCTGAACTGGATGATGTGATCGTCATCCGCAAGGATGGCAAAGCTCTCGTTTCACGCATCCAGGAAAAGGCCTTTATGGGCAAGGATATTCTCTACGTCGGAATTTACAAGAAAGGAGATGACCGCATGGTCTATAACCTGATCTATTCCGACGCCAGGACGGGCAAAGGATTCGCAAAACGATTCAATCTGCCTGGCGTAATCAGGGATAAGGAATACGATCTGACGCAGGGTGAGAAGAACTCCAGGATCCATTACGTCAGCGGAAATCCGAACGGTGAAGCCGAGGTAGTAGAAGTGAAATTGTCACCTGCCAGTACCGCCCGTAAAAAGATCTTTTTGCTCGACTTTGCAGACGTCGAAGTGAAGGGCAGGGCCGCGCGTGGAATTACGATCACGAAGTATCCTATCCGCAAGGTCGACTTTTTGAAAGCCGGCTCGTCTACCCTCAGCAAACTCAACCTGTGGTATGATGCAGACGCGGGCCGCCTGAACAAAGACAGGCGCGGAAGATACCTGGGTAAGTTTGACGGCGATGACAATATCATTGCCTTTATGCGCAATGGATCGTACAGGATCACAAACTATGACCTGACAAATCGCTATGAGCCTGAGCGCGTGCTTCATGTAGAGAAATTCCATCCTGAAAAACCCATTGCGGCCGTTTACGTGGATGGAGAAACCAAGCAGTACATGGTGAAACGGTTTATGATCGAAACGAGTACCGCTGACAAGGAATTCGTGTTCATTTCAGAAGCCATCGGGTCTCGCCTCGTGGCAGCGACCACGGCCGAATCTCCCGAGATAGAGATAGAGGTGAACAAAGGCAAAGACAAGCCCAAAAAGACCGAAACTGTCAACCTTGAAGACCTGGTTGACATCAAAGGCTGGAAGGCGCTCGGCAACAGGTTGTCCGAGCATAAGGTCACAAGGGTGACCCTTGTGCAGGATGATGAGCCTGGTTATCAGGAAGCCGGAGAGGAAGTAGAGGTGGCTGAATCAGAAGATGATTCTCAGTCGCCAAAAAAAAAAATCGGGCCGTCCTTCCCTCAGCAAAGGCCGGAGCCTCCCGTCGGGGAATACGGACAAGTCGTCCTCTTCGCGGAACCGGAAAAAAAGCCAAAGCACCAGCTCGCGCAAAGCCCGGCGCCAAACCGGAAAGCTTTCGGGGCAAAAATCAAAGTCGAACAGCAAAACCTCTTCGGCGAAAGCCAGCCCCGGCAGGCAGATCAGCAAAACAGTCCGGCGCAAAAAAACGAAAGTAAAGAGAAGAACGAAGTAGAAAATAGGGACGCTATTCCAGTTTTGGGACCAGAAAAGACAGAAAATAGCCGCGAAAATGTTAAGAATGAGGGAAAATCATTCAATGTGGGGGAAACCATCGAATTTGAATTGTAAAAGACACGTGCGGTACGGAATTTGAACTAGTTATTTGACGGGAGATCGGGCTTAGTTTCAGGCTATCTCGAAAGACTTGTTCCCGGTAGAGTGGTCTTTATCTTTGTATTATGTTAAAGAATACCCTTCTTTTAGCGCTCCTATGCACGGCCTTCCAGCTCCGCGCGCAGGACGTAGCTATGGTCGCTTGGGGGAAAGTTCTCGACGCCACCACGCGTAAGGGTATTGAAGCAAACATCCATTACAGCAGTATTCCCACTGGAAGCATTTACGGCAAATTTATCGACAGCACTTTTTCCTTTCCCATTTTCGGGGTCGTAAAGTATCAGATCACCGCCGAAGCAAAAGGCTATAATCCGCGCACTGTTATCCTGGATCCCAATGGAATAGCTGATCTCCGAAAAGTTATCAGGAATATCGTCCTAACGCCTACGGGAGAAGCGATCAGATTAAACCATCTTATTTTCGCTCAGGCAAAAGCGCATATTGAACCGGAATCTTTTGAGGAGCTGGATCAGGTAGCGCTGATGATGAAAGACAATGAAAAGATAATCATTCAATTGGAAGGCCATACCGACAACATCGGTCATGCAAAAGCAAACATGAACCTTTCAGAGCAAAGGGTGGAGGCCGTAAAAAAATATCTCGTTAGTAAGGGCATCTCGAAAAATCGCATCAAAACAAAAGCATTCGGAGGCACCCAGCCCCTGACAACCGACATCACCCCACAAGCCAGGAATACCAACCGGCGGGTGGAGATGCGTATCCTGAAAAGCAACTGAAGCAACCAATTTACCGAACAGGCCGCAAAAATTTAATAAATTTCCAATAGGAGGAAGCAGCAAAAAAGCGCGAACAGACGTCCCGCGCTTTTTTCTAATGATGTTCGATAAATTATTTATCCACCCTTTTCTTTTGACTCCATGTCTTTGTAGACATTATCATAGCGGGCTTTCAGCGCCTGGTCTGTCTGGAGAGACTTGCGAATAGCATTAAATGCTTTCACACCGACGTAATCCTTTGCCAGCGACTGATAGGTGGTATTAATGCGTTCGATGTTCACCTTTCTCAGGTCGTTGATCTGATGAATGAATTTTATTTCCTCCGGAGTTGCATTAGCAGCTTTTACCTTGGCTTCGTCATCAATGATCTTGAACAGTTCATTGTATCTGGCGACCGGCATAACCGTATTTTTTTGCACCGTTTCGGCCACAATCTGCCGCAGCGATCCCTGCATGGCCTCCACCGAGTCCATGGTGATAGCATATTTTTTCAGATCTTCATCAGTTATTTCAGTAGTTGTTTGCGCCTTACTTCCCACTGCCACCAGCATAAAAAGGCATGGTACCAAGACTTTTGTAATCTTCATAGGTTTGTGAAATTTATAGTTAAACATTGATTTTATCAGCTCCGTGCCCTGCTTGAAAAAAAATCGGGCCACTCGATTCAAGCAACAGCCAAAAAAACAGGATACTTTTTCCAAATATCCTGTCAATTAAAGCTCAATATACACCCGCTATCATTTTTTCAAAATGCCGCTTGTGTTTTTTTTATCGAAAATTACCGGCCCGGAAAGAATTCTGCAATTGAGCAATTCTGCAATTAGCCGCGTGTTAAATTGCAGAATTGATCAATCACTGTTGTCCGGGGAAAAACTACGCAATGTGTGTGCAGCCCTGAAGGGGCGCGATAA
Source organism: Cyclobacteriaceae bacterium (assembly GCA_040882305.1). Classification (GTDB taxonomy): domain Bacteria; phylum Bacteroidota; class Bacteroidia; order Cytophagales; family Cyclobacteriaceae; genus Chryseosolibacter. The sequence goes on from JBBEBN010000007.1 coordinate 9,150, forward strand.
CCTAGCCCAGGGT
>JBBEBN010000008.1:0-9091 GCA_040882305.1 Cyclobacteriaceae bacterium
CTAAAGAGTTGGCAGTGCAACCAGACAGTAACCTGTATCGTTGATCTGATCTACAAACTGCTCAGTTTTTCCATTGCGCTTTGTCTCCTTTCAAGGATATCGCCGGAGTCGGAGGTAAGCTCGACAACTTTCGTATAATACTCCTTCGCCTTTTCATGATCGCCGGAAAGCTCTGCCGCACGGGCGGCGCCATACAGGCTGTTCAATCTGTTGGGACTGCGCCGCAATGACATCTCATACTGTTCGAGCGCTTCTTTTGGCGAGTTCGTCTCAACCAACATATCACCAAACAGCTCGCGGGAGGGCAGCAGCTCTCCAGGTGTAATGGGATGTTTTTCCGTCGCCCACTCAAGATCGCAAGCCTGCCTCATCAGTTCGACTGCATCCTTCTTTTTTCCCTTGCCAAGCGCCAGCCATGCCTTGATGATATTTTTCTGAACGTCGACCTGTCCGAGGAAATAGGGATGTTTGATCGATGGTTTGAGACTGTCGAGACTCTTCATTGCCATTTCCGCGCGCTCGACAGGCCCGCTGCGCGCTGCGCCCAGTCCTATTGCAAACGCATTCAGCGCCCGCGAGTCAGGGAACTTCTCCCAGGGAAACTCGCCGCTGGCTGGCAGTGACATCATCGACGCGCTTTTCCAGTCCATTCTTTCCAGGTGGAATCTTCCTTCACCTGCCGCAAGCGCATAGGCCGTAGCGTTATGTGCGTGAAACGGTCCGGAACGACCTTTCATTTCTTCGAGTACGGCGCGCGCCTTCGTTACTTCACCCCGTTGCAAGTGCGAATACATCATGTAATCCATGGCGTGGAAATAGTGCATGGAGATCGCACCACCTACAGGATTTTTCATCGCCGCCGCCGCCGATCGTGTATTCCACTCGATCGATTCCTTCCACATGCCAAGACGCGTGAAAATATGTGAAGGCATATGCAATGCATGCGGAATTTCCGGCGCGATGGTTCCATAGGTGTTCGCCACCTGAATTGCCTTGCTACTCAACCCTGGATAATCGTACGCATGAATGATGTAGTGGAATGCTCCTGGGTGATCCTGGATCTCGAGCAACACTTCTTCCGCAAGCGCTCCAGCCTTGAGCTGACTCGCAAATGTTTTGTCGGTAGGATCGGCCACCGCGATCATGGACAGAGCATAGAAAGCTTTGGCTTCCAGGTCGTCTTGGTTCGCATTAAATGCCAGTTCCCAGGCGCCATGAAAATTCTTTAGCCGTTCCCTTTCCGGCGTTTGCAGGCCGCCTTCGTAATAAGCCGCGAGCGTACGACCATAGGCCATTTCCTTTTCCGTTGTCGCCAGCTTCATCGCCGCCTGTGAAAGATCCGCGCCTGCCTTAAACCGTTCTTCGGAAGGAGGGTCATTCCAGAGTGGATGTATGACGGAAAGCGCCTTTCCCCACGGACCCCAGAAACATGTTTCATCCGCCTCGGAAACTTTGGTAAAGACCTTATCCGCTTCCTCATAGGTCATATGATGGATGAGGGCGAGGCCATAGGCGATCATGGGATCCAGTTCATCGCTGCATCCATCGGAAAACTGAACCGTTCCACATATAGGGATGTCGTCAGTTAGAACAGATGCGTTTTTTTCACTGGGAGCGCAAGCCAGGGCGGTTACTAAAAGCGTAACCACCGTTGGAAAAGAATTCCTGATGAGCATAGGAAGGGGTTTAGTTGGATAGGGAAGCTAATGAAAAGTAAATCTGTTTGTAGGGCCATGGCAAAAATTATTTTGGCTCCCAAAGATCGCTGCGTTCATGGCTGGCGGATGCCTACCTCGGTTGACGGCTACCACAGTTTTGTGACCTTTTTTTGCGGCCCCCTCACATAAACATGAATTCGCTGATCGTTTATGCTACATCCATCTTGCATCATTTTCCCTCACATCCCTGGCACGATAAGCGGCAATCTTGCGAATAAGCGCTTTAGGCAGTGGTTTGTCATAAGGGAATTGGATCGTGTCTTTGCCAGTAGTATAGTTTGCTAATTCCTCTGTGAAGGGTTCCATTGCTGATCTCGTTGGCATGAAATTGAGATGTGATTTGAACGCAGTATATGCGAATAGAATCCGTTTTTCTTCAAACACGGGCGAGCCCCATTTCAGCGTCTCTTTCGCATTAGGCACGACCTTCTTCAAAATTGAACGTAATTCATGCAGCTTCTCCTGAGCCTCTCTAGGAGCAGCATTTAAGTATTCAGTGACGGTTGTTGCTTTAGTCTTTGGCATGTGGGATGTAACTGGTTCGCAATGAATTTGTCAGCGATCTCATAATTTACGAAACTTTGGCTACTTTTTATAGACGGATGATGCTTCATGACCGCTTGCGCACGCCATCCTTCAAATCGTGATCGTAGTTGTCGAACAGGTACCCCATCAGCAGACGGTTGTAAAGGTCAAGGTCTTCATCTTCGACCATCGACTGTAGACGATCCCCGAGCTCGCTCTTGTTCGCGCTTTCCTAAAGAGCATGGCCCACGCGGCCTTCTCTACGCTTTAAAAAAACCTTTGAGTTTGTTAGAAGTTATCATTACTTATTGGTATCTTAGTTTAGAAGCCCACCCAACCTTGTCAAAGGTAGGATGGGCTTTGCGTTTTTCTATGCCCCGAGTAAAAACTGAATAACATTAAACCCCTCCTCTATGAAACGCATCATCCATCTCATTCAAAAGAGGCTAACAGCGTCTTTTTGGTTGTCGAGCATATTCTTTTTGACAATGGCAGTGATTATGCTGATGTCAGGGGAATGTCTGAGGACGTCCCAGGCGCCACGAGGTATTCTTTCCCTCGAACTATCTTTTAATCACAGAAAGGCCGATCGTGTGAAAGATGAGTGGAGCCAAATGACATGCGAGCGTGATGGCATAATCTCTATTAAACAGAGCCCGGTCACCGGACAAATGTCTGCAACACTGGTAGATCGTGCGATCACCGACATATGGCTCGACTACTTATTCATAATAGCCTATTGTTTTTTCTTAGCAGTTTTTATTGTTCACAAGAACATGTCAACTGCAAATGTTCCCGTGTCAGGGCGAACAAAAGGGTTTCTCGTATTGCTATTCGTGGTGGCAGTCCTTGATGTGTTCGAAAATATCTTTATGACCCGGTATTTGAACGGTGACAACGTTTTCCCGGCAGTTTTTAGTATTCCCGCTTTGCTCAAGTTGATAGGGATTGCTGTCGTTGTCAGTTATATTCTGACGCGCCTGATGCAATTGGGATCCGATTTTATGAATCGGTTTATGCAAACGCTATGGAAGAATCGAATTTCCCTGGTAGGTTTTATCATTATGTTTGTGGCATTATGGAAATCAGATCAGGGACAGGACCTATTGCTGAATTTGAATGCTCATTTTATGGGTCCCGCATTATTTTACCTAGTGCTGACAATCCTGGCTGCAATTAATTGGTTTCTTCCAAAATATTACACCGATCACTTCATCCAGAATAATCCGGCACAGCGCGGTGTTCGCATTCTATTTGCAAACCCATCGCACCGCACCTCACAGCGCGAGACGAATATCCCCAGGATAATGGGCGTGCTGACATTCATCATTCCGGCCTGCGCGATCCTGAATGCCCTCAACGTGATGCGGATAGAATATTCCTTCAACTTCATTCATCCTTTTCAACTAATGGTGATCACCATGATTTTTTATGTTGGATTGGTTCACAAGAAAGTCCTCGAGAGAGCGTTCTTTGGTCTGCACAAAAACGGACTGGGCTGGCTTTTCCTCGCAGCTATTGTATCCATGTTTGCAGTGATCCTCATTTTTGGTTTGTTGAACAAACATGCTCCTTTCCAACTGGCCAACCTCAGTATTGGTCTTTATTTGATGTCAATGATCTTTTACATTGTAACAACGTTACGTGGCAATCACAATTTCTATAAAATAAGAGGTCTGGCGTGGTTGGAACACCAACAGGCTTGCAACTGGTTAAGGCATTTTGCCGGGCTCTGTGTGATAACATTCATCATAGTAAGTTTACGTCCGTTGATTTTTGCTTCCTGGGAGTACTCGCGTTTTGTGACGCTTCCCGTAGTTTTTACGGGCGTCATCTTTTACACAGCGATTTTTTACGTGTTACTGGTGCTCGGTAAATATTCAAAAGTGAATTGGGCTGCGATGGTGTTGGTTGTTGGTTTGTTAATGGCTGTATTTTTTGATAATCGATTTCACGATATCTACAGAATCGATCAAAAGCCTGAAACAAACCTCCAGACACTTGACGAGTACATTGATAACTGGGTAACTGTACGTCAGCAAGAAATTTTAGAAAGCCGTGAACGTTATCCAGTCTTCATTGTAAACGCTTATGGCGGAGGTATCCGTGCCGCAGCGTGGACGAGCCTGGTCGTAAGTCATCTGGACAGTATCACAGGTGGAAAATTTCAACGACATGTGCTTGCGTATTCCGGTGCTTCGGGTGGGACTATCGGAGCATCTGTGATGTGCGCCTTGCGGAAATCCAGAAACGGAGAACCAGTGCACTCACAGGAGGTCCTGAACTTTTATCGAAATGATTTCCTGACACCGGTGCTCGTCGGATTAATGGGACGCGACATCTTTTTCTCAACTACCGGATGGGATGCAGTGGATGACCGTGCCCGGTTACAGGACAACACCTGGGAAAACCATCTTTTCGCCCTCGACCACGGCACTTATGCCAGGGAATTTTCTTCTCTCTGGTATGATTCGTCTGCCCGGCCTTATGATGTTCCCTTGCTTTTTGCCAACACATATCATGTTGAAAGTGGACTTAAAGGCATTCTTGCGCCGGTAAAGTTAAGCGGGAAGCACTTTCCGCAGGCGGTTGATGTGAACGAAAAATTAGGCGAGCGGCGCGTTTCCCTTAGCACGGCGTCTTTCCTCAGCGCCAGATTCCCATATATTAGTCCGGCCGGAAAGCTTGATGCAGGCCATCATTTCCTGGACGGTGGACTCAAAGAAAATTCGGGAGCTGAAACGGCGTTTGAATTGTACACCATGTTGAGGGGCCACAAGCTCCTGAGGGAAGATTCTGTTCGCATGAGAGACAATCCGCAGCTTCGCAAAGCGTATTCGAAAATTGACGTATATTTTCTCTCCCTGAACAATACAGGCAATCATGATGCCGAGCCGACCACTAGAAATCTCGTGGAATTAACGGCACCGTTCACCGCGCTTTACAACAATTGGGTTGGAAATACGCTTAAGGCGGACTCGGTGTTAGCTGATCAGGTGAGCCCGAATTACTTTCAATTGCGGCCGCTAAAAGACACTGTTAAATATGAGGGGCTTACGTTTCGTCCTGTCCTTCCGTTGGGTTGGCAGATCTCTGATTTTGCACTACAGCGTCTCCATGAGAGCCTTACGTATTGCAATCATACCCAGTACGCATATCAGGCCACTATACCTGAAAGGATACAAAGCATCGCGAGTCTAATCGGCGACTTCAACATAAAACACGATTGCGGGGCAAGTCGGAAAACAAGCCCCTAGCAGGTACGAGTAGCAACAGTTATGGGCGTGGAAAAGGCAACGACTAACCGGGACAAAACATCGGGTATCATAAATTTTCGAATAATACAAGGATTTAAATTCAACTACCATGGCAAGCGTAAGCACTTATCTCAACTTCGAACGAGACACGGAAACCGCGTTCAACTTTTACAAGTCCGTATTCGGAGGAGAATTCAACGGACAGGGCATCATGCGGATGGGCGACATCCCACCACAGGAGGGCATGCCTCCGTTGTCAGAAGCGGACAAAAAACTCGTCACGCACGTGGAGTTGACCATCGTTGGTGGCCACAACCTCATGGGCACCGACGCGCCGGAGAGCATGGGCCTCAAGCTGAACAAAGGCAACAATGTTCACATCAACCTCCAGCCCGACACGCGCAAGGAGACTGACCGATTGTTCCGGTTACTGTCGAAGGACGGGCAGGTCACCATGGAGCTCGCCGACATGTTCTGGGGCGACTACTTCGGCAGCTGCACCGACAAGTTCGGCATCAACTGGATGTTCAATTGCTCGGAGAAAAAATAGGGGTTGCAGAATCGGAGGATTGCGTAAATCCTCTTTTCCGCGGATCTCTTACAAAGAGCTCAATGATGAGAGTGGGGAGCACGGCAGGCTATTTCTTGCTCTTTTTTGAGGACTTGGCATTTTTATTGAAATCAAGGCAGAGCGCGATCCAGTAGTCGAAGTCCTTTTTTGATCTCATGCCGGTGTCGTCCACCATGACATATCCTTTCATGGGACGTCCGGTGAAATCCATGATCCTGCATCCCATTCTGGAGAGGGCTTCTTCCTGGAGCGCCGGATCGATGCGGCACATCATTTCGTCTTTGATGATTCCGATACACATCTTATCGTTCACCATGAACGTGACGCCCCCCATCATTTCTTTTTCCCTTACTTTTTTGACGTCCGCTAACCTTTCGCGGATCCGGTCAGCCAGTTTTTCGTTGTATGCCATGGATTTGATTTATACAGCATTGTTGCCGGTTGTGCCGTCCACCTCGCTTTATTTCTTAAATGTCGTGCTTTTTTGTCCCCTTTTTACCAACATTTTTGTCGATAAATTCACCTAAACTTGTTAAGCTTTTTTTCTTCATAATACTCCCGTTTAATTTTTTCTCCTTCGCTCAATGTGCCTTCTTAACTTGCATTTAAACCTGCATTTAACTTCTAACCTTCAGCGCCTTTGGTGTAATTCTATTATTGAACACTAGCCCGCTTAGTCTTTTTCTTACCTGGAAATCTTTGCTTTGCCTTACGGCTTTTTAAGAAGTCACTTATCTTTTTTTCTTCCTCGTCAGTCAAAGGTTTCCCTCCGCTAATAAAGTCTACTTCTAATTCCTTTTTAGTTTTCATATGTCTTTATCTTTAAAATATCTGTCGATGAGTCTTAATGATGCATTACGAAATCCAGTCCTTTTGTTCCAATTTTCTTCACTCTCAAATTTACAATTTTTTCGTCTCTATTAGGTCGGGGTTTTTGTCCAGCGGCATTGCCGCCAAAATCCGAATATATGCACGCCTGCATATATTTCAAATATATCATTCTTAAAAGTCTCGTCTAAAACATCAACTTTTTGACCGACCTAGCCGAAGCTTTTACCTGCTCCGGAGGCAGGTCCTGACCGGCGTTCAATGGTTCAATGTGTCTTCTTAACTTGCATTACCAGGGATTAAAATCCTGGCTACAATCACCTCGCCCTTCTCCGTGCGCATTTTAATTTCTGCTCTTTTTCAGCCTCTCCTGAAGGAGAGGAAAATTCATTTGTACGTCTTGACGTGTGCTGTGCCCAACCATGATTTTTCTAAATCCTGTACGATTGTATTTAAATGAACATTTGTCCCATTATGTCCATACATTTTTCGAAAGCAACCATCGCTTAACGCGATGGAAAAGCCCTTTCCTTTAGGAGAGGGTTGGGGTGAGGTGAAATGCACAAGCGGATTTCTGTGCACCAAGACCAGAGATAGTACTCCTCAGGTCCCGAAGGCAGGTGACCTGAGAGGGATTGAGCTATCTAGACTTTGAATTTAAATAATTCCGACTCCAGGATTGAGCCATCAAATCCTTGAATCCTGAATCTTGAATCGAAACCCGGAAGCCAGAACTAAGAACTGCGGAGACAGATCTTCTGTACAACACGGTACCTCATGCCAGGCGCGACTCCTTTCAAGAGGCGTGTACACGAGTAGCATTTCCTTCGAAGCCTATTTTCGTCCTTTGTTAATGGTACAAATCTATTGCACCACCCAGTCCGTATATTTTGAAGTGGACGCTCCCAGTTTATTCAACTTATCCATGGTTGGCTGCATCTTCTCACTTACCGCTTTGCCCACATCGTTGGCGCTTCCATCTGCATTAAAGTATTTGTCGCGCATCTTCTCTGACTCAAAAACGAAAATGAAGGCAAAACTATTGATGTTCTCTCCCCGAATTCCTTTTGCTAAATATATTTCAGCGCCATAATGTTTTTTGTATTCCGGAATGGCACTATTCACAAAGAAGTCCTTGTACTGGTTCATCGTCACATCAGGGCTGAGGTTAATGGTTGCCACGTGAAGGCCCACCAGGTTTCCTTTTTTCAAGGATTGTCCGAAAGCAAGTGCGGCCACCAGGACCAGCGCAGATGTCAGCATTACATTTTTCATGGTATTTGGGGTTTGTTATGATTGAAAATAACTAAAAGCGCTTTTTAAAACAAACGTTATTCTCGTGGAGAGTCTAACTTTGGAGGTCTTTGGGTTTCGGGTTCAAAGTGACTCATCTTCCGCCCTTACAGGGCTTTTGTTTGAATGATCCTTACCCAGGCCTTGAAGCTCCGCTTCTGCAACCTGGGCTGATGTATTGTGCCCTTTCAGGGCTGGCCTCCGAAACACCTTCATAAGATTCACGATAATTGTCGATAAGAATTAGTTCATGCCGTTATCGCGTAAGCGCGAGCTTAATCTATTACTCCTACGGAGTCGTGCGGATAACATCCAACATCTTTCTTCTCGGACTTTTCCAGACTTCTCAGACTTCTCAAACTTAACCACGAGTCCCCCTCAGAGTCACCAGTCTCTGGACTCTTAGGACTGCATAGACAACTCTTCCAACTAACATACCGCTGCACGCGGAGGCGAAACGTTAAATAATTTGGTTCTTTACGACCCGCATCACCTCGCCCTTCTCCGTGCGCATTTTAATTTCTGCTCTTTTTCAGCCTCTCCTGAAGGAGAGGAAAATTCATTTGTACGTCTTGACGTGTGCTGTGCCCAACCATGATTTTTCTAAATCCTGTACGATTGTATTTAAATGAACATTTGTCCCATTATGTCCATACATTTTTCGAAAGCAACCATCGCTTAACGCGATGGAAAAGCCCTTTCCTTTAGGAGAGGGTTGGGGTGAGGTGAAATGCACAAGCGGATTTCTGTGCACCAAGACCAGAGATAGTACTCCTCAGGTCCCGAAGGCAGGTGACCTGAGAGGGATTGAGCTATCTAGACTTTGAATTTAAATAATTCCGACTCCAGGATTGAGCCATCAAATCCTTGAATCCTGAATCTTGAATCGAAACCCGGAA
>JBBEBN010000009.1:0-9070 GCA_040882305.1 Cyclobacteriaceae bacterium
GGGAGACCTGCAGAGCGATGGTAATTGGTTCAGTAAATTCTTTGTCACAAAAATTTGGGCGCCCCTTCAGGCTTACCTGCGCATAAACCCGAATACTCCCGCCTATGATAAGCATTTGAAAACTGCCCATAACAGAATGATGTACGAATGGGCACTGGGGCAAAAAAATCTCATACTTATCACAGGTCACACCCACCAGCCCGTCTTTGAATCCCTGACGCATTTTGAACGATTACAATGGAAGCATCGCAAGGCGTTGTATGAACATAGTCCACAATGGGCCCAGGCGTTGGAGGATGAGATGCGCTGGCGCAGCAAGGACGACACCCGTATAACCGAGGACTATTTAAGCATAAAGCCAGTTTATTTCAATGCAGGATGTTGCTGTTTTGCAGATGGCGACATCACCGGGATCGAGATCGCCGATGGTTGCATTCGCCTGATAAAATGGGAAGAAAAGGATCAGGTCATAACCCGCTCAGTGCTTCAGGAAAGAAAGCTTGAAGAGCTGATTGCAGACCTCACGCAAAATCCGTAATGCGGCACGCAACCTGTGCTTTAGAACAATAATTCCCGTCATCCTTTTTGAGATTACTCGGCGATTAAATATCTTTCCATGATATTCATCATTTAAACCCCGTTCACCTATGGATGCTCAGCGAGTAGATATGTACCTCATGACCAAGGCCAAATATTTTGAAGGTCATCAAATCCCGGTGATCCGGGAAAGACTTCTGGCTCTGGATGAATCCCGATTCCTTCAGCTCCAGGCATTGAATCTTAAAGATCCAACGACCATTCTGATCGTTTCACTGGTTGCGGGAACCTTTGCCGTAGACCGCTTTATGGTAGGCGATACCGGCCTGGGCATTGCAAAACTTCTGACCTGTGGGGGCCTCGGTATCTGGGCTATTGTTGACTGGTTTATCATCATGGGCAGGGCCCGTGAAGTGAATGCAGAACAGTTCTTCACCAGCGTCGCGTAATTTTTCACGCCAGCATGCGATCCGATAACAACCCGTATTGGATATTGCTTATCCTATCCATGGCCTGTTACGCCTGGATAGGGTTTCATTTTTTCAGCGGGGACATGCCTGATACACCGGCAACGGTTTGCCTGTTTAAAAATATTGCGGGCATCCCCTGCCCTTCATGTGGTATCACGCGATCGCTGTTGTTGCTGATCGCCGGCGATTTTCAAGGTGCATTGCTGATGAATCCCCTGGGCATGTTCGCGGCCGTGGCCTTACTGACCTTTCCCCCCTGGATTCTCACCGATTTATTAAGGGGAAAAAACTCATTAGCCCTGTCATTCCTGTGGACCGAAAAAAAAATAAAAACAAAAAGAGCCATTTACGTTCCCCTTGTTGCCCTGGCACTATTAAACTGGGGATGGAATATTTTAAAAGAGCTGTAACATGTCAGAGACAATTGCCTTTCCATACAAGCCGGATGACTATGAAGCCGAAAAAGCTTCAAACAGTTATCTCATGTCGGTTGTTGCCGTGATTGCGGGGTTACCGCTGCCGATCATCAACCTTGTGGCTACTGCTATTTTCTTCCTGGGCAACCGCAAGGGGTCGTACTTCGTCCGCTGGCATTGCACCCAGGCCCTCCTGTCGCAGCTGACCGTGCTGGGGATGAACAGCGCCGGATTTTACTGGACGCTCTCGATCATTCTCGCCAACAAGTCGCTGACAAATGATTACATCGCTTACATGATCACCATTGTGCTTTTTAACCTGGTGGAATTTGTGGCTACCATTTACGCTGCCATTCAGACCCGGAAAGGAAAGCACGTGGCGTGGTGGTTTTTCGGACCGCTGACAGAAACCATCTGCAAACCCTGATGCCATGACTGACAAGATCCTCACACACTTTGCCGTCCTGCTGATCTCCTTCTTTGCTGTCTGGTTTGGATTGAGCCATGTCAAATTTATAGACCAGGAGGAGTTGCGGGGATTTGCTAAAGATAACGAAAAACGGTTGGGTGAACTGATACTTGAATCAATCACCACTACTAGCGAGAAGATCAAGAATGAGAAGATCCATGCCGTGATCGATTCGATCAAGGTACGGATATGCAGGACAAAAGCCGTCGATTGCGATAAGATCAAAATACACATCATACGAAACAGCGAGATCAATGCTTTTGCCCTTCCGGATAACCACATGGTTATCTATACCGGGTTGATCGAATACGCAGCGAATCCCGAAGAAGTGGCAGGTGTGATGGCTCACGAGATCGGCCATATGGAAAAGAACCACGTGATGAAAAAACTCGTGAAGGAGATCGGACTGGAAATGCTTTTCGCAATAGCTGGCGGCGACGCGGGACACGAAATTGTCCGGCAGACTGGTAAAACCTTGTCATCAGGCGCTTTTGACCGGAAGCAGGAAAGAGAGGCCGACGGATATGCAGTCGAAACCCTGGCCCTCTCGAGCATTGACCCACAGCACCTGGGCAACCTGTTTTTCCGCCTCTCCCAAAAACACAGTATCCCGGAAGCGCTGGCGTGGATCAGCACGCACCCCGACAGCAAGGAGCGGGCTGCGGATATCATCAAAAAGAAGAAGGAGTTCACTTTCGGATCCGATCCGGTCATTAAGACAGCGTGGGAACAAGTGAAGAATATGTTGCAGGATGAGGGATCGGTGGTTTCGACAGAAACCACACCGGGGCCGGCGGCCAGGTAGAAGCATTGTCACCTGTAACAGATCTGGCTATACGGACAATACTTACAGTTCTCTGTGTTCGTCGTCTGATCAAAAGGTTTCTCAGGATCGTAAATTTCTTCCAGAAGTGCCTTTAACCTTTCCTTGAATTCCGGGAAGATCTCTGCAGCATCATTCACATGTTGCTTCCCTATCTGCAACCCGAATTGAAAATCGTCATCAAACAGATTGATCCGGTTGATCAACCCCGGAACGACGCGCAGGTGTGTCTGGTGACCTTTGCCGGAAACCGCGTTCATATACATCAGTGCGTATAACAGAGTCTGGAACGCGGCTTTATTGCGTTTACCGTCCCTGGAAAACAATGAGGCAATGCTTTCAAATTTAAGCTCATCTTTTCCGGTCTTATAATCGATGATGCGCAGCAGATCGTCCTTACTGTCGACACGGTCAATTTTACCGCCGAGAATCGTTTTGTAGGGAGGCCGGTCAATTTTGACAGCATAGCTAATATCTCCGCGCTCCAAAGCCTCAATGGTGAAAGGAGCATAAGCTTCATCCATTTTAATGATCTGAATGGCAAAGCGTTTTACCACTTCCCGCACCACCAGCCGCTGCCCGGCATACTCCACGGTTTTACCGGGATCCAGTTTGTAAGTGACTATGAAAACCTGATCAATCAACACATCGAGGGTCCTGTCGGCATTTTTAAAATCAGCCTTCTCTACAAGCCTGCTTCCTTTTCCCGAAGCAAGTCCTCGATAAAAATTCTCCATAACGTCGTGGAGGAATATCCCTAGTACTCTCGCGTCGAGTTCTTCCTCCACCACATCAGGTTCCCTGACCCTGGCAACATACTTGAAATAAAATTGAAGGCCGCATTCTATATAACTGTTCAGCGCCGAAGGTGAGATCCCTTTATTGCGCTCATTGATTTCATTCAACTTTTCGAGGAGATGGAAGACCGTCTCATTTTTTTCAATCCGCACGGGCGTGATACCCATTGGTCTGATCGGGTTATGCAGCACGTGTTTTTTGATGTTTAAACCTGACTCAAACAATAGTTGCTGAAGGTACCGGCTCATCTCTCCCTGACCAAGAACATCCGTTTCCGAATTGTAGAAAAGGAAAATATTTTCCGCCCGTTGCAGCGTGCGGTAAAAAAGATACGAATACATGGCATCCTGGTGGGCAAGCGTGGGCAATCCGTACGCCTTCCTGATATTATGTGGAATGTAGGAACCCTTGTTCCCCGTTGAAGGAAAGGCACCCTCATTTAAGGAAAGCACAAATACATTTTTAAAATCCAGATTACGGGTTTCGAGTACACCCATCACCTGCAAACCGGTCAATGGTTCACCTGAAAAGGGTATTTTTTGCATGCGGACCAATTGCCTGAACAAACGCAGAAATGACTTGATACCCTGCACATCCGGTGCCTCAGGCTTGAAAGCGCTCTTCTCATTTAAAGGCGTGTCTCCTGAATGTAAAACGGTTTCCAGAAGATTGAAGAATCTCAGAAAGTGAAATGCGTATTCCTTGTCAAAGGCAGAAAGTGTCGGCAATGCGCCAACGGCCTGTATGATGGTTTGCAAATGTTGTACAAGAGCGCGACTTATCGATCCGTTATCGCCGTGCACTTCCTGAAAGATGATACGATGCAAGGGCACCTGCGTTGCGAGGTAACTTTTTGGTATGTTCACCCAGTTGGACCTCACTATCTGCTTGCGTTTCGCACTTGCGGAAACCGGATCACCGGCAATTACATACGGATGCCCTAACAGACCTAATACAGCGCGATGGTTGAAATGATCTCCTTTCCGGGTGATCTGCAGGTCAATAAGAAGTTCAATAAAATTAAAGAGCGGTGAGCTGGTCAGCGGGAAACCCATCGTAACATTCAGTTTCTCCACACTTCCTGAGATCCCATGGAGCACGGGCATCAGCAGCTTCTCATCGGCCAGAACAATGAGTGTCTCCTCCGGATTGAGCCCCTTCTCTATTTCTGCTCTTAAGATCTGCGACATCAACTTGGCCTGTGCGACGGGTTGCGCCGCTCCGTAAAGGTTCACTTCCTTTCCTGAGATGATCTTTTCCTGAAAGTGAGCCGGCACATCGGGTGAGAAGGTTTTTCCAAGTACGGGGTTGCCCTGGTATTCCCGGAAAAATTTCCCCGCTTCCTGTCTCACATTGTGCACGTAGTAGGCATCGAGATCCCAATAAACTTTCGCGCCATAGCGGTCGACAAAAAAGGAAATCACCTTTTCCTCCGCAACCGTAAGTGCGTTGAAGCCGGCAAAAACCACTGGCCCGGACTTTTGCACAGTGGCACCATTTTCACGCGAAAGACCTTCCGCCACGGCGCGGTGAAGCATGCCCTCATAGGCTAGTCCTTGCTCCAGTAGGTCGGTTTTAAACTGGTCATAAACCTCCCCGAGTCTTTTCCAGATCTGAAGGAATCTTTCCTTGTTCGCGGATTGGTGTAAATCGAAGTGACCCCAAAACTCTTTCAGGAATTGCTGCTGTTCTTCCGTCAAAAAATCAAAGCTCGCGTCAAGTTCTTTCTGTTGTGAGAGGTCCCTGAAAAGCTGTCCTGCGGGGATAAGGTATTTATCCACTTCATCAAAATCCCTTAAAAGCATGTCGCCCCAGAAATAGAAGTGCTCGAGGTACGCCATTCGTTCGGTATCGGCAACACCGCCGGAGGAAGGTATCACCTTCTTGTAGGCAGTAAAAAGAATGGAGATGAGGATCAGCTTCTCCGGGATTTTCCACGATGAAAAGCCGGAAATGAAATCTTCGATGGTAACTATCTTCGGAGCAAACGCAGGGCGCGTCAAGAAACTGCTGAGGTGTTTCCTGAAAAATAGGGCAGCACGCCTGTTAGGAAACACCACCGTCACTTCGTCCAGCTTAGGATGCTCCTTATAAATCTCTTCCGCTACTTCCTCCAGGAAGGTTTTCATTCTTTGCTATTTTGCTTTTCTAATATTGCCGGACACACAATCGTGCGTCCACCGCTATGCCGCGCCCGTCCTGCCCAAGCCAACGACATCTAAAATCCAAGATCCAGTTGATCTTTGTTCCTGACCTTTTGAATTAATTTTGGTTTACCGGCCTTCACCTCCACGATGTCATTTTCTCCCAGGTAGAGAAGGTAACCTTCCACGTCCGGATAATTCATTTGCCTGAGGACATCCATGTACTGTTGAACCTGTTTTTCGTCACTCTTTTTTCGGGAACCGGTTTTAAAGTCCAGTACGACCGCTCTTTTATCTTTCATGAGCAGGCGATCTATCCTGTTTTCTTCCCCACCGGGCAACAGAATGGGCACCTCGGTTTTCACATTCCAGTCACGGCTGAACCAGTCGGCCACCTTTGCATGCAGAAGCAGCCCGGATAATTGTTCTTCCAGGGGCCCTTTTTCCAATGGCGTGATAAAGCCCTCGTTCACAATCTGCGTCAACATCGCTTCCATCTCATCGCCGTATTGCATGCGCGATAAAACCGCGTGCATATGAATGCCGTAGTCTATTTTTTCGCGCTTCGGGTCGGGTGATTCCTCAAACCACGATGCGCCGGATTGACGTATCACAAGTTTATTTCGCCAGGGAGCGGTGAGGTATTCCGTTAATTGCAGGGAGGACAATTCATTTTTCTGCGGTCCGGTGACATGTTGCCACACGCCCGAACGCCACGTTAATGTTTGTTGGTCCCATTCGCGGCGCAGCCTTTCATCGGCCTGGATGCTTTCGAATAATAATGCAGCTATCGTGGTTTTTGCACGTCGGTTATCCATGGCGGGAGCGTACACGATCAACCCGGACTCGGCACGCGTAAATGCAACATACAGGAGGTTGAGGTTATCGAGGAAAATTTTCGTTCGCTCCGCGGCATAGAAGTCTGAAAAAAAAGTATCCTCAAGATTCTTCCAATATTTTACCGGGAGATAACCCGCGTCTTTGAACGGCCCTTCCTCCGAGCTGACCCACAAGTTGGGTGACTGCCAGTTCTCGTGATCAAGGGCCCACGAACAAAAAGGCAGGATCACATATTTGAACTGAAGTCCCTTTGATTTATGGATCGTCAATATCTGCACAGCGTTTACGTCGCCAGAGATCTGAATACTCTTCTTATGTTTGTTTGCCTCCCACCATTCCAGGAATGTGCCCAGGTCATTTCGTTCGCGATTGCCGAACTCGAGAACGATGTCCTGAAAGGCCTGGAGATACACCAATTCCCCCCTAACCACACCAAGTTTAAAGATGCCGATCAGTGTTTCAGTCAGCTCGATCAAAGGCAGTTTTTTCAGAGCCGTTTTTTCTTTCGTAAAAGCCGGCGGAAGATTATTTTCAAAGATTGTCTGGTTGCTCACCGTAAACACTTCCGACAGTTCGCGCCCGGGTTCGTGCAGCCGCGCAAATTCATATCCAAGCTGCGCCCGGGCAATGGCATCCTCCGCGTTCAGCAGGTAACGCATGGCTCCCAGCAAAAGATTAACCGAGGCGGCCCCGTCGATGCGCAGCGATTCGTTCGATACCACATCATAGGAACAGTTTGCTTTTGCCATAGGGGAGTTTTTGTATTGCAGCAACCATGCGGCAATTTTCTGGCCTTCATCATTTTTCCTTACCAGGATGGCAATGTCTTTTAAAGCTGCCCCGCTTTCCTGGAGCTTTTCCAGGGCAAGAGGAAGGTAACCAAGAGCAACATCTTTCCAGGACTGGTTTTCATCCGCGCCATTCTCCTCTCCCGCACCATGTGATTCAGGAATAAATTGGACTTCCACAAATCCTTCGTCTTTTCTGGAGATCTTTTGTTCCACGTCTTCATATGCCCTGGTGGAAAAAGGCATTCCGGATAATCCGGAGAGAATTTGTGAAGCAGTTTTGAAGAGCGCATTGTTAAAATGCACGATCCTTGAGGCGCTGCGAAAATTATTGTCGAGTTCCTGAATATCCACTCGTTCTTCCCCGATAAGGCGAATGATCTTTTCCTGCAAAAGGCTGAGATCTCCGCCGCGCCATCGGTAGATAGCTTGTTTTACGTCGCCTACCACAAGACTCTGGTATCCCTGGTCCAGGCTGTTCACAATGAGTGGTTGAAAATTCTGCCATTGCAATCCCGACGTATCCTGAAATTCATCGATGAGGTAATTTTTGTAGAATGATCCCACCTTTTCGTAGATAAAGGGGGTATCGCTATCGCGGATCACACCATTCAGGAATTTTGGTGCGTCGGCGAGAAGCATGAGATTATTTTCATCTTTGTATTCTTTCAGTTTCCTGGAAATATCCGTGATGAGGCCAAACACATACATGTTCTGCAAGGCTACTTCTGCACTCAGGGCCAGTTTATATCTCGCCTCAAAAGCTGCAATCATTATTTGAATACGGGGCACGAACTGCTCCCGCGCAGTCGCCACCATCTCTGCCGGAGCGGCAAATTTTTTATTCGGCCAGTTCTCAGGAACAGTGAATTCCTCCCTTATCCGGGGCCTGGGCGCCTTGCATTTGCTTACCGTCCTTGCATATGCGTTGTCCCGGAAGAATGAGAGCAGACCGGAGCCCCTGCCGTGTTTGAAATCATCAAAAGTCCATCCTTTTGATTCCATGACCTTCAGGCACTCACGCGCCGGTTGAGAAACTTCCGCGATGAACCCATTTTTCACGGCCCACAGTTTATTTCTGAGCTTTTTGAAAAAATCATTTTGAGCCGTCGTTTTGCCGACGACATCTTCTATCTCCTTGAACTCTTCCCTGAAAATCTCCCTTGCAAAATCAATGAGGCTGAAGCGCACATCCCATGATCGTTCGTTCTCAAGATTTTCTTTGGCGAATTCAACCACCCAATCGGTCAGTTCCTTGTTGTCACCGAGTTCATCAATAAGGTTGTCGATCACCTCTTCGAGTACGGTGTCCTGATCCACTTCCAGCCGGTAGTCTCCTACCAATCCTGCTTCGCGTACAAATGATCTGATAACTTTCTGGAAAAAAGCGTCGATGGTACTGATGGAAAAACTATCGTATTGATGCAAAAGGATGGATTGTGTTTCCTGGCTGTGCTGCTGGAAGGTCTGGCTGTCCATCGAGAGTTCCTCCTGCAATTCTCCCGCAAGCGGATGCTGGCGACCCCGCGCAAAGTCGTTGAGGTATTCCAGGATACGGTCCTTCATCTCCTGTGAAGCCTTATTGGCGAAGGTTACCGCCAGGATATGTTTAAAGTAGTCATTGCGGTACTTCAGGGCGAGCCTCAGGTACGCCTTCGCGAGCGTCCGGGTCTTACCGCTTCCAGCGGAACTTCTGTATACGGAGAAGGTTTTGGCCAAGGGAAATAATTAAAAAACAAGTTTAACAACTATTGGTGACATGTTCTGTCAATTGCGGAAGGGTTG
>JBBEBN010000010.1:0-9068 GCA_040882305.1 Cyclobacteriaceae bacterium
CAGGTTGACTGATTCGAGGGATCGAACGATCCAAATCCCAGAATGAAAACATCAAGATCTCCATCCCTATCATAATCAGCAACAGCAACGCCATTACTACTGGTGACATGCCCAAGGCCCACATCTTCCGCAATTTCCACGAAAGTTTGGGCGAATGTTGCTTGCAGGATCCACATCGCAAAGGGCAAAGCTAGCCATCTCGATCCTCCTGACGCAATTGCCTTGAAACACATTCGTAGAAAATACAGCACAGGTTAAAATGCTAAGAATTGCTTACAATACAATAAACAAAAATGATCCGTATTAATTACTACCACTATATTTTCTTTCTAATAGCCAGGATTTTGAATAAGAACTCCTTGACTAATGGTGATTTCAATTTGCGGAATAGGTTGGTATTCATCTCTACTTTGAGTATAGTGGCCTTCCACCAAATAGGACCTTCTGTTTTTCTCCACAGCGTAATATTCGTTGAGTGTTTGCTCGGCAATTCCCCAGCGAACGAGGTCAAAGTGGCGACCCGGGAATGATTCCATAGCCATTTCGAGACGTCTCTCAAACCGGACGGCTTGCCGTGCCTGCTCTTGAGTAGCAAAATCCGATGGAGCGTAAAGCCCAATAACATATTTTCCGGAAGGAGAACCATCGCCTTTAACCAATCTTGATGTGCTATTACTTGCGCGCTCCCTGATCCGGTTAATAATTGGTAGCGCTTCCTGGAACCGCGAAGGAGTCGTTTCAACCAGTGCTTCCGCCCAATAAAGCAACGCATCTGCATAACGCATTACATCCGTATTTCTTCCGCTGCCGTAAAATGCTGCTGATTGCCTCCAGCAGGAATTTGTCGGGAGTTCCTGGTCTTTCATTCCCATATTCGTTCCATATTGGGCAGGTACCCGTGGAAATGTGGCGTTAACAATAATGGCTGGATCGTATTTCCATGGCATACCAAGTAACCCGACGGTGTGGGATATTCGTGGATCCATATTGTTGGCTTCAACATCGACATTGGAGTTTATTATTGGCGCCTCGTTGTAATTGGTAACTAGCGGATGACCATTGGCATCGGTCTTGAAAGCGTTCGCTAGGTTAGTGGATGGTTGAAAAAAGCCGCAACATCCATATCCTGCACTTACCGGCGAATTCAGAGAGTTACCGTAGTTAATACGGCCATCAGCAGTACCGTCGTTCAAAGAGCGCATAATCGCCCAGACTGATTCCGGCCCGCCTTCATGAGCACATTCGAAGTTATATGAATAGTCTGGCCACAACTCATAAATCCCGGCGGCATCCACCGTTTCAAACAGGGATATCGCTTCATTCAACTCTGAGGCCGTGATACTCACAACCTCGTGGCTGTCATTTTGAACATACGCCTTGTAAACCAACGTCTTTGCAAGGAAGAGCTGGGCCGCGCTTTTAGTTGGCCGCCCGGCATCTTCCTGGGTGTCCGGCAAGACCGCGACAGCTTTGCGAAATTCATTTATGATCCAGTTCCAGCCTTCCTGATCTGTGAGTTCGCGGTTGCTTATTTCAACATATTTTTCCTTGGGGATTGTCTCATCGATATAAACAATGTGTTTGAAAAGGACCTTGAGTTTAAAGTAGGTATTTGCCCGGAGAAAATTCATTTCGGCAATCCGTTGTCGCCGTGTAGGCAGTTGCTCGTCTGTAAGGGCGTTAAGTCTCTCCAAAGCCTCGTTGATCCTGCCTATCGCAGCGTAGATATACTTGTAGGTTACTTCATTTCCAGGGTTACCCACTGGCGCGTTAAGCGCTTTGACCTCAAGCCAATGTATCCAGAGTTGATCACCTATACCGCCACCTCCTTTATATGCATCACCTCCTCCTACAGATCCCCAGGGCCACATATCCTGGAATGGCGCTTGCCAGAAATCATTTGCCTGGGCAGCGTATGCCGCTATAACCAATTTTTCGACGTTCTCGGGGCTATTTAAATCAGCATCAGTTACAACTCCTTGAGGGTTAACATCAAGAACGCTATCCGTGCAGTTAAATGGCAACAAGCAAACAAATGCAAGGAAGACCATTGGTTTTTTATAGTTGGAAATTTTCATTTTTAGTTAAGTTTTAGTTGGATTTTTCTTCAATAACATCGCGCTCAATTAGAAAGTGATGTTTACACCGATAGAAGACGTCAGGGGTCTTGGATATCGGGTTTCAAAATTCCCCTGCCCTCTGCCTGACTGATCAGCACCGGCGCCAGGTGTTGCACCTTGCTGCGTCAGCAACCAAGGCTCGGCCGGGAAGCTGTCGGGTCCGCTCTTGTCGTACAAAAAGAAGATATTGTCCATGTTGAAATACACGCGCAGGTTTGATACCCAGTTAATTTTTGAAAGCATTGCCCGGCTCAGATTATATCCGAGGGATAGTTGTCGGAAGTTAAAGAAACTACCATTCCGGAACTGAAAACTGTTACCGCCTCCCTGTGTTGAAACACCCCCACCAAAGCCAAGGGCAGGAACGTAGGTATCAGTGTTAG
The DNA here is from genome assembly GCA_040882305.1 of Cyclobacteriaceae bacterium. Classification (GTDB taxonomy): domain Bacteria; phylum Bacteroidota; class Bacteroidia; order Cytophagales; family Cyclobacteriaceae; genus Chryseosolibacter. The sequence goes on from JBBEBN010000010.1 coordinate 2,504, forward strand.
CTGTTGTCCATGCATCCAATACTTCTCTTTGACTCCCGCCCTGCCAGAAGTACGCACTTACTTTCCTTCCAGCCATACCCGCGAATTGCAGACCAAGATCAAAGCCTTTGAATCTAACCATGCCATTGATACCATATTCTAGATCAGGAGTGCCATTGACCCCCTGGTATTTCTGATCCACTGCGTTGATTAAATTATCGCCGTTTAAATCTTCATAATTAAACCGACCAACTCTGATTCCGGGATAAGCTGGCGCCGCGTCGACTTCACTTTGGTTTTGAAGAATCCCTTTTACGACGAAACCGAATAGCGCTCTCGAGGATTGCCCAACAATATTTTGTTCAACATTACCAGGAAACCTACCATATAAATCCTTAGGAAGTGAGGTGATCTTATCCCTGACATGCGCCCCAACTACCGAAACGGTGTAGCTTAAGTCGCCAGTTGTTTCACTCGCATAGCCAAGCGTAAACTCGTAACCTCTTGTCTCCATGCTGGCGCCGTTTGTCCATTGCCTGTTCCCGTCACCAAAAGTACCCGGCTGAGATGCCTGAATAAGAATATCATCGGTCGTTTTCTTGAAAACCTCGAATGAACCGGTTATCCTGTCATCAAACAACCCAAAATCAATCCCCGCATTTATTTCTGTGGTAGTTTCCCACTTCAACGACTCATTTCCGGTTTGCGTTGAAAGGAATCCCGATGGGAGATTTCCTCCGTTAACATTGGAAATGTCATAAGAAGTGGGAGCATTGTCACAGAATGTTTGAGTACAACCACTTCCCCAGGGTAAATACACACTGGGGGGCGCATACACCGCGCGGTACAACTGAAAACGCGCATCATTCAGAATATTCTGGTTTCCGGTCTGGCCCCAGGCTCCCCGGATCTTAAGATCAGACACCCAGGTCAAACCCGACATAAATTCTTCGGAGCGAATGCGCCAGCCAGCTGATACTGCGGGAAAGACAGCAAATCGATTTTCTCTTCCGAATCGCGAAGATCCATCGCGGCGAATGGTCGCCGCAAGCAGATACTTGTCATTGAAAGTGTAGTTCGCTTTCGCAAAATATGAGAACAGCTTGAAACCTCCCGCGCTGCCTCCCGATGATTTCTCTCCGGCAGCCGCATCGAGCTGATAGTAGGCATCGGTGTTCAGGGCAAAGTCTCGGCCGAATCCATAGAAGCTTTTCATTTGATTTTCTATGTACTCCGTACCGCCGATAATGCTAAAGCTGTGTTTTTCTATAAGCCTATTATAATTTAATGTGTTGCTCCACGTCAGGTTGTTGTTGTTTAATTGTGTTTCTCTCAATTCCCCGACCTCGTTCCTTGCGATACCGCGTTGAAACGTTGGATAAATATCGCGAACGGAAACATTGTCATAATCAATTCCGAGACTTGATCTGAAACTGAGATTCTTTATCAGCCGTGCTTCCGCATAGATATTTCCAAATGCTTTTATGTTATTGTTCTTATCCCATTTGTCGTTGTCCACCGTTCCTAAAGGGTTATCCGTGCGATCAAATCCCGGAGGAGGACCTGCAATTCTTCCATCTTCAGTATACGGGGGTAAAATAGATGACGGGCCTAAGCCAGTAGCGAGACCCCAACGCCGATGTCCTGAGGAAACAGCGAGATTCTGTCCAACAGTTACCCTGTCGTTAAAGAAGTTGATGCTTGAATTCAATCTCCCAGAATAACGCCTGAAGGAATTTCCAAGGAGAACGCCCTCCTGGTCAAAATAATTTGCGGAAAACCGCACTCCACCATTTTTATAACCCTGGGCGAACTGTATGTCATAGTTCTGTACTTTTCCGGTCTGATACGCTATGTCCTGCCAGTCAGTACCTTTTGCGATACTTCCCCCATGCACACTTTGGGGATGGCCTGAAATTCTGAGCTGGTCAGTTTCATCTAGCCAGTCAACATAATTGATCTGATCAAGTACCGGCTCCCCCAGACCCTGGAATCCGGGGCCCAACTCCGAATCATAATGCCACTGATAGTTGAAATATTGTGAGACGGTGTTCGGATTAATACCTTGATTAACTGCTGAGCGCCAGGCAAGGGTAGCGGCCTGTTCACTGGTGGGGACCCAGGGTCGGTCAGTTACTTTCTCCACACTGTACCTGGCGTTGAAGCTTATTGTAGGCATTTGACCTTTTGCCTGCCGTGTGGTAATTATTACAACACCGTTGGAGGCACGCGATCCATAAATAGAAGCTGACGCAGCATCCTTTAACACCTGCAGGGACTCGATGTCAGACGGATTTAACCACGACAAATCCAGCGTCGTAGGTTGCCTCACCCGCTCAGCCATCCCCGTCTCCGTCCCCACCGATTCAAAACTTTGTAGAGGAACTCCGTCTATAATATATAGTGGCTCATTATTCCCAAGTGTCTTTATCCCTCTGATTTTGACCTTCGCACCCTGGCCAGGAATTCCCGCAAGATCGATATTAACTCCAGCAAGTCTTCCAACCATGGACTGAAGTACGTTGGGATAAGAAACATCCTTGATGGCCTCAATATCGGCCACCGAAACAGCTCCCAAAAGATCTCTCTTTCTTTCAATGGAATACCCAGTCACAACCATTTCGCTCAGCTGCTGCATGGAAGGGGTCAGGGGTACATTCACCACCGACTCAGCTCCTATAGCTACTTCGCGCGGTTCATAACCCACGTAGGTAAAGAGGAGAATACTTCCAAACTCTGCATCAATTGAATAGTTTCCATTGGCATCCGAAATGGTACCGATCGTGGTACCTTTTTTCACAATGCTCACACCCGGCAACGGGGCTCCCGATTCTTCTGTAATTTTGCCTGTAATTGTTCTATTCTGACCAAATGTCCAATTCGTCAAAGAAAGCAAGCAAAGTACCAGGCAAATAAATCTTGTATACATCTTCCGCATAATTGATAATTATTTAAGTTTTCAGGCTTGTGGTTAGATGATGAAAGGTGCAGGAATTACTGGCAACTAGTGGTGGAAAAACCGGTCAATAAGGGCTTGAATTCAGGTAATTCGGCAGAATGAAATAGATTCTGAAATATTCGGCTGAAAATTTATCCGGCCGGGGGGATCTCAGCATATCAAAGGATGCGGTTCCCCGCGGGAGACCATTGCTCAACTAAAAAAATGCATCCCGCGAGGCCGGAGAAAAGGCGCTTCTCAATTAAGAAATAGCGGTCAAATTTAAACCACATTTATGGCAGTACCGATTCATGCCTGGAATGGTCCTTGAATTTTTTAGGGAGATTACCAAACTCTTTCAGGAAAAGTTTACTAAAATACTTGACATCGGAGAAGCCGGACTGCCAGGCAATTTCATAGACGGTCATATCGCAATTGATAAGTAATTTAGCGGCATATTGTAATCTGGCTTTTCGCATAAAATCAACTGCTTTAAGGCCGGTTACTTCCTTTATTTTGCGATAAAGTGAGGATCGAGACATTCCGACAGCGCGCGACAGATGGATTAGATTGAAATTAGGGTCGGATATCTCCTTATATATCTCCTCTAAACAGTTCTTCACAAAAGCTTCGTCGCCTTTATCTTTCGTCTTTAGATCCTTTAAGGAAAACAATGTTTTTCCGTATTCATGTTTCAGTCGCTCCCTTGATTCTATGAGATTGTTTATTCGCGCAAGAAGAGTGGTTTCATTACAAGGCTTTGTGAGATAGCCGTCGGCCCCGGTTTCAAAGCTTCTTATATAGGAATTTTCTGATTCCATTGCAGTGAGGAGGATCACTGGGATAAGGAACGTGGATGGATTGTTTTTTAAATCAAAACAAAGCGCAATGCCGTCTTTTTCAGGCATGAGAATATCGGACACAATAATATCAGGGTGACATTTATTAGCAAGTTCGAATCCCTCTACACCGTTTTTTGCCGTTATCACCACGTAGTGTTTCATAAGCATTTGAGACATAAAAATCCTTAGCTCTTCAATATCCTCCACCAGGAGTAGCTTTTTCTTGTTGTTCACTTTAATAAGATCTTTTTGCAATTCATCAATCCCGTTCCGCTCATTTTCCACTTTCTCCACGCGCCTGGAATAGCCGTTCTCTTGAGGAAGATACAAGGTGAAGACTGAGCCCATGTTCTCCCTGCTCTCAACTTTGATCTCACCGCCGTGCAGTTGAATGAGCTCACGGGTGAAATTCAGCCCTATACCGGTTCCTGATTCCCCATTGCTTGTTGTATTTGAGTTTCCGCGATAAAAACGGTCGAAGATGAGTGGCAATTCCTCGTCAGAAATGCCGATTCCGCTGTCGCTGATCGAAATTGTTATTGTGCCTCCGACGACAACGGCCTTCACCTCCACCTTTCCACCGTGAGGAGTATACTTTATTGCGTTTGAAAGCAAATTGAACAATACCTTTTCAATTACGGATGGATCAAAATACGCTTCCAATTCACTTGGGATCCGCGTGTCCAGGACTAATCCCTTTTCGAGTGCCTTCTGCTCGAAAGCGCTGACAATACTTCCAATACACGCTCCTAGATTGGAGGTCCTACACTTAATGTTGTAATTAGTTCCTCGAAAGCTTAATATTTCGTTTGATAGGTTCAAAAGCCGGCCTACACTCTTTTTAAGCACCTGAAGCTTTCCTTCAGAAAACTCTCCACCATCAGATGATAACTGATTGACAGGAAATGAAATAAGACTTAGAACGGTCCTGATTTCGTGAGAAACGTTCGTGAAGAATTTGATCTTCGCTTCAGTTGCTTCTTCGGCTACCCTTAATGTTTGAATTAGCTTATCCCTTTGTTTTGTTATTCTTTCATTCTTATCCTGAATTGTCTTTCGCTTCATGTCAATCGCACGATTTGCCTTGTTCTTTTGGAAGATCAGGCAAACAGACATGATGACCAATAAAGAGAGCAAACCGGAAATGATGGTAAATAAAATGAATAGCATTTCTTTTTTTTTCAGGAGAAAGGCCATCGTTCCCAACTCCTTCCGCTGATAATCGATCTTTTGTTGTTGATCGATCAGCTGCGCAGCCTGCAGTTTAAAGGCACGGGCATTGTTGTAGTCTATCTTGATTGTCTGTAGATAATTGAACTTGGAATACGGTTTGCCGTCTAATATTTTCAGTGCCAGGTCCAGCGCTTTGTCTCCCCCCGTTGGATAAAGAAAAGTTCCGTCAATGTTTCCGCTGAGCACCATGTCGATGCCGTGCCCTGAAGTGTGTAGTCCGTCTACTCCTATTATATATGGTTTTAGATTATGCTTTTTGGCAGATAAAAAAGCACCATATGCCATTTGGTCATTATGCGCGTAGATGAGATCAAAATCTGACCACGAATACAGGATCGTATCCAGGATCGCCTGCGTTCGTTCCTTTAACCAGGCTCCTCTCACCGTCCTTACAACCTTGATGTCCGGAAATTCTTTCAGGCCATCCAAAAACCCAAAAGAGCGTTCCAGCGCCGGAGTGGAGCCCGCCAGGCCGGTGACCTCCAGAACCTTTCCCTTGCCCTTTAACAATTGACTGGCAAAAAGAGCGGCCTCTTTGCCGATGATAAAATTGTCACCACCGATATAGGAAGTAAACTTCTCCGATTCAATCCTGCGATCAATTACGATTACGGGTACGCCACTGTCATAAACTTCCTCGACAATAGGTGTTAACGGGGCCGCCTCGTTCGGAGAAACTATTAACAGATCTAACTTGCCCCTCATTAGCTCCCTGATATCCCGGATCTGCTTTTCGTTATCGTCATTGGCATCGGTAATGATCAACTCAATCTCATAATTAGGATGGAAACCTGTTTCCCTCCTCATCTCCTGGATCATAGTTTTACGCCATTCGTCCTGGGTTGTGCACTGGGAAAAACCAATCGTAATTTTTCTGGGAGTCACAGAACCGTAGTTGCTACAACTTCCAAAAGCCAGAAGGATAAAAAACAAAAGCACTTTCTGCATTAGAAATCCTTTTTTTTCTTAATATACAAATTAAATCGTTTGCAGGAATAGCTTTGGCCACGCAGAATTGCCATCAATTTAAGATAAACCAATTTTTCCTACCATTTTGACGTGTTTGTATAACATGAAACTCTATTTGACCTTATACTTTAGATAATGGCAATTAGAAAAAGGCAAACATGAACAAGGATACAAAAGGAGTGAGTCCTCAAGAACTTATAGCTGTTGCAAAAAGTGATCACTACTCAGGTTTACCTTTTGCAATAAGGAGAAGCAACCTTCTTGTTTTGTTTTGTGCAATTGTGGCGGCGTTGGGAGGCTTCCTGTTTGGGTTTGATACGGCGGTAATTTCCGGTGTCGAACAGCCACTTCAAAGATTGTGGCAACTGAACGATTTCATTCATGGGCTGGCCGTAGCTATTGCGCTTTATGGAACGGTAACCGGAGCATTGCTTGCAGGGCTTATAGGAGATATGCTGGGCCGAAGAATGATGCTCTTTTTGGTGGGCATTCTCTACTTGGTTTCCGCCGTCGCCACAGCTTTAGCACCGGAAATTTGGTCATTCATGGTGTTTCGTTTTATTGGAGGTCTCGGAGTTGGCGCGGCTTCAGTTGTTGCGCCGAT
>JBBEBN010000011.1:0-9020 GCA_040882305.1 Cyclobacteriaceae bacterium
TTTAAATTCCGGATAGTAGGAGGGATGGTGCTGGTCACAAACGCCTTTCAATTGCTGATGAAAATAGCGTGCATCGCCTTCATCCACATAGTGCGGTGTGAGGTCGATGCCACCGCCAAACCACCATATTTCTTTTTGCGCATGGCCAGTAGGTTGGATCTCAAAATAGCGCACATTCATATGGATGATGGGAACCATAGGATTAAAAGGGTGCAGGACGATGGAGACGCCGGCAGCAAAAAAGTCCGGTTGATCTTCGCCTGCTGATCCCAGGTTCAAAAGGTTCAGCGTGGCCTCCGGCGTTTTTCCCCAGACCGCAGAAAAATTCACACCTCCCTTTTCGATGATGTTGCCTCCTGTCAGCACGCGCGAAATTCCCCCACCACCGCCGGGCCGCTCCCACACATCGCTGATGAATTTTCCTTTCCCGTCAGCTTTCTCCAGCTGCCCGCAGATATCAGCTTGCAGGGATTTGAACCAATCGCTTATGGCTTCTTTTGTGGGCATATGTGTTTAGAAATACTTTTTTACTTCAAGCGGTTAGCGCGCGTTGAATATCACTGCTGAAAGCGAAAATTATCATTAGTCAGTTGTCACATAATGTTCAGTCCTCAAGGGATTGGTGTGCATTATAAGCATAGTCCGTCATTCAAGCAACTGAATCATAATTCAGACACTCAGTGCCGACATGCGCGTTGACATTCTGTGAATTCTAAAATTCTAATTCTCCATAGGGGCTATGGACAGACAACGCACGCAGGCATGCGCGACGGGCACGCGTGATCCTCGTCACGTGAATCCAAAAAACTGGCAACTGCCCGCTGAAATGTTTATCTTTAAACGAGACAAATCACAGCATCATGGCGGTTGCGCAGAAATCAAAAGCGAAGAGGAAGATCAAGTCTGAGCCAGGTCCGGAAATTCTACTAAAGGCATTTGGCCTTATGTGCACGGCCAAACGCATGGCGGAGATATACGATGAGAACCGCGAGATCTGCCGCTATGTGCACAGCACTTCAAGGGGACATGAAGCCATTCAGCTCGCCGCAGGCTTGCAGTTGAAAGCCATCGACTATGCATCTCTGTACTATCGCGACGAGTCCATGCTGCTCGCGCTGGGACTGGAACCTTTTGAGCTGATGCTTCAACTGATCGCAAAACGCGATGACCCCTTCACAGGCGGAAGATCATATTACGGGCATCCGGCACTTCGCCGCGCGGGATTTCCCACCATCCCGCATCAGAGTGCGGCAACCGGCATGCAGGCGATCCCTTCTACCGGTATGGCACAGGGAATAGCCTTCCTGGAGGGAAGAGGACTATTAAAAACAGACGACGGCATGAAGCCCATCGTGCTCTGTTCCCTCGGAGACGGTTCCGTCACTGAGGGAGAGGTGGCGGAGGCATTCCAGATGGCGGTCCTCAAGAAATTGCCCATCGTCTACCTGGTCCAGGACAACGACTGGGGTATTTCCGCGACAGGAAAAGAAATGCGCGCCATGGATGCCTACGAATATGCCGGAGGTTTCAAGGGCCTTGAACGCATGGCCGTGGACGGATCCGACTTCATTGACTCTTACCTCGGACTAAAGAAAGCGATCGACTTCGTCAGGAATAAACGTCATCCTATCCTGGTGCATGCAAAGTGTCCGTTGCTGGGCCACCATACTTCGGGTGTACGGAAGGAATGGTATCGCGAAGACCTGGACGTGCACCAAAAATCAGATCCCGTCGTATTGTTGAAGCAGGTGTTGCTGGACGCTGGTGAAACAGAAAGCTCACTACAAGAGACTGAGGAGATGGCGCGAAGGAAAGTGGAAGACGATTTCAAGCGCGCAGTTGCCGCTCCCGATCCCAGCGTTGAGGATTTTGTCAGCCACGAATTTGCAGAAACACCCGTACAAGAAGAAAAAGGGGAACGTTCTCCCGAAGGTGCGGAAAAGGTCATCATGGTGGATGCGGCCCTGCATGCGGTGGACGACATTCTCCGGCAACATCCCGAAGCACTGTTTTACGGTCAGGATGTAGGCCGCAGGTTAGGGGGTGTCTTCCGCGAGGCCGCAACCCTGGCGCAAAAATATGGCGACGACCGCGTTTTCAATACTCCCATACAGGAGGCGTATATCATCGGATCCACGGCGGGGATGTCTGCCGTAGGAGTGAAGCCCATTGTAGAGATCCAGTTCGCCGATTACCTCTGGCCCGGTTTCAATCAACTGGTGGTGGAGCTGGCAAAAAGTTGTTTTCTTTCACAGGGGCAATTCCCCATCCAGAGCCTTATCCGTGTTCCCATCGGCGCATATGGGGGAGGTGGTCCCTATCACTCGGCGAGTATAGAGTCTACGTTGCTCACCATCCGCGGCATCAAGGTGGTCTATCCATCGAATGCCGCGGACATGAAGGGATTGTTGAAAGCGTCGTTTTATGATCCCAACCCCGTGGTCTTGCTGGAGCACAAGGGATTGTACTGGTCAAAAGTGCCCGGAACAGCGGAAGCAAAAACAGTGGAGCCGGATGAGAATTACATCATCCCGTTAGGAAAGGCCCTCGTCGTCCAGACTGCTTCGGAAGGCCGGATCGACGCCGGAGAAAGTGCTGTCATCATCACCTACGGCATGGGCGTGTACTGGGCGAAGGAGGCTTCCAGGGATTTTTCCGGCCTCATCGAGATCATTGACCTGAGAACACTCAACCCCATCGATTGGGACGCGATCGTTCACGCTGTGAGAAAACACAACCGCGTATTGATCGTCACGGAAGAACCGCTGCTCAACTCATTTGCCGAATCGCTTGCAGGAAGGATTTCCAAAGAATGTTTCAGGGAACTGGACGCACCTGTCTTTACTCTGGGCGCTGAGAACCTTCCAGCCGTACCGTTGAATATCGACCTCGAACACATGATGCTTCCCAATGTGGAAAAGGTGAGGACGGAAATTGACAGTCTGTTGAAATATTGAGCCTAGAAAGGATATCCAATACCGATATTATAAATAACGGGTTCTTTGAAATTGCCGTAGCTCCCATTCCCCAGATCAGTGGCGAATGGTTTAAAAAACCTTGCTTTGTCCAGCACAAAGCGGTCACCCGGCTGGCGGCCTGGGTCATATACTTTTATGCCAACGTCAAACCGCAGCACGAGAAAGGTAAAATCGAAACGCAAACCGAAACCCGTACCAATACCCAGCTCTTTGTAGAACGAATTCAGCTTGAATTTTGAATTTCCTTCCACTTCTTCGATTTCGCCGGTCTCTGAATTTTGCTGCGTCTGCTGACTGAACAACCACACATTTCCGGCGTCCACAAAAATTGCACCGCCGACAAACCCGAACAATTTGCTTCGCAGTTCCATGCTTCCTTCAAATAGGATCTCGCCCGGCTTTTCCAGCTGGTAATTAAACAACCCATCGTCTACTGGATCAGTATCAAGGGTGGGATCTGTGTTCAGTTTCGGAGGAACGGACCCTAAACCCAACCTGCGTGGACGCCACGCGCGGATACTATTGCTTCCACCCGCAAAATAATATTTTTCATAGGGCAGTGATCGGTCGGAACCATACGAATAAGCCACGCCTGTATTGATGCGGTAGGCAAAGGTTGCCCACGAATTTAAAATCCTTATTTGCCTGAAATCGAAATTAAATCGCAAGAATTTGAAGTACTGTAACCCCTGCCTGGTGATAATTTCAGGGTCAATAAAATTCAGGGTCGTTCCTCCAGGTTCAAATTGTGCACGGATAAAAAGGGCGTTTCGGTCAAAGGTACCGTAGTTGCGATTCCAGGTGATGGTGAAAATCATGCTGCTGACAAATGAAGGCTCGAAGGAGCGCGCCAGGTTATAATTTCCCTCGATATCCAGACTGTCGAGCTGGTCCTGGAAATCCTGAGACTTGATCCGGGAGTTAATCAGACTGACGTTGGTGAGTGCGAGGGAGTATTGGGTTGTACGTTGGTTCTGCCAGGTGTAAGTGTTGGAAAATGTCGTGCTCGTCCGTTTATACTCCGGCCTGTCAGTGTAACTGTATCCTACGGAAAGCCTGGTTTTTGGATTGTATTTGCCCAACCAAATTTGGGTTGAGTTCCGGAAGGGCCAGAGGAACTGTGGAAAGGTAATGGATCCGTTGATACCAGCTTCCGTACTTTTATAAACGTTTAGCTCCCGGGTGGCAGAGGCGACACCTTCGATACCAATCCGACCGTTCAATTCAAAATTCTCCAGTCCGCCGAAGAGGTTTCGTTTTTTCAGGTTGAGATTATAAAAAGGTCCCGGATAACCTTCCGTAACATTCATTCCGATCTCATTCGACCATTCATACCGGTCCAGGGCGCTGGTAAAAATGTTGGCAATGAATTTTCCTCCCGACGAATCATAGTTGATGTTCACAAACTTAAATGCGTCCAGGTTGGCGAGCTGCCGTTGGGTTTCAAACGTTTTCGTGCGCGAATACAGATTTCCCGGCGTAAGGGAAACGCGCTGGCTCAGTATCTTGAGGTTGTACTGATCATTGTAGTACGCGTATTGCACATCGCGGTAGGTGCGGGTCTGCCGTTGCACCCCTGGTATGCTCGTGCCGGCATCGGTTGTGAAACGCACAGAGTCTATCACAAACTGCTTATGGTACCCGCGCTTTGCCGGATCACGCACCGTGATCATCACGGCCACCCTCCGGCCATCGAGCAGCGTGGTGTCGATATCGAAGTCGATATACTGGCGGCTGAAGTCATAATATCCATTGTCTTTCAGGTAGAGGTCGATGCGTTCGCGCTCCCCCGAAAAATTATCTTCGCGATAGCGCTCGCCTTTCCTGATGAGACTGTTCCTTTCACTTTGGCGGATCAGCTTATCAACAGTTGAATCGGCAACGCGATAGAAAATACTGTCGATCATGTAAGGCTGACTCACTTCGACCTCAAAATTCATCCTGACAAACTTCCCGAGTGAATCGATGCCGGGTGTTACTTTACGGTGGAAATAGCCTTCTGAAAAAAGGTAGTTTTCGAACCGCCCTTTTGTAATGTTCACAAGCGAGCTGTCATAAACCGCAATCGGTTCCCCCCATTGCATGAACAGGTTTCCCTTTTCTATCCGGGAGTTGTACTTGTCGATCTTTTTTTGTTTCCTGAACTGAAGGTTGTTGATCTTTCGCTGTGAAATCGTCGATGCGATCTTGGCATCAAATTTTTTTTCGACTCCCTGCCTTTTCCGGACGAATTTTTCCTGGTCAAAACGTTTGAGGCCAGCGTAATAAATAGCCACCAGGTGATAGATCGGCAGGAAAAGGAACCTGCGGTTGGTGTGCTGCGCGTAGAGGGCCCTCAACTCTTCTTCATTGATATTTTTGGGAGCCTTGATGCTCTGCCGAAAAAGATGTTTCTGGTTTTCCTTGAGGTGTTTCGTTGCCAGACAACCCGACAAAAGAAAGGGCACCAGTATTAAGAGAAAATATCTAATTTTCGCGATCAAGACTATAGAAATGCTTTCGAAAGCCACCATTAAGTTCATCAAATCCCTGCAAGTAAGGAAATACCGAAAACAGGAGCAATGTTTTCTCATAGAAGGGGCAAAAAGCGTGCAGGAACTGCTGGCTTCAGATTTTGAAGTGCTTAAGGTTGTCGGTACACCTGAGTTCTTCTCAGGGTTGAAAGGCCGTGTTAAAGGCGAGGCCATTGAAGTCAGGGAAAGTGCGCTGGAAGGGTTGGGCCTGTTTGAAACCAATCGATCCGCCCTGGCCGTCGCCAGGCTGAAATCCAACTCGTCCATCGAAGTATCCAATCTGGAGTACGCCCTCGTGCTTGATGATATTCACGATCCGGGAAATCTCGGAACAATCATCCGTACAGCCGACTGGTACGGAATCCAAAAGATCATCGCTTCACCTGAAACCGCGGATTTCTATAACCCTAAAGTGATCAACGCCACCATGGGTTCGTTTACCAGGGTTAATATATTCTATACTAACCTCGCCCACTATCTTTCCCGGACAGTTCTACCCGTTTACGGAGCTTTCCTCGAGGGCAGGGATGTTCACGAGCTTCGCTTTGCCCCTGGAGGCCTGATCGTCATCGGCAGCGAATCGCATGGAATATCTCCCGCGTTAACTCCGCTGGTTTCCGAAAAAATTACAATCCCCCGCTTTGGCGCCGCGGAATCCCTTAACGCAGCCATCGCCACGGCGATCATCTGCGACAACCTTCGGAGAAATCAAAAGAATCCCTGACTTTGCTTTGCCGCATCCTCTGATAATTTCTCGGCGTTTTCTTTTCCCAGATACTGATCGATGAGGGAATGGCCGATGTAAATGACGGGGGTGAGGAGGATCGCCACGGAGAATTTATAGATGTAATTCGTGATGCCGATAGCGATGATCTGGTCGTTGGAAAATATCCCGTAGAAGGCAATGAAGAGCACCACAAAACTGTCGACAAGCTGCGACACGAGTGTAGACCCCGTTGCGCGCAGCCACAGCCACCGGTTTCCGGTAGCGCGGCGCAATCTTTGAAAGACAAAAACATCCACGAGCTGCGCGATGAGAAATGCGGAGAGCGATCCCACGATGATGCGAAGTCCCTGGCCCAGCACCCTGTTGAATGCAAGATCCATGTTGAAAACATTGCCCTCCGCGTCCGTGATCTTTGCCCACCATACTGCAGGGGGGAGTTCAATGGCCATGAAGATGACGAGGAAGGCATACAAGATCAAAAGCGCGGTCAGGTAGCTGATCCGTTTTACGCCGGGTTTTCCAAAATATTCATTGATGAGGTCAGTGGTGATGAATACCACGGGCCAGATAAGCGCACCTGCGGTGAGGTTGAAGTCCATGACGAAGCCAAGGATGTTCAGTTGGGCCGGCTTCAGGCCGACCGTGGATTCGGCGGAGAAGATCTTCACGCCAATGATTTCCGCGAGCAGGGCATTGGTGATGAAGACGCCACAGAGAATGACAAACAGTCTGTTCCTCTTTTGCTCCAGGGATAGTTGCATCGTTCAAAAATAGCAGATTAATCCTGAATGCGGAATGTCTGACCCTCGATTGCGAGTTCACAAGGTTGAAAAATATTCATGGCTTCTTCCGCCAGGGGGGCAAGGTCCTTGTAACGGGCCGAAAAATGCCCGATGAGTAACTTATTGACTTCTGCTTTCTTCGCCATCATGGCCGCCTGTGCCGCGGTGCTGTGCAGTGTTTCAATGGCCTTGCTTTGTTCATCCAGGCCGAATGTGGCTTCGTGGTACAGGATATCCACGCCGCGGATCAGGTCAACGATGCCTTCATTGTATGCGGTGTCCGAACAGTACGCGTAACTCCTGGACTTTCGCGGCGGCAGGGTAAGCTCCTCATTCCTGTAAAGGATAGTACCGTTCGTGTCCACCACATCGAAGCCTTTTTTCAGGTTGGCGATCTGTTGGATTCGCAGGCCTCCCGGCAGTTTGCTTTTATCCACGCGTCGGGGTTTGACCTTTTCCCTGAATAAAAATCCTGAGCACGTAAGTTTGTGGGTGAGGGGAATGGTCTGGATCGTCATGGCATCATCCTCGTAGATTGTCTGCCGGACATTTTTTTCCAGCTGATGAAAAATGATCTTAAAAGAAGGCACGGAACGCGAATACTTGAGTTGTATTGTGATGATCTCATCCAGTCCGCGATGGCTGTACAGGTGGAGATCATTCGTTCTGCGGAGCAAATGCATGCTGAAGATCAATCCCATCAATCCCAGATAATGGTCACCGTGAAGGTGTGAGATCATGATATGGTTGATGCGATGGAGGTTTGTCTGAAAACGCATTAGCTGCATTTGTGCTCCTTCCCCGCAGTCAATAAGAAAATACCGGTTCTGTATTTCAACCAATTGTGACGAAGGGAACCTTCCATAAGCCGGCAGTGCGCCACTGGAGCCGAGTATTGTAATATTGAAACCCACTCTAATCAGTTGACAATAAAAAAGTTGACAGTTGACAATAAGGCCTGGTATCCCTGAAAGCGTACCTGCAGGATTGCGTTTCATAACAAAAACAGAACGTCAATTAAATGTCCAATGCACATTTAATTCTCCCAATAAGGTGACGTTGATATTTTTAAGAAAATATTTTGAGAAGCACAAGAAGAAGAACTACCCATTCGGTTAGAACGAAATTGCCGACTGTAACTGCCAATTGTCAACTGGCTAAGATCCTTCCCCTTCCTTCAGGTCCTTTTCAATTTCATGCATGAACACTGCATCGATCGCTTCTTCTACTTTGTTGAGGATGTTGAGGACGCTGTCAAGCTGGGAGATTTTGATGAGTTTTGAGGTATGATCAGAGAGGCTTGCCAGGATAAAAATACCGCCGTCTTCCTGCACGATGCGGTTTCCGACCAGCAGGGCGCTCAGACCGGAGGAGTCGGTGTATTTCACTTCAGAAAGATCGAGGATGATGTTCCTCACACCTTCGGCATGCAAAGTAATCAGTTCAGATTTTAAATTTGGGGCGACGCCGGAGTCGAGTTTCTCTTCATGAAGGCGCAATAAACTGTACTTATCCTGCTTGTCAATGGTGTATTTCATGGGAATGCTGGTCTTATCAATACGCTATTAAAGGTATTCTACTGCTTCTTAATGGGCTGTAAGTTAAGTGAATTTATTGAATTAATGATGCTTCGCTCAATACGGGGAAGAATTGCCGCGTACTCGACGGGCTCGAGGGCCACGCCCGTCATTTGCTGGTAAAGCTCCTTGTAACGCCCTGATATTGAGGCCACAACCTCATCGGTCATCTCCGGTACCCGCTGGCCGTCCTTGCCCTGGAAACCATTTTCAATAAGCCATTGGCGCACAAATTCCTTCGATAACTGCTTTTGCGGTTCTCCCGCTTTTTGGCGTGTCTCATATCCCTCGCGGTAGAAATAACGGGAGGAGTCGGGGGTATGTACCTCATCGATCAGATAGATCCTGCCGTCGTGTTTTCCGAACTCATATTTGGTGTCAACAAGAACCAGCTGACGGGCTGCGGCAAGTTCGCTGCCCCTGCGGAAAAGCTTCAACGTGTA
>JBBEBN010000012.1:0-9004 GCA_040882305.1 Cyclobacteriaceae bacterium
CCACATAATTTTCATCCCTGTTCATAGAGTACAATCCTCCGGCAGCAAGGTATTTTTCATCAGGGCTGATGTCGATGGTATAGACGAGATAATCATTGGTGCGGTCGGCGTCGTGGATCCTGTCGGGAACAATTTCCTGGGCATCCCATTGCGCACCGCTGAACCGCCACTGGATGATCTTTCCGTCACTTCCGCCTGAATAGATAAAGTTATGGTTCTTTCTGGTCTCAAGCGCCCTCGCTCCGCCTTTTAAATGTCCTTCGAGGCTTTTGGTGAGCGGATGGGACTGTGTCCGGAGGGCGTAGAAGAGTCCGTTGTAAACGTCGTTGTCGAACGGATATCCGGCATGAGCGGTATTGAAGTTATATGCCTGTTGGGCCAGCAACGATTGCTGTTCGGGGTCGCTGTCGAGTTCTTTGGATTTGATCGCCATCGCCTTGGCAATGGAAATGTAGCGCAACCGTTGTGATTCTTCCCGGGCGAGAACGGCCTCTTGCTCCCTTCGCCTTGCCAGCGCAGCGCTTTGATCAGCGGCAGCCCGCTGTTCTGCTTCGGCCTGTTGTGCAGTCAGTGCCCGTTTAGTGGCATCTTCCGCGGCGGCCCGTTGCTCTGCTTCAGCCTGCTGTGCGGCCAGTGCTCGTTCAGTGGCTTCTTCGGCTTCAATCCTTTTTGTTTCGGCAAGCTTGCGTTGCACTTCCGCGAGGTCGTAATTCTCCTCAGCCTTCTGTTTTTGTAAATTGGCTTCATCCCTTTGTTTGTCCGCTTCGTCCCTTTGCTTGTCTGCTTCGGATTTCTGAATAAATGCAAACACAAGGAAGATCAAAGAAATTACAGTTGCACCGCCCATAAACAACGCTGTGATCCTCGCCCGTTGTAATTTCCTTTTTTGTTCAAGTTCCTTGATACGCTGCTCGGTCTCCCATTCTTTCTTGGAGTACTCCAGGAAGATCATGGTACGCTCAAAGGCAGGGTTGTAACGCTGTCCCCAAACCAAAGTCGGCTTGTGTTTTGCCTGCCAGTTCAGCGCGAGCTGGAGATCCGGTGGCCTCCACAATCCCGCCTTGCCCACCTGATACATGGAGGCAGCTTCGGCAAGACGCGTGTACATCTGTACGGCATCCGCTTCATCGTCGACCCAGTTCTTCAGGCGCACCCAGATCCGCATGAGACTCTCGTGCGACAGGTCGATCATTGACTTGCCGTTCAGGAGGATGCCATGAGCAGGAGTGAGCAGCGAACGACCGGGCTCCCTGAATTTTTCAATAACAGCGGCAACATCCTCCTTTGAAACATCGGCGATGGCGGAGATCTCATTTAATCTCGTGGGCCTGCGTATTCCGAAGTTCTCGCCCCGCTTTTCCGTGATGGCTTTGAACATCACCTCGCATATCCTTTTTTGTTCTTCGGTCAGTTCATCAAAAGCTTCGTTGGCGTGTTGCGATAATGCCTCCGTCATGGTACCGATGGCCTCGTAGTGCTTCAGGTCAACGGGTTCTTCTTCGTAATCTTTGTAATGCGTCCAATACGACCACGTGCGCATGAGGGCGTGCTGAAGGATGGGAAGCTGGTCAGGGTTGTCACCGAGGTCATTCAGCAGTTGCTGTGTGAGCCGGGGTGCGATGTTGGCGCCGCCCACGGCGACAGGTCCTTCGATGGCTTTCCGCTTCTGGTCGCGTGTAAGCTGTGGGATGAGGTAGTGACTGTCATTGATCTTCCGTGTGAGCTCGGGGAACTGCGCGCAATCTCCGATAAAATCCGAACGCATGGTGATGGCCACATAGATAGGCGCATCAGGATAGTTCGCCGCTTCAATGAGGAGGTTCACAAATGCCAGCGTCTCGTTCACCGAGTTGGCATCCTGACTTTCCTTGAACCTGAAGAGCTCTTCAAACTGGTCAACGAGCACCAGGTAGTTGACGTCTTTTTTCTTGCGCGTTTGCTCAATGGCTTCCACCAGTCCCAGAGAACTGCTTTTCAATAAAGTGGAAAAGATCGTGCGTTTTATTTTCTTTTCCTCGACATCGGCCGATTCATATTCGGGATTATTTTTTAGCAGCGATTCAGCGAGATTGTCAACGGGGCCCGCGCCTGGCCGTGTGACCACTACTTCCCAGTTCGGACTGGCGTCTGTGAGAAATCCGCCGTAAAGTATGGGCATGACGCCGCAGTAGATGAAAGAAGACTTACCACTTCCTGACGGACCGATCACTGCAACAAACCTGCTCTTGGATAGTTTGAGAAGTACTTCATCGCTCTGGCCCTCGCGACCAAAGAAGAGGTGGCTTTCCTCGATTTTGAAAGGACGCAATCCCGGGAACGGATTGGCGGTTGATAGCTGTTGGGTTGTGCGTTGGCTCATAAGTTAGGAATTGAATTCCTGTAAAAACGATTTTAGTGACGCGGCGGTCCGGTCAGGATCGCTTTCAATCACTCTGAGATTCTGACTGCGGAAACTTTCCACGTTCATCGTGGAACCGGGTGCGGTGAGGATCGCCTTTCCCATAATAGGTTTTTTTCGTCCGAAGCCGGGGGCTTTCAACAGATCCAGGGCCTTCATTCTTACCCATTGCTCGTTTACTTTTCCCTTATAGATGATTGCGGCGTCGAACGATTTAAGATTTTCAATATGTTTTCTGCGCAGTTCCAGCAATTCCCCTTCGAATTCGGGAACGAGAACCCTGAAGCCTGATTTTTCAAGCACCTCCCTGATGGGCTTTACGTCCTGTACATCGATGCGATCGTGCATCAGGTAAACGGAGCGGCCATCCTGTACTTCGATTGCCTTTCTTTCTTCAGATTCCACCAGTTCCTCCCGCATGATATTCTTGAAATCCTCCAGTGGTGTCTGTAGGATCTCCGCACCCTCCTGCGCCTCCACGTCGCGCTTGATATTCTCGATAAAGCTTTTCTGCCGTTCACTGGCGTTCGCCAGGTTCGGGGAGATCCAGATGAGGCGGGTGAACTCTTCATCGTTCTCCTTTGCCCTCAGGCTCTTTTCCGCCGCCAGTTTGTTCTGGAGATCCACGACAGATTGCTCCGAGCCAACAGGTATGTCGCCGTAAGCGCTGCCGATCAGGTGAATGGAAAGGTTGCTGTCAGCGAGATCCTTGCGGACGATCGTTTCCAGTTCGCGTGCATTGCCGGGAAGGGTTTGATTCGGTAAGACCAAATACCCATGGCGTTGCAACTCGCGTTTGATAATATTGCGCTGCACGGAAAGATCGTGTCCCGTCTCCGCGAGATAAATGGTTTTGCGCTTGTATATGTTCCTGATCTCTGTTTTTGCAGTATCATCCTTCAGGAAGACAAGTGAATCGTAAATATCATAGGCGAGGTCAACCATCTTCATCCAGTACTGGCGTTCCGCTTCGTTGCTGAAGTAATCCGTGTATTCGCGGATCTCCCCAGAATCAGGGTCCAGCTGATACATGTCGTAGCCGAGCAACTCGCGCAGTTTCGGCGGTTGTTCCTGGTTGGAAAGGGGCGCCTTGAAGACCTTGAAGACGCGGTTGCGATTCTTCGGATTGTTTTCTATTCCCTTGTAAAAGGATTCTATGTGGTCCATGCACCTGCCTGATTGGAGAAAATCCCTCGAAATAATGGTGACCAGCACACCGACGTTGTCGAGGTTGGGTGATATCATGTTATCATATTCCGCTTTGAGCATGATGTTGGCATTTTCCCCCAGCACCTGGTTCAGCATCAGCCCCAGGAATTTTTTGAACTGCGACACCCAACCAAGTTCATTTTTATTTGACTGGTTGTCACTATCCGCGAACACGATCAATACATCAATGTCAAATTTCATAATTCAGCTCAGTTAGGTAGCGTATGTTCTTCCTTTTGTTCGGTAATATTCTTTATCAGGCCCTGTACCAGGTCGTGGTGGTTTGCCATGACAAAATAGAAATCCAAAAGACTGATTTTAAAAAGTATTGTGCGTTCAGTGGCCACAACATCCGTGGCACCCAGCGAGGGGCCCTCATGTAACAGCTCGCCGTACACACCGCCTTTTTTCATGACTTTCACGATCCGGTCTTCCTCCAGCAATTTCACCTCACCATGGGCCACGATCAGGATCAGCTTTCTGTCATCCTGTGAAGCAAGTTTGATCTTCTCGCCCATCTTCAATTCCACAGGCGCGATCTTATCTGCGAGGTCACAAATGAGTGAACCGTGAATGTTCTCAAATACGGGGAGTTGCTTGATGAACATAACCATTTCGATCTCCAGGAAAAATCCGTCGTCGAGCCCGTCGAGAAGCTGATTGTTCTCTATCGACGAATCCAGGAATTTCCTATCCTGCTGCGGCAGGCGCTCGCGTATTTCCGCAAAGAGTTTTTTGTCTTTATTATATACCACCCATGCTGCGGTTTCCTGGAGCAGGCGATCGCTGTTAAATACTTGCGCGATCAATCCGCGGCTGATCCTGAAATCGGGCATGAATGCCGCTGCGTGTATGGCGCAGACTTTTGTCCATCGGTTGTTGAGGTTAAAATCGCGGTTGAGCACGTAGTTGATGACCTGTATCGGCGTATAGTTTTCACGCGGATAAAATAGCTGCAGCGCGCGCAGTTTATTCTCGGGAGAGCTATCGTCCAGGAGGGGGAGTAATTTGGGTTTCAGTTCCTGATCGACGAACAGGTCGAGCAACTCCATAGCGAAAGCAATATTGTCGGGATCACCTGATTCGATATTTTCCCTGACGAGTTCCACGGATTGCGGATCGTAGAGAATGGATAGCAGCATGGTGATCTGGTCGTAATTCTGGGCGATCTCCTCGCGGAGGGCCTGGCGCAAAAATTCGAAATCGGGAATTTTAGGAAGTTCTTCCACCGCCGCCAGGTTCCACATCGTTTTGCTGATCTCTGTTTCCAGGAGGCTCATGACATCACGCGCCTCACGACCCTGCGCCCTGTAGTTGATGTAGCGCAGGGAATACAGGATCTGTTTCACAATGCGTTTATCGGGGTAGTCGGCTTTCCTCCACAGTAATTGCAGTGCCTGATCCCCGCCGATCTGACCCATGATCTGAACGATTCTCAACATGACCAGGTCTGACTGACCTGATTTGTGGAAGGCCGCTTCCAGCGTTGTCAAGACCCTGTCTCCCGCGCCCTTCAGCGCGGCAGCAGCGTGATGACTGTAAAGCGGCGAACTCAACATTTCGATGAGCACCGGCCAGGTTTCCACCCGCCTGGTTTTTCGCGCGGTCTGCAAAGCTTCAAAACGAACTTTGGGATCGGCGTCGCGAAGTAGTTCCAGAAGAATAAAGATCGTTTTCTGACTGATGAGTTTCCTGAGAAGCTTTGCCGCAAGTATACGGTCTTGCTGTTTCGGAGACTTGCTCAGTTTCATCAGTTTTTCAGGGGAAATTGACAACAGATCACTGTCTTCTGTATCAGAGGCAGCCTGTTGCGCAAGGTCGCGCAGGTCCCTGTGCGCCGGATCCTTCGTCACCCCGAGTTCCTGCACTTTCTCCTCGGCAAATTTCCTGATCCTCCTGTTATCACTTTCGGTCAGGCTCATCACCGCATTTTCAAACAGCGTGGGTTCCAGTTTCTCCATGAGCTTCAGTCCGTAGATAACTCTTTCTTCCACGCTGCTGCGTACCTGGTTCTCCAACACTTCATGGATCGTGAATTGTTTTTTGACGGTAACTTCCGTTGTCTCCTTGTTCTTAATGAGCGTGTTCTGCAAGGTATGACGGTAGCTGTCATGCATTTTATTTACCACAAAGTACCACAAGGCGATCAGGGGAATGGCAAACATTGTGATATAAATCAGGTTAAATCCCGATTGGGTAATGAGAATAATAAAACCACCCGCGATGATACTCGCAACGGCGGTTACAATTCCTTCGATCTTTGTCTGAACATCGATCCGGATCTTGCTCTCTATGGGAAGCAAATAAAGTTTGAAAGTAGGGTTGTCAAGGGATTCCTTCACCGAACTGATCAAGAGTTTGCTCATCGCAATGGTAAGGAAGAATACAACGAAATAGGTGTTGGCAGGAGCATATCCGAAGATAAAGCCAAGAACTAGTGCCGCAACAGTAAAAGATCCGATCAGCACCGGGTTTATCAGCAGCGATACCCGCATCCCATACATGGATTGTATTTTGTCTGTAGCCAGTACCTGGAAGAGGAAACAAAATACCACAATCGTGCCCTCGAACAAGCTGATGAAGTTTGCCAGTGATTTCGTGTCTAGATACAATGTGGTCACGTTCAGGAAGGAGTAGTTCACGAAGGTCATCGCCATCATGGCAAAGATGATGAACAGGGACATGTACAGAATGTACCGGTTATGTATAAAGTCATTGATAGCCAGCTTTTTGTAAAGTACCTTCTCCTGGGCGAACGTAATTATTTTATTTAAGTGCTTGACGCTTAGGTAAGCAAACAGTGCAATGAAGATGATGATACTCAGGAGCCCCAGTGCATAAAGATTTTGGGGACCGTCAATAATTTCCAGCGTGAACAAAAGGGGGATGGAGAAGAACGCAATGAAAGTAGCCATCATGGCTCCGATGTCCACTGTTCCAACCAGTCTTTTAGCCTGGCGCAGGTTAAACAGCCTGCCGAAGGATCCCCAGAACACCAGGTAAACAATGAAAGTAAAAGGGAGGATTTGGGTAAATCCAAAGGCGTACATGTCGTTCGGATTTGCGAAAAAATCTTCCCCAAACTCAATGAAAGCCGTGATGCCGGCAACGGTAAGGAGGCTGACGGTGGCTAAAAGAGGAAAGGGGATGCGGTTCTGCAGAAAATTATAGACCAGGGTGGCGATGAGGCCGAATAGACCGGAGACCACGAAGGCTACTGGCAGATCTTCTGTTTCACTAAAGTGTTCCAGGAAAAGCGACTGCGAGGCCACGCTGATGGTCGCCATAAACATACCCATGAAGAAGCCCATGATGAGCAGCAGCACCACGCGCTCAACTTCATCTGTTTCCACGTCCAGAAATCTTAACAGTCTAGCCTTCATACTTTTCGCCTAGTTGTTATAAAATTCTATAAAAGCGCGTGAAATTCCTATAAATGACCTGTAATGTAATTTAAATGAGAAGCGGTAAAATCCAAATATTTGGAATTTATCGCCGATTTGGCAGATTTTATTCGGGTTCCCGGTGGTATTAATCTTTGGATCCGGGTGACCGCCGGCACAAATAGCTGATTTTAACCGGGTTGTGAAGAAAATGCTATTTTTTTGTCGAAGAACCCCCGTTTAGGTCAGCTGTATGAAAAGGTGCATTTTTTGACCAATCAAGGGTGGGCGAGCACCCACCGTCGGTGGGGTCTCACAACTGACAACACACCCCATCACCAATCCACCACCGATCCATCCAGCGCATTATAGGTTTCCGGATTTTTCCAGTCGTGACCTATTTTGTCTGCAATAAGATTTTCGTCCAGTTCAACTCCCAACCCCGGGCCTGTGGGTATCAATACCGTTCCGTCTTTCTCCAGCTTGAACGGGTTTTTCAGATAGCCCTCTCCCAATGACACCTGTTCCTGCACGAGGAAATTCGGGACGCTTGCCGCGAGGTGGAGGCCTGAAGCAAGGGAGATAGGCCCCATAGGGTTGTGTGGTGCGATAGGCACGTAATAGGCTTCCGCCATTCCGGCGATGATGCGCACTTCACTGATGCCGCCGGCGTGGCAAAGGTCGGGTTGTAAAATGGAAGCCGCACCTTTTTCGAGCACCTCGCGGAAACCCCACTTGGTGAAAACCCTTTCACCGGTGGCGATCGGCAAGTGCGTGCCACGGGCGATGTCGGCCATCACTTCCACATTCTGGCACTGACACGGCTCTTCCACGAACATGGGGTGATAGGGCTCGAGTTCCCTGATCAATAGTTTGGCGGTTTGGGGAGAGATGGCGCCGTGAAAATCAATGCCGATATCCATGGCGTCTCCGCCGGCTTCCCTTAATGAAGCAAAATTGTCAATGGCGTACTTGATGAACTGGCGGTTTTCAACAATGTTAGCCGGATTCTTTTTCGCCACGCCTGTCTTAATAACAGTATACCCTTCAGCCACTCTCTTTTTCATGTCCGCGGCGTTTCCTGCGCGACCATAGATCCTGACGCGGTCGCGTGTCGGGCCACCGAGTAATTCATAAACAGGAACATTGAGAAGCTTTCCCTTGATATCCCACAGGGCCTGGTCGATGCCACTTAGGGCACTCGTTAGTATGGGACCACCGCGGTAGAAAGCATGGCGGTAGATCGCCTGCCAGTGATGTTGTACCTGTCGCGGATCCTTTCCAATCAGGTAGGGCTCCAACTCCTTGATGGCTGTTTGGATGGTAAGGGCCCTTCCTTCCAGTAGCGGTTCACCCAGTCCTGCCACACCCGCATCGGTGTGTATTTTTAGAAAGATCCAGCGCGGTTTTACAAGGAAGGTTTCCAGTTTGGTGATCTTCACTTTTCCTTTTTCCTGCATTTTATCGAGTGCCGATGCTTCGGCAGGTCGCGGCATCATCATGCCCGCTCCGGCAACACCACCTAATACAGATTGAATGGCCGTCCGCCTGGAAATTCCCGGTTTGTCGTTGGAAGAATTCATGAGTGTTTGGTTTAGATTACTCGAACAATTTAGGAAATAGGATCGGGATTTTTTGGATTAAAGGATTGCCGGGATTGATTAACGGATTTACGGACGATTAATGGATTGAAAGGTGTACCTGGATCTAAATCCTCATTCGGTTTTTAACACGTCAACCGGATTGCGTTTGGAGGCAGTGAGCGTTTGCGATCCGATAGTAATCAGGCCTAACATCAGCAGGACCAATGCTCCGAGGAAGATCGTTCCAACCCCGAAGTCCACGCGATTCGGAAATTTTTGCAGCCAGAGGTTATTGGCAAAAAAACTGAGATGCGCTCCTATGAAAATGGAGTTCGCGATTATCTTCATAAAATCTCTGGAGAGGATCAGGGCGATTGCCCATTCGCTGGCGCCTAACACCTTCCGGATACCCACCTCTTTTCTTTTCCTTT
>JBBEBN010000013.1:0-8901 GCA_040882305.1 Cyclobacteriaceae bacterium
GAATGTTTAGTCCCATTAGGAATATCCAGAGCAGGGGACTCACGGTTACGTACCGGTAAAAGATCAGGCTCAGACAAATGATTATGGTGAGCAGTCCCAGGTTCAGGAGTCTCGGCAACTGTATATTCCGGAGCACCGCGCTGTTAAAGAACGCGAAATTACCTCCAAACAATTCCCTCCATCCTTCGGCGAAGTATTTTTTCAGGTAGAAGAAATGGCTGGATATCCAACGCTTGCGCTGGCGCTCAAATACTTCGTGACTGGCTACCTTTTCGTCGTATACGACAATGTTTTTGGCAAAATGTGCCTTGATATTCCGCTGCAATAACCTCAGCTCGAGCTCCCGGTCGAATCCGCCAATAGAATCCAGTTTGCTCATGACACCTTTATAGATGGCGTAATCGAACATCATCCCCGACCCGTTGAAGGATGACGCCAGCCCGAGGGAAACATTACCCTGACGATAGATGAAGTTGTTGATGATTTCGCTGAGTCCGTCCAATAGTGCCATCGATGTATTTTGATTCTTTGGATCCCGCCTCGCCTGCAGCGCCTGGTATCCGAGTTCAAAGAGGTTGTTCATTTTCCGGATAAAATCCCGTTCCATGACATTGTCTGCGTCCAGTATAAGGGCACAGTCATAATCGTCGCCAATTACTTCCATGGCGTGGTTCAGCGCTTTTACCTTTGTGCTCTTCTCAAAGGAAACTTCCACTACTTTTATGGGAAGGGCTTTTAGCTTTTGTAGGGTAAAGGCTTTTAAAGAATCAGCGATGACGATCACGTCAAAAAAGTCCGAGGGATAATTTTGTTGAAGGGCCTGTTCTGCCACACCGGTAATTACCTGATCCTCCTTATAAGCAGGGATCAGCACCGCTACTCTTCTGAATGTTTCTGATTCAGGCGGTTTCACAGTTCTGTAAAACAAACCGGCCGTACTTAGAATAAACGAATAAAGCGACACGTATCCGAAATAGGATAGCAAGAGTATTTCTATTATTTGCATCTGAATAAAGATTTATTCCCCAAGGCCAGCCTTTGGCCGTGATCCCCGCTGGCAGAAAGAGTTTTTTACACTTTTTCTTTCTGTAATAATGCAGGGAAGGTGGACAACAGAATTTTCATGTCAAGCCACAAGGAATTCTTCATTGCATACTCCATATCCAGCGCGATCCGCTCATCCGGCGACATGTTGTCTTTGCCTCTTTTTGTTATCTGCCATAGGCCCGTTATTCCTGCAGGTGCCAGGAACCTCCAGGCGATCTGATCTTTCGTTAATTTTTCCGCCTCGTATAGGGGCAACGGCCGGTTTCCGACGAGCGACATGTCGCCTCTCAGTACATTGAACAGCTGTGGAATCTCGTCCAGGCTGGTGCTTCTCAGAAATTGGCCGGATCTGGTTATGCGCGGATCATCCTTGATCTTGAAGAAAACTCCATCCGTCGCATTTTCACCGTACTGGTTAAGATGGGCGAGTTGGGTAAGTTCGGTATCGGCGCCTACCCGCATCGTGCGGAACTTGTAGAAATTAAAGATCTTGTACCCGGTGCCCGCCCTCTTGGAGATATAGAAGATCGGTCCTTTGGACTCCAGTCTTATAAGTATTGCTACCATGACACAGATTGGAAGCAGGATCAGCAGGGCCGAGGCGGAAATGAGGATATCAAACGCCCGTTTCATTGTCCAGAACTCTACATGAGGAACCTGCTCCACATGCCTGACCGTATACGCTTTGTTGCCCCTTTCATTCTTATAGGCCTTCAGCTTTTTGATAAAAGCAAGCCTCTTGAAGAGAGCGGGCGACATCGCGCCATAGTGATAGTCATCGGCCGTAATGCTGAAAGCGAGACCCTTGACATTCTTATCGTATTTAGGAGTATATAGAATAAGAGGAATCGCTTTTCTCTGCGTAAGCTCTTTCAATTGGCCAATTTCGTCTGATACGCCTTCCGGGTTGATGAGAACGGCGTCCGGGATGTTGCTTTCGGCCTGGATCCTCCGGATTGCTTCCTTTAAAGAGACATAGCAAAAGAAAGTGTTTTCATGCACGTAATCAGAATCCTGCCCCTTGACTTCCTTATCAATCCGTAAGATATATTTTGAAAAAACTACCGCTGGTTTCGTGGCTTGGGTATCCAACGCAATAGCCGGCGCTTGTAATGCAAATTCCATAAATGCTCGCTAAGATTTTAAGATATAAAAATGCTCTCCTTGTCGTACAGTAATGCACGATCCACCTCATCCAAAAATTGTCTGGGCTCAAAGGGTTTAACCAGATATGTGAAAGCCCCTAACTCGAGGCATTGCTTTCTCATATCATCATAGCCGGATAAGATGATGACCGGTATGTTCTTGAATAAACCACTGTTGCTTAAATTTTCGAGGAATTCTATGCCATCCAGGGAAGGCATCTTAATATCTGAAATGATGAGGTCACAAGTGTTTCCATCCGTCAACCAGGACCAGGCCTCCATTCCATCGTTCATAACGATGACTTCGTACTTGCCACGCAAAATCTTCTCCAGAAGCCAGCACAAAGGCTCGTCATCTTCAATGACTAATACCTTTTTCATGTCGATGTTTAAATTTAATCCAACTATACCCTGTCCCTATAAATTTTGATACCAACCTGCGGCAGTATAGGGACTATTTGGAGCTAAACAGATGAAATTAAAAAGGAAGGGGGCTTCTATTTTAACGTTGAAAGTAGGGTAACTCCTGCCAACGTCTTGTTTCGGTCGATCTTCTGCGTTTTGGTCAGTGCGAATTCAGGAACAGAATAGACCTCTTTAGGGAATTCAAACGGTGATACAGCTGTCCTCAGTGAGCGAAGCGAGTGATTCAGCAATTCTGAGGAGATTTGTACACCTTCCAGGATGAGCACGACTTTGTTTCCAAGCTTGTCATCGGGTAAAGCGGCAATAAAGAAGCGGTTGTTCAGATGGTTCTTATGAAAAACTGTTTCAAGCGCCCTCTCGACCTTTTCAGGCACTACCTTCACACCTCCTGTATTGATGAGGCTGTCCCACCTGCCGAGCCATAAAAATTTTCCCGGGCCGACAATCTCGACGAGATCATTTGTAACCACCGGGGTGGGAAGATAATCTGCCGAGATCACCAGACAACCACGGGCATCCAGTCGGATGTCCACTCCATGAAGGGTCTCAAAGTACTGCTGCTTCATTCTTGTATTTATCAGCCTCAGGGCAATGTGAGAGATGGTCTCCGTCATGCCATAAGTTTCATAACATTCACATTGAAAACGCTGGAGTTGTTCAGCGGTAGCCTGGTTTAATGGTGCCCCGCCAATGAGTACTTTGTCTGTATTGTTTAATAAATGTGGATGTTTTGACTCAAGAACTGAGCTCACCTGATAAGGCACGAATGCGGTGAATTGTACACACTTATCAACCGGAATTTTAATCAGCGGATTTGATGTTGGATTGAGCGCCATGATGCGCAGTCCGAAGGTCAGACCCCTTGCTAACATCATCTTGCCCCCAATGTATTTTGTATCGATGCAGACGAGCGCGATGGAACCTTTTTGAAGGGTGATCTTTTCAGAAGTCCGGAGGGCGCTCGTCATCATTTGTGCCCTTGAGATAGAAATCGTTTTCGGCTCACCTGTGGATCCGCTTGTGTTCATTTGGAAAGTATCCTGCCCGGACAACCATTCCCTAATGAAAGTAAAAGTGCCATCTTCAAAGGGGGAGAGGGTGGGTTCCTTTTCATGTAGAATCTTCTCTATCGACACGGTCCTGCCATTGATCCATAGGGTAGGATGCGGATAGCGATTTTCCTGATGATCGCCGAGGATTGCTGAGTTCGGTGAAGTCAAGGAAACTGTGGATAACGCGACCAGTCCGGATCTCTTTTTTCAATAAAAGCATTCTTCCCTTCTTTCGCCTCTTCACTTAGATAATATAATAGAGTCGCGTTGCCGGCGAGCTCCTGGATGCCAGCCTGACCGTCTAATTCCGCGTTGAACGACGACTTCAACATCCTTATGGCCAACGGACTTTTCGCGATGATCTTCTTAGCCCATACCACATAGGTCTCTTCGAGTTTGTCCAACGCCACCACTTTATTGACAAGCCCCATATCGAGGGCTTCCTTTGCATCATACTGATCGCACAGATACCAGATTTCCCGTGCTTTCTTCTGACCCACGACCCGTGCGAGGTAAGAGGCGCCAAATCCGCCGTCAAAGCTTCCGACCCTCGGTCCGGTTTGTCCAAAACGGGCGTTCTCCGCAGCGATTGTCAAATCGCATACCACGTGCAGCACATGCCCTCCGCCAATAGCCCAACCGGAAACTGCTGCTATCACAGGCTTGGGTATCGACCGGATCAGCCTTTGAAGGTCGAGTACATTTAAGCGCGGCACCGTGTCTTCCCCTACGTAGCCTCCATGACCGCGGACGCGCTGATCTCCGCCACTGCAAAAAGCCTGGCCCCCTTCGCCTGTTAGTATCACCACCCGGGTATCCGCGTCTTCACGGCAAATGTTCATGGCATCAATCATCTCCTTTACGGTGAGCGGTGTAAAAGCGTTGTGTACCTCAGGACGATTAATGCTAATGCGGGCAATGCCTTCGAATTTATGGAACAGTATTTCTTTGTATTCCACAATCGGATTCCAGGGATATTTATAATTCATAACTGTTTTTTATTTTCAATTTCAACTGCTCGAAAAGTCGTTTATTGCGCGGGGTATCACTTTCGTACTCCATGACTTTGGCGCTGTTACCAAACTCAAGGAAGTCACGAAACGAACTTTTCAGCTTCCCCGAATGATCCACACGGAGATATTCAAAGCCGAACTCGTTACAAAGCTCTAACCCATTCAGCATTTGCCTGGTGATGAAATACTCACTGGCCTCCGGCATGGACGAGGGACCATCCAGCACATCAAAGATCAAACCTCCATGGTTATTGAGCAACAATACCCGGAGATTCGGAAGGGAATAATTGTGCCAGAAGGCATTCCGGTCATAGAAGAACGCGAGGTCTCCCGTCAGCAGAAAGTTGGGTCTTCCAGATACCAGGCTGTGGCCGACCGCCGTGCTGTTTGAACCATCGATGCCACTTGTGCCGCGGTTGGAAAAAACACGAATACCCTTTTTTCCGGCAGTCAGTCCTATGAAGTTGCCGTAGCGCACACTCATGCTGTTGGCAAGATGAAGGTTTGAATTGTCGGGAAGGTTTTCCAGAAGCGTCCTCACCATCTTGAGCTCACTATGTTCACCCTCCCTGAAAAACTCATCCAACACCTGAAGCACACGCCGCTCTTCCACCTCCCACAATTTGCAATAATTCTTTTGTTTCTGATTTTCAAACTCAGACGATGCCTCCGCTGTTGAAAGCACTTCAAGGAAGGGAGCCGGATGAGTATAGAAAACATCGGTCAAATTCTTAAAAGTGTCCGCCACAGGGCCCGCAGTCTGAACATGCCAGTGTTTTTTGGCCGGATACTTTCGCAAAAATATTTTCAGGTTCTTGGAGATCAGTGACTGTCCGAAGGTAATGAGCAGGTCCGGACGCAGCATTTCCTTCAGCGTGTCCGATGCCTGTCCAAGAAAAAGGTCCGAATGCTGAACACCGGCATCAACCTCATGGAGGTTTGAAATGATATCATGAACCACAGGCACATGAAGCATCTTTTGAAATCCAGAGATTGCACCGATCGTGTCTGCATCTGCAACTTGCTGTCCTGCGACGACTAAAATATTCTGAAACCTGCCCATGGCAGACGTTATCTCTGACTTCACCTCCGCTGTCAACGCCGGCGCAGGAGCATGCTCATGGATCACCCGGATGTCAGACGAATAAGTGATAGTCTCATCCGCCTTCGGATAAAGGGGTTCGCGGAAAGGAGCATTGATATGCACAGGCCCAGGGGCAAGCTGACGGCTGAGATTGAGCGCTTCATTAACCATCCGGTTGATGGCCCATTGGCTGTCGGGGTAATCATAATCCTGTGGAAGCTGAAAATATTTTTTTACATGCTTCCCGAAAATTTCCGGCTGATAAATGGTTTGCCCGTCGTGTTGTGCGATCCATTCTGCCGGGCGGTCGGCAGTGATGACGACCAGGGGAGTGTGGCTAAAGAATGCTTCTGCAACTGCGGGCGCAAGATTGTACACCGCGGTTCCGGACGTACACACTACTACAACGGGCTTCCCTGTTGACTGGGCCATGCCCAATGCAATAAAGCCCGCACTTCTTTCATCGCTGAATGTTCTGGCAGTGATACCGGAATGTCTGGTAAAGGCGAGTGTTAGAGGAGCGCAGCGGGATCCTGGACAAAGTACGACCTGGTTGATGTTTTGACGAACACAAAGTTCGGCGATATCATAGATCGGTTGGTATCGCATTAAAGAATGACGTTGAGGAGTGTATTGAATTTAATTTCCGTTTCAGCCCATTCTTTTTCAGGAATGGAGTCAATGGTTACACCTGCCCCCGCGTATAATATTCCGTGGTTGCCTGCGACCTGCATGCAGCGGAGGTTTACAAAAAGGCCGATATTATTTTTTATGTTGACCGGCCCGAGATAGCCAGTGTAAAACCCCCGGTCGTAGTGTTCATGCTCCTGAAGGAAGTTCAGCGATGGCTCCAGGGGCATTCCGCAGACAGCAGAGGTGGGATGCAGGAGATTGAGCATCACCGACCCTAACTGGGGAAAATTAATCGCTTTGATATCCACGGTAAAATCAGACCGCAGGTGTATCAGATTACCGGCAACAACGCTCTTTGGCCCGTGCTCCTCATACTCTCTCAACCGTATTTGCTTAAAACAACTGATCACATATCTTTCCACCAGGGCCTGTTCTTCAATCTCCTTTTGCGTCCACGCAACGGCCCTGATGTCAAGACCAGGCTGATAGGGTAGGGTTCCTGCAAGGGCTATGGTCTTGAAAATGGATTTATCCTGGACGCTGACCAATATTTCGGGGCTGGCTCCGAGCCAGGTTCCGACACCGGGAATACTGACGAAAGATATCAGTGCTTCGGGATAATTCGCGCACAGCTTCTGGAAGGATTCAATGGCGTCAAATGTCGCGGGCAGCAGGATCTCCTTTGTCCGCGAGGGAACGATCTTTTCAAAGGTGCCCTTTTCAATTTCGCGGATAGATCTTTCCACCATGGCAATGAATGAAGCTTTGTCGCGGGTCATGGAGCGCGGCGGTAAGCTACTGGAGGAGGTGAATGATCGGCCTTGCTGGATACGGGTTACTCTAAGTTGTTCCTGTAACCATTGCACAGATTTCTCTTCCTTTAAACCAGCATGGGTTTTGAGATTGCCGTTTTCAAAAGTAAAAAAAAGGTCTGCCGGCAGAAACAACCGGTTTTTATTTTTATCAAACGGGGCCATTAAGAAGCCCGCATCCAGTTCTTCCAGTGCTGCGGTGGAATCCAGGTGCCGGTAGTTGTCGGAAATGACAAGATGCTTCTGTCCCGAGCCTGGCATTCGCCATAAGGCAAGAGGCATTTGCCTTTCACCGAAGTCCGACGTAAGAAATGACAGCAGCTCTTTTTCTGAATATTTTACGGAGGAAATGGCAGGCAGAGTATCCATGGAAACAGAGGTGCTTATTGTTCTTTTTTATCAAGCACGGCCAGGGTGATCCGGCTGATACAAACTAGTTCTTCCTTTTCATTCATGATGCGGGTTTCCCACACCTGCGTTTTTTTTCCAATGTGAATCGGTTTGGTAATACCCTTCACATACCCTTCACGCACGCCACGGATATGGTTGGCGTTTATCTCAAGCCCCACGCAAAATTGCCGGGAGGCATCCACGCAGCAGGTGGCCGCTACGCTGCCCATTGTTTCCGCCAAAGCTACCGATGCACCTCCGTGTAACAAACCGAAAGGCTGATGAGTTCTGGAATCCACAGGCATCTTAGCCTCCAGAAAATCAGACCCGATGGCGGTGAATTCAATGCCGATGGCTTCTGCCATCGTGTTCTTTGAAAGGCCGTTCAGGCCCTCCAGGGTAATCTTTCCTCGAAATATTCCCATTGGGTTTTCAGTTATGTGATCGGCAGCGACCCAACTTTCAACAATTTCCCTATTTTTGCGCCCTGCCGCCAGCGAGCGCCAAAATAATGTAAAAATTGATCAGTAAAAAAGTTTACCTCGTACGTCACGGCCAAACGGATTTTAACTTAAGGAATATTGTCCAGGGCAGCGGTGTGGACACTGATCTGAACGATCTCGGACGGAATCAGGCGGCCATGTTTTACAATGCCTACAGGAACATTCCTTTCGATAAGGTGTACACCTCTGCCCTGAGACGAAGCCAGCAGTCGGTCAAGCAATTCCTCGAACTTGGAATTCCCCATGACGCTCTCGTAGGATTAAACGAAATCAGCTGGGGAACGAAGGAAGGACACCGCGTCACGCCCGAAGAAGATGCGTACTACCATTACATGCTGGAACAATGGAGACTGGGCAATACACACCTGAAGATTGAAGGCGGAGAAAGTCCCGAAGATGTTGTCAAAAGAATGAAGCCGGCAGTCGATTATATCATGGCCCGTACAGACGAAAAAACAATTCTGATATGCATGCACGGAAGGGCCATTCGCATCCTGCTCTGCTACCTGCTGAATTATCCCCTAAAAGCAATGGATATGTTTGAACACCAGAACCTCGGACTTTACCTGTTGAATTTTACCGGGTCGATGTTCACCATCGAAAAGCATAACGACGATACTCATATGCGTCCCAATTGAGCAAGCGCCGCCCGCGCCTTGCTGTCTATACTGTTTTTGTACTCATGCCGCCGGTAACTCAGCGCCTGTCGAAAATATTCTTCTGCCTCCGTCATCCTGTTCTGTGATTGAAAGATGTATCCCAGCTGAAGGCACGCGTTGGGCGCAAAATACCAGTT
>JBBEBN010000014.1:0-255 GCA_040882305.1 Cyclobacteriaceae bacterium
ATCAACGTGCACGCCAGGCCCGTTGACAGGCCGATGAGGTTGATGAAGAAAGTGGTCTTGAAACGGGCGAAGTTTCGGAAGGTCAAAAGGAGGTTATGACGAAGCATGTGTGTGTCGGTTATGTGTTGTTGATGGCTGTTGGCCTTTAGTAATTCTCACTGAACGAGTTCCTTTCTAAACGTCTCCATTTCATATTTGCGTTTGTCGGTTATCTTGTTTTGCATTTCATCGCAAGGGGGTCTTTCGGCATTTTTG
>JBBEBN010000014.1:265-8858 GCA_040882305.1 Cyclobacteriaceae bacterium
AAAAAACCCCTAAAGATGGCGGGTCTTAGAGGGGCGGCAACCCCGGATAACCGGCAACTGGCACCCCGGCCTCCGAGACAAGGGATGCCTTGTCTCTAATCGTCTCTCAAACACTTCACCGGATTCATCCTCGCTGCCTTCACCGCCTGCATCCCGACCGTCAGCCAGGCGATGACGAGGGCTATCGTTCCTGCGCCTGCGAAGTACCACCATTCCAGGGCAATTTTGTATGCAAAGTTGTTCAGCCAGTATTGTGTTCCCAAATAGCTGATGGGCAATGCTATG
Source organism: Cyclobacteriaceae bacterium (assembly GCA_040882305.1). Classification (GTDB taxonomy): domain Bacteria; phylum Bacteroidota; class Bacteroidia; order Cytophagales; family Cyclobacteriaceae; genus Chryseosolibacter. The sequence continues at coordinate 551 of JBBEBN010000014.1, forward strand.
ACTATCGCCGCCAGAACAATCTTGTTAAAATCGCTCGATAAGAGGTACACAATACTCAATACACTGGAGCCCATTACTTTGCGGATACCGATCTCCTTCAATCGCCGTTCCGCTGTGAAGGCCGCCAATCCGAATAAACCGAGACAGGATATGAGGATCGCTAATCCGGCAAAGTATTTTGAAAGTACCGCCACTCTTTGTTCTGCTGCATATTGCGCCTGGTATTCGGCGTCAAGAAAACTGAAGTCAAAGACGTAGCCAGGGTTGAACTTTTTGTAGAACTTCTGAATGTTTGCAATGGTCTCTTTTTCTTCTCCGGCCGCTATCTTTACCATCACCTTGCTGAACTCATTGGGTATCAGGCGGAAAAAAAACGGCGTGACATCTTCATGAAGAGATTTGAAATGGAAATCTTTCGTGACGCCTATGATCTTGTATTCGTTCCCCCAAAGTCCGAATTTTTCACCCACAGGATCTTTAAGTCCCATCATTTTGATGGCGGATTCATTCAATATGATTGCCGTCGTATCAGAAGGGAAATCCCTGGAAAAACTCCGGCCTGTTGCCATTTCAATATCCAACAGCTCAATCATATCATAATTAATTCCAAGGTGCCCAAATTGCACGATCTCGTCGGGATCCATACCTTTCCAATCGAACGACCCGATTGTAAAGCTTGTCTGCCCTGCCACACTTCCCCACATACTCGAAGCCTGCACAACTCCCGGAATGTTTTTCAACTCGTCCAGGAAGGTGGTGAGGTTGCTTTCCACAGTTCCTTCTGATTTGAAATAAATAATATTTTCTTTGCTATAGCCCAGATGTTTTGTCTGCACGTATTCCATTTGTCGATAGATCACCCAGACAGAAACGATAAAGATGATCGATAGAGCGAATTGAAATATTACAAGTCCTTTTCGCGCCCACTGCTCGCCTGACGGAACATTGAATTTTCCTTTTAGCACGAACGCTGGATTAAAACGTGACAGGTACAAGGCGGGATAACTGCCTGAAAGGAGACCTGTAAATAAGGTGATGGCTGCAATGACCAGAATGAGGTTTCCGTTAAGAGGAAGGAAGAGGTGTTTGTCTGTGATTACATTGAATTGTGGTAAAAGGATGTCTACGATGAGAACAGCCAGGGCCATGGATGCGAAGGACATCAATAGCGACTCCCCGATATACTGCGCAATAAGTGTCTTTCTGGGAGCGCCCATGGCTTTTTTGATCCCCACCTCTTTTATCCTTCGCGAAGCCTTTGCCGTGGCCAGGTTCATGAAGTTAATACAGGCGATGACCACTATAAAGATCGCTATGGCTGAAAAAAGTTTTACATAGGTAATGCGGCCCCCCACGACTTTGCCATTTTCATGTTTTCCATACAAATAGTTATCCGAATAAGGCTTGGCAAAGATCGCAAGGATGGAAGTCTTATCTCTTTTTCTTATAAAGTCTTCGATCTTCGCATTGAAGTCCGAAAGTTTGGTCGTCTCTTTTAGTTGTAAATAGGTTGTGGCATTGTGATTACCCCAGTGAAGGTCACTTCCCAGTAATTCCTTGTACGCTTCAAATGAAGTTACAAAGTCGAATTGAACGGAGGAGTGCCTGGTAACATTTTTAAAAACGCCCGTCACGATCACCTGCTGACGGATGAATCTCGCCTGCCACTCAACCATTTTTCCAATGACATCCTCAGTGGTATTAAATAATGCCCTGGCCATTTCCTCGGATAGAACAATGGAATTTTTTTCAGCCAGCACATAATCCTTGTTGCCGTGGAGCAAAGGATAGGAGAAAATATTGAAAAAATCCTTTCCCGCAAATTGTCCCTCGCCGTTGACATTTTTACCCGGCACTGACAGAATGAACATATCGCCTGCACCGGAAGAGCCTACCGCATGCTCAACCTCTGGAAATTCAGCCGCGAGCGCCTCCGGAAGAAGACCAGGACCCTGCGCAATTGTATTAATTTCGTCCGATCTGTTCTGATTTGTCATCACCTGAAACAGCTGACTATCCTTCTCGTGGAATTTGTCCATACTGAGTTCATCCGCTACCCATAGATAAATAAACATGGCGCACGCAAGCCCCGAAGACAGCCCGATCAGGTTGATAAAGAACGTTGTCTTGAAACGTTTGAAGTTGCGGAAGATGAGGAGGAGGGTGTGGCGGAGCATGAGTGTGTTGGTTGTTGGGTGTTGGCTAGGAATTCTTATTTGAAGAGTTCTCTTCTAGCCGTCTCCATTTCATATCTACGTATATCGGTTATCTTGTTTTCCATTTCATTGCTAGGGGGTCCTTCGCCTATTTTTGCGCGAAGCGCAAAAATGTCTCTCCATAGGAGTCCCATGGACAGGATTGGTAGGTCTTCGGAGGGATGGTGCCCCGGTCTCTGCCTCAGGCACCCGGTAACTGGCACCCAGCCACCGGCGACCTTTTAAACCTCTCAAACTTTTACTACTCACTCCTCAGCACCTTCGCCGGATTGATCCATCCCACTTTTCCGGCCTGGTAGCTCACCGTAAGCAGTGCGATAACAACGGCTACTAACCCTGCCGTGATGAATACCATCCACGATAATTCCACGTGATAGGCAAATCCATCCAGCCAGTTTTTCATCCAGTACCAGGCAATGGGAATCGAAATAATAAATGCAACGAAGACCAGGATAAGGAATTCAATGGAGGCGAGGTAAAACAGCCTGATTATGGATGCGCCAAATACTTTGCGAATTCCGTACTCCCTGCTTTTTTGTTCCACTGTGTACGCCGCAAGCCCGAATAAACCCAGGCATGAGATCACGATCGCCAGCCCCGAAAAATATTGGAAAATTGTTCCCGTACGGCTTTCCGACCGGTACAGATTGTCGAAATCTTCGTTCAAAAAACTGTAGGAGAGAAGCTGGTCGGGATTCACAGACTTCCATTCCTCCTCGATATTTTTTATGGCTTCTTCGGGATTTCCTTCTATCCGCACCAGCATGTTCGAGGGATCGTCCCTGTCGATGTAAAGCAACAGCGGTTCGATTTTGTCGTGAATGGATTTGAAATGGAAATTCTTCACCACTCCAATGATCTCAAAAGCCTCCTCATCTCCCGCTGTGACAAACTCCCCCAACGGATTTTCAAATCCCATTACTTTCATGGCCTCCTCATTCATGATGGCACTAAGCGTATCGCCAGGGGAGCTTTTTGAAAAACTTCTTCCCATCAGCATTTCGATCTTCATGGTTTCAATATAATCGTAATCAACGCCTTGAACATGAAATAGCGTCACCTCGTCTTCGTTTTTCCCCTTCCATCCAACCCCGGAAGTTGAATTCTGCACATAAGAAGGATGCTGGTTGGTTGCGGATACTCTTTTGATCTGGGGATAGTTCTGCAATCGGTCCTTAAGTGTCTTATAATTGACGGCATTCCGGACCAGCACCATGTTGTCTCTTTGCCATCCCAGATTTTTATTCCGGATATATTCCATCTGTGAATAGATCACAATCGTTCCCGATATCATCACAATGGAAATGCTGAACTGTGATATCACCAGAATTTTCCGGAAAGTACCTCCTCCAGCTTTTCCTAAACCTGAACCCTTCAGTACATAAGCTGGCCGGAATGACGAAAGAAAAATTGCCGGATAACTCCCCGCCAGCAAGCCGGTCACCAGTGTCGCAATTAAACAAATGGGAATGATCCCCTTGACGCTGAAATCTGTGTACTCAATAAGAAGATCTTTTTGCGTTAGCGTGTTAAAGGACGGGAGCAAGAGGTCCACAAGCAACAGGGCCATACACATTGCCACCAATGCTACCATCACAGATTCCCCGAAGAATTGGAGGATCAGCTGATGGCGATATGCCCCGATGGTTTTTCGCAAGCCCACTTCCTTTGCCCGCTTGATCGCCCGAGCGGTAGAAAGATTCATAAAGTTGATGCAGGCAATGATCAGTATGAAGATCGCAACAACAGAAAAGATGGTGACATATTGTTTATTGCCCTTGCCACCCACGTCGGCAACGAAACTCACTTCGCCCAAGTGGATATCCGTGATGGGCTGGAGATACAGTTCGGTGATCGATCTTTCTATTTTAGTCTTAAGAAATTTCTGAATCTGATTATTGAAGCTTTCAGCATCAGCGTCTGGGAAAAGCTGGACATAAGTGTACAATGCATTGCTGCCCCAGTTGTCGCGAAAGGCCGTCACCTCTGTTAATCTCTGCGCCATGGGCATTATATAGTCAAATTGCAAATGGCTGTTTTTTGGAATGCTTTTAAATATGCCGGTGATCAGCACTTCGCGTTCGCGATTCACCTTCAATGTTTTTCCGAGGGCTTCTTCTTGTCCGAATAATTTCGACGCCAGTTCTTCGGAAATGACGATTGAGTTAATTTCCTTCAGCGCCGTTGCAGTATCGCCGTGCACAAAAGGGTAATCAAACATCCGCAGAAAATCATCGTCCACGTAGATACCGTTATCGTCAATCAGCGCATCTTTATGCTGGAACGAATTCCATCCAAAATGCACCCTGGTCGCTTTTTCCACTTCGGGAAATTCCGCTTTCAGCGCCTCCGCCAGTGGCCCGGGCGTTACGGCTACGGGAAAAACGGGTTGTCCGGAATAAAATTGATTTTCAACTACCCTGTAAAGATATTGTTCGTAACGGTGGAATTTGTCGTAGCTCCGTTCACCCATTACATACAGCAGGATCAGTATCACGGTGGCCATACCTGTCGCCAGACCGAAGATATTCAGCAGGGAATAAAATTTCTGCCGGGAGAATTTTCTGTAGGATAGTTTGATGTAGTTCCAGATCATTGGGCTGTTGGCTTTTGCGACTAGTGACCTTTCAAACTTTTCATACCTTTCTTACCTTTCAAACCTCTCATCACACCCCACCTCAACCCAGCACCGTGCCACAATAAAAACAGCCTTTTTCCCCTCAAATTCACATATTTAGCCGCGGGCACTTGCTGGGCTGTCCATGCATAGAAAACTAACTGTCCATGAATGGACACTTTTTATGGTTTTTTAGTCCCCGGACAATACCTTAGTAGAGACAAGGCATGCCTGGTCTCTACTAAAATCCCAAGGTCCTATTTTAACGCAATGGCGAAATCATCCGGAAATATCGTGATCGTAGATGATGATGAATTCGTCCTCCTTTCCATCCGGGTCCTGCTGGAACCACATTTTCATTCCGTAAAGGCGACCAACAATCCTGAGCGCATCCCTGCGCTCATTGACCGCGAGCAGTTTGATGTCGTGGTGCTGGATATGAATTTCCGTCAGGGGGATACGTCCGGTAATCAGGGATTATTCTGGTTGAAAAAGATACTCAGCCTCAGCCCTGAAACACAGGTCATCCTGCTGACAGCCTATGCGGATATTCACGTGGCCGTAGAGTCCATCAAAGAGGGCGCGCTGGATTTTATCGTCAAGCCCTGGCAGAATGATAAACTACTGTCGACCGTGAAAACGGCCAACCTGGTTAGCCAGGAGAAAAGGAAGGTGAAGCAACTCAAATCTCAACAAAAGACGCTGGTCTCGAGCCTGGAGAAAAATTATGAACCTCTGATCGGACAGTCGCAAAGTCTTCAGGACATCCGCGACACCATTGAGAAAGTTGCCCCCACTGAAGCGGAGGTTCTTATTCTCGGCGCCAACGGAACGGGTAAGGAGGTGATTGCTTATGAGATCCATCGCCGATCCAAACGGGCGGACGGTATCTTTATGGTGGTGGATGTCGGATCCCTCACCGAATCACTTTTTGAAAGTGAATTGTTCGGACACCGCAAGGGAGCGTTCACAGATGCCAGGGAAGACCGCATCGGAAGATTTGAGGCTGCATCAGGGGGGACGTTGTTGTTGGATGAGATCGGCAACCTGTCCCCTTCACTTCAGGCGAAACTGCTCACCGTTCTGCAGAATAAGAAGATCGTCAGACTGGGAACGAACGAACCCATCGATGTGGACGCAAGGGTCATCTGCGCGACCAACAGCAACCTTCAGGCTATGGTACGGGAAGGCAGGTTCCGGGACGACTTATTGTACCGGATCAATACCGTTGAGATCACAGTACCTCCATTATTCGAAAGGCCGGAAGACATCCCGCTGATCGCCGACCACTTTTTACGGAAGTTTAGTCAGAAATATCACAAACCCCATCTGAAGGTTTCCGACGAAACAATATCGTATCTTCAAAAATATTCGTGGCCGGGAAATATCCGTGAATTGCAGCATGCGTTGGAAAGAGCAGTGATCATGTGTGAGGGAGCAGCGCTTCAGCCATCCGATTTCGGAGCGCTGGAGCGTCAGGCGGCGGGCGACTTTATGTTCGATCACCTTAACCTGGGAAAGCTGGAGGAATGGGCTATCAGGAAAGCGATCGCTAAACACGGCGGCAATGTTAGCCATGCCGCCGAGGAGCTGGGGCTGTCGCGAGGAGCATTGTATCGCCGCATAGAACAATATGGTATTTAAAAACTTCAGGTCTCAGGTAATCTTGCGCGTTGTCATGCTCACACTCGTCATCACGCTGCTGGCGTGGTGCCTGGTAAACGCTTATTATTTGCGTAGTATCTACGTTGCCGTAGCCGTGGTAATTCTGACGGGGGAGTTCATCTGGTACGTCGACCGTTTTAACCGGGACGTTAAATCCTTTATGGTCAGCCTCCTGCAACGCGACTTCACAACGCACTATCAATCAAAGGGAAGGAGTAAGAGTTTCGACGAATTGTATGAAACGCTGAACCGGATCTCTGAAGTCTTCAGAACCATCAGCGCGGAAAAGGAAATTCAGTTCCGGTTTCTTGAAATGCTGGTGGATCACTTGCGCGTGGGGATCCTCACCCTTGACGAAGAGGGTAAAATCCAACTTGTCAACCAGGCTTTGAAAGATCTTCTTAAGAGGGAGGTACTTTTCTCCCTCAAATCGCTTGAATCAATAGATCCTTCACTTGTCAGCACTTTAATGGATATCCGCAGTGGGGAAACCCGCCTGATAAAGCTGCGCGTCCAAAATGAGTTGCTGCAGCTTTCCCTCCACGCCTCCGAGTTCAGGCTGGAGGATAAGTACCATAAACTTATCTCCATGCAAAATATCCGGAATGAACTCGATGCCCGCGAAATGGAGGCCTGGCAGAAACTCATTCGCGTGCTGACACATGAGATCATGAACTCGGTTTCGCCGGTCATCTCCCTCAGCGAAACGATGCACGCCCTCTTGCGTCAACATCAGCAGGAGATCAAACCGTCCGCTCAACATTTTTACGAGACACTCGATAAGGGACTGGATGCCATCAAAGTAAGAAGTGAGGGCCTCTACCAGTTTACGCAGTCCTATCGCAAACTGACAGGCATTCCTCAACTTTCCCTTCAGCAAACGAACATGAAGGATATCATCGCGCGCGTAGGCGTTCTCATCGGGATTAAACTGAAAGAAAGGGGAATTAATCTGAAGTTTCCGGATGCAGATATTCCTGTCGTGGTAGATCCCGACCTGATGGAACATGTGCTGATCAACCTCCTCTTAAACGCCATGGAAGCCGTGGCGGAAACGCACGAACCCTGTATTGAAATTTCCACCTTTCGCGATCAGAAGGGAAGCGTTTTCATTTCTGTAAGAGACAACGGGGAGGGAATAGATGAAGCCACGGCCGAAAAAATATTCATTCCCTTTTTCACCACCAGGAAAAACGGCTCCGGCATCGGGCTGGCGTTAACGAAGCAGATCCTCCAGCTCCATCATGCCGATATCCATGTTACCAGTGAGAAAGGCAAAGGGACTGAGTTCGTGATTGTGTTGTGAAGTCTTTTGCCACAAAGGCACTAAGATTTTTTGGCGCCCCTTCCGCAATGCCCAATGCCCTACCATCCCGCATGCCCTCGCTCGATTCCGTAATTCTGCAATTCCGCACAATAGGGAAATCTCATCTTGCGTCGACAATCTCCCAATGCCTAATGACGAATGACCAATATCGAATATCGAATGACGAATGACCATCATGGTCGGAATCGGACATCAGGCGTATATCGGTCGGCTCAGGAAGGTCCTCACCCTGCGTTTTGTTAACGCTTGTTAACATTAATTGAACATTAGCCGGTAGGTTGTGAGTCTCAGGACGTAAAACTGCCTATAAAGTCCCGGTCGATACAGGATGGATCAGGATGGTTCATGAAAGAGTGAATTAATCCCAGCTGGTCTGCAACTAAGTTGGAAGTGATTACGTCTTAATACGTGTAACCATTCTAAATCTGAGGAGTATCTAACTTAAAGCATCCGGTGTACAAAGGAAGAAATAATGTTCGGATA
>JBBEBN010000015.1:0-5137 GCA_040882305.1 Cyclobacteriaceae bacterium
ATCCCTTTAATGAGACAATCAACTTTGAATGGAGCGCCACTTCGGAGAGTGTGAATCTGGAGGTCATCGACCAGTACGGCAGCACTATACTGCACTCCACAGCGCCCACGGGTAAGTCCGGCGTATATTATATCACCCTGGAATCATCTGCACTTCCGAAGGGAATGTATTATTACAGGTTGACAGCGGATGGAAAGACTTACACAGGAAAAATTTCCAAAAGATAAACCAAATCAATCTCCTGTAAACCGAAAAAGCCAGCCCTTGTACGCTGGCTTTTTTGTTATTTGTTGAGCTCGATCTCTTCGCCTTCCTTGTTGAGGAACTTATACTCCGTTACCGCGAGGGAGGTGTCGACTACAATGTTAACCCAACGCATGTGTTTGAAATACCACTTCAGCCGCTGGGAAATAATTCCACTCGTGAAATAAGCATGCAGGTACGGATGCACCGCAAGGACAAGATTCTTCTCGTTCTGCTTTACCAGCAGGTGTTCGATGTTCTTCTCAATCAGATCGGAGGTCAGAATGGAAGCGGTGATCTTGCCAGTTCCATTACAAGTAGGACAGGTTTCCTTGGTGATGATGTTCATCTGCGGCCTGACGCGCTCACGGGTAATTTGCATCAGCCCGAACTTCGAGAGCGGCAACACCGTCGACTTCGCTTTGTCGTCCATCATCTCTTCCTTCATGACCTTGTAGATAAGCTTCTTGTTATCGAGGCTCTTCATGTCAATGAAGTCTATCACGATTATTCCACCCATATCACGAAGGCGCAGTTGTCGGGCAATTTCTCTGGCAGCCTCTACATTGACAGAAAGGGCGGTCGTCTCCTGGTTCTCTTCGCGGTTGGATTTGTTGCCGCTGTTGACGTCGATCACGTGCAGGGCTTCCGTGTGCTCGATAATGAGGTATCCCCCGGTCTTCAGGCTCACCGTGGTACCGAAGGCAGATTTGATCTGCCTTTCAATGCCGTAATGCTCAAAGATCTTGGCTTTGCCGTTGTAAAACTTGACGATCTTCTCCTTGTCGGGAGCGATCGTCCTGATATACACTTTCACTTCATCATACATCTTCTTGTCATCAACATGAACATTGTCGAAGGACTCATTTAGAAGATCGCGAAGGAGCGAAGAGGTTTTGTCCAGTTCACCGATGATCTTGTCGCGGGGCTGGGCGTTTACAAGACGTGCCATCCCCTCTTCCCAGGTTTTTACCAGGTTCCTGAGGTCGCGGTCGAGTTCAGCCACCTCCTTATTCTCCGCAACCGTGCGAATAATCACACCAAATTTTTCAGGCTTGATGGATTGAATAAGGCGGAGAAGCCTCTTGCGCTCTTCGCTGCTGGTAATTTTCTTGGAGACACTGACGGCGGTAGAAAATGGTACCAGTACCAGGTACCGGCCGGCTAATGATAACTCGCAGGATAATCGCGGGCCCTTGGTCGAGATTGGCTCTTTTACAATCTGAACTGGAATCAACTGATTCTTCGAAAGCTGCTGGACAATTTTTCCATGCTTATCGATGTCCGGTTCTGAATTGAACTTGTCGAGTCTTCCACCATTGATCTTTTTGCTGCGTACCAGTTTAGTAAACTTTTGAAGAGAACTGAACTGAGGACCAAGATCCAGGTAATGCAGAAATGCATCTTTATCGTAACCTACATCGATAAAGGCTGCGTTAAGGCCGGGAACTACTTTCTTAACAGTCCCGAGATAAATATCACCTACGGTGAATTTGCTGCCTTCAGATTCCTGGTGGAATTCAACGAGCGTCTTGTCTTTTAGAAGGGCTATACGACATCCGTCTTGAGTGGCACTAATAATTAGTTCGTTACTCAAAACAAAAATGGTTTAACGTAATGTTGTATAAATGTTGTGAACAGAAAAAGCCCCGATAGTATGGGGACTCTCCCCGCCCGCCCGTACCGAACGATACGTTCGGGCGGGCATTTCGCAGGGATTATTTCTTCTTATGTCTGTTCTTTCTAAGGCGCTTTTTACGCTTGTGCGTAGCCATTTTGTGTTTCTTTCTTTTTTTTCCGCTAGGCATATGAATGTTTTAATTTGTTCCCCGGTTCACCGGGTTGGTTATCATTTATTTTAAATCTTCCAGATAAGAATCGACGGTTGCCTGAACCGCGGGATCCTGCTCCATTTGTTTTACTTTTTCAAATTGTACGCGCGCCTTTTCTTTCTCGCCGGTGTTCATATAGGCCACTCCAAGCAGCAGGTGCCCCTGAACATGTGAGGGATTGATCTTTACCAGCTCCTCAAGTCTTTCGATTGCCCGGTCAAACTGGCCTGACTGTATCGAAAGCATGCCCATGTTAAAAATCGCCGGTTCATTCTTCGGATCCTCCGCCAGCACTTCCCGCAACATCGTGATCCCCTGCATGGGATTAGAGGACATCAGATAGGTCATCGCCATCTTTGTTTTCGCCTCCAGGTTGTGCGGTTCATGCTCGAGCACCTTTCCATAAAACTCCTGGGCCTTGGCTGCCAGGGCGCGTTGCCGCTCCTGGTTCAGGGCCAAAGTGTACGCCTGATAGAAATTGTCAGCGGCTTTGATCCAACTTTCCGGACTGTTAAAGAACACCGAAGCCCTCTCTGCAAACCACGCTGCGCTATCAAATTGATTGGCAGCCCGATAGAGGTTTGCTAAAGAGTCGGCAAAGATAGCATTTTTTTCTTTTTCCGTACTTCCGAGGTATTCCTTCTTTACCTGGCCTATGAGGCGCCGCACTTCCGTTGGCGCCTGGACGTGATCCGGTAAAGTCACGGCGGTGCTGTCTCCTGCCCGGCCTCCGGTCAAGGTGCCTTCATTTTCAATCACTACTTTCGGAAGCCGGAAAAGGAGCCAAATGGCAATGGCACAGATGGCAATGAGTAATAAGCGGTTTTTCAACATAGGATGGGAGGCAGGTCATTTACCTCTGGATCAGGTAATGAGACTGCCCGGGTAATTATTTGTCGGCAGTTTGCTTCACCTTCTCGCTGTTTTTAATCTTGCTTATGAAGATCTTGGCAGGCTTAAAGCTTGGAATGAAATGCTCATCTATAACTAAAGCAGTATTGCGTGAAATGTTCCGCGCAATTTTCTTTTTCCTCTTCTTATTAATGAAACTACCAAAGCCCCGGATATAGATGTTATTGCCGTTTGCCATGGAGTTCTTCACCACACTGAAAAAAGCTTCCACCGATGCTGTCACATCTGCTTTGTCCACTCCTGTCTTTTCAGCGATTTCGTTTATAATATCAGCTTTGGTCACTTTGTTTACTTTTAAGTAGAGAATTTTTTTCAGGAGGCCAAATTTAGTTTGCCTTGAGAGAATTAAAAATGAATATTGAAAAAATTGATTATCAAGGGGATGGGTAAACGTTATTTCTCGGATAAAATCGTTAAATGGTATGCTGACAACAAGCGGCCGCTTCCCTGGCGCGACACCGCCGACCCTTACATGATATGGCTTTCTGAAGTCATTTTGCAACAAACACGGGTAAATCAGGGCATTCCATACTATCAGGAATTCGTCCGGACATTTCCTTCCGTTCGCGAACTGGCTCAGGCAGACGAACGACAGGTGCTGAGGTTATGGCAGGGACTTGGATACTATACTCGCGCCCGTAACCTCCATAAATGTGCGAAAGTGATCGTTGAGCGCCATCAGGGTGAGTTTCCTTCCACTTACGACGATTTGCTCAGACTTCCGGGCATCGGCCATTACACAGCAGCAGCCATCGCCTCTTTTTGCTTCGGACAGTATGTTGCAGTGCTGGATGGGAACGTTTTCAGGATACTCTCCAGGATATTCGGAGTCGACACAGCCACAAATTCGCCGGAAGGAAAAAAGGTGTTCACACGCCTGGCAAACGAACTTCTTTCTAAAAAGTCCCCCGCCCTGCATAACCAGGCTGTCATGGAATTCGGTGCATTATTTTGTACACCGCATAACCCTCACTGCCCTGGCTGCCCCTTTAAAACCACGTGCTTTGCCTACAACCACAACCTGGTGGAAGAACTGCCAGTCAGGAAAAAAAAACAAAGGTCCAGAAAGCGGTATTTCTACTACCTCGTGGTTGAAAAGAACAAGTCCTTGTTGATGAAAGAACGGCAGGAAAAGGATATCTGGCACGGACTCTTTGATTTCGTCCTGATCGAGAAAGATAAACCTGTGAGGCCGCAGAAGCTCATCGAAGAAAATAAGAAATGGTTCAACAAGGCGGAGAATGTACAGGTTTCCAAAGCGTACAAGCACATTTTGACCCATCAAATCATTCACTGCCGCTTCATTCACCTCTTGGCCGGTCCTTCATTACACCTGCCCCCTCGCGGACTTGTCTTTTATTCGCCGGAAGAAGTGGCTCAGCTGCCGAAACCGGCTTTAATTAGTCGCTTTCTCAAAGAGCAAAACAGGTATTAGTGTTGGAAAATTGGTACTTTTGGATCCCGTTTGATAATTTGGAGCCTTAACCCAAAGAAAAATATGTCTGGAGTAAACAAAGTGATACTGATCGGCCGGCTAGGCAAAGATCCTGAAGTGCGCAACCTCGATAATGGTGTTTCCGTGGCAAACTTTACAATGGCTACATCCGAAACCTATAAGGATCGGACTACCGGGGAAAAAAAGGAAGTTACTGAATGGCATAACATCGTCTTGTGGAGGGGTCTTGCAGAAGTCTCCCAGAAATATCTGCACAAGGGTGACCTGGTATATATAGAAGGCAAGTTGCGCACACGTTCCTGGGAGAAGGAAGGCGTTACGCGTTATACCACTGAAATAGTTGCGGATAATATGACCATGCTCGGTTCACGTGCCGGTGGCGGAAGCTCTGGCAGTTCATCGGCTGACTACAGCTCCCGCAATGCGGAAAAGACTCCAACTGAATCTTATAGCGGTCCTGTGGATAACAGTACCGACGATCTGCCTTTCTGATCATTTCAAAAGTTAAATTTAAATATCCATTGCTTGGACGAGCCTCCCAGTTATACGCTTCTATTTCTTACACTTGAACCTGGAGTTCTATACGTTATCCTTGCAGTACTATTTATTTTTTTAACCTCCCTGGCCTCTGCAACAGAGGCTGCTTTTTTTTCTTTAACTGCCGACGACCTCGAGAGTTTTCGCACGAGCAATA
>JBBEBN010000015.1:5147-8831 GCA_040882305.1 Cyclobacteriaceae bacterium
GAAGAAAAAAATGTCGCCGAGTTACAGACCAACCCACGCCTGTTGCTCACTACCCTGACCGCCTGGAAATACAGCATGATCTCTGCCACCGCGGTGATATTCATATTCTATCTCTCTGGTATTGACAAGCCCTTCACTTCCGCCGCCATTGTGCTGGGTACTTTCATTCTCACCATCTGTTTTACATTCTTTGGAGTGATCATCCCAAAGATTTATGGAAGAGCTCACCACCTGATCATTACCCGCCGGTCGGCCACTATTTGTAAACGCCTCATCGCATTCTACCGGCCCCTGGTAAGACCGCTTTTCAAAATGTCGTATAAAGTAGAAAGCAAACTGGAAAAACTGATTGAACAAAGTTCTGCCGAAGAACTCAATCAAGCCCTTCAGATGGCCAATGCCAATAAAGAAACGTCGGAAAGTGAAAAGGAAATTTTACAGGGCATCGTTAATTTCAGGACCCTCTCCGTCAAACAGGTCATGCGCCTGCGTCAGGATATATCATTTGCCGACATATCGCTGAGTTTTCGCGAGCTCCTGGAGCACGTGAAAAAATCCGGATACTCCCGCATCCCCGTATGCCGGAATAGTCTCGACAGGATTGAAGGCGTATTGTACATCAAAGACCTCCTGCCGTTCTTGAACGAAAGCCCCGCGTTCAACTGGCAGAACCTGATCAGACCGGCGTACTTTGCGCTGGAGTCGCGTAAAATTGATCGCCTGTTAAAGGATTTTCAGGAAAAAAGGGTACACCTTGCCCTTGTGGTAGACGAATTCGGCTCCCTTACCGGCCTTATTACCCTTGAAGACATCATTGAAGAGATCATTGGTGACATCAATGACGAGTTCGATGAGATCGCATCACATTATCAGAAAGTCGACAACCGTACGTTTATTTTTGATGGCAAGACCTCCATGCACGATTTTTGCAAAATCCTTCAGACAGAAGGTGCCGTATTCAACCTGGCAAGGAGTGCCAACAAATCGCTGGGTGGCATGCTGCGGCAAATCCATGGATCGGTCCCAAAAACAGGCGAACCCGTCGTGGTAAAACCCTTCACTTTCATTGTTGAAAAAATGGACAACCGCAGGATCAAAAAGATCCGCGTTCAGGTGAATGATTAACAGGAAAATAACTCGTGCCAACCGCAAATCAGCGTGCCTGCTCTGCGCAGTCGCCTGTTCGGCAGTGGTCTTCCTCCTCACTTCCTGCGACAGAGATTACCTGCCCAAACCGCTGGGTTACAACCGGCTTGAACTCCCCGATCCCGCCTATCAAAGCCTTCCGGATACCCTGCCTTATACCTTTGAGTATTCGAAGCACGCGACCCTTCTATCAGACACTTCTTCTATCCGTGAAAAATATTGGATCGAAATTTATTATCCCTCGATAAAATCAAATATCCATATCACCTATAAACCGCTTGGGCATAATGAAAAATTGTTGAGAGAGTTTATGGAAGATGCCTACACGCTTACGGCAAAACACCAGGTCAAAGCGTATGCGATCAATGAAGTGATAACAGTAACGCCCTCCGGAAAAACCGCTGTCATCGCCGAACTGGAGGGCGAGGTCCCGAGCCAGTTTCAGTTTACAGTCACCGATTCAACAGAGAACTTCCTTCGGGGCGCGTTATATTTTAACACGAAAGTACAAAACGATTCTCTCGCACCGGCGATAGAATATATGAAGCGCGACGTGATGCACATCATTAATACGTTGGAATGGAATTCACCAGGGTAATCTATATTGTCCCGATACTCACCTCAATTCTGCTCAGTTGTGGCAAAAGATCCAATAATGCAGAAGAAGCTTCCGTTTACACCTCGCAGCAATTCCATGATTACTGGCACGCCGGAAAGGCGGAAGTGAATTCCTATGAACTCAGCCAGTCGCGCTACGGTGAGAATCGGCGGGGAAAAGCGGTCTTGATCTTTGTCACGGAAGATCTTTCAAAAAAACTGCAGGTAAAGCTCGATGATCCTTCAGGGCGGCATAAGATCAATGTGCTGAAGCTCAACTTCACGAAGAAATTCATAACAGGCATATACCTCATCGGTCGCATGCCCCTAACTTCAAACCTCAGAACTCGGAACTTCAAACCTCAAACTTTTGACGCTGACCTGTAAATACTCGAAGTTTTCGCTACCTGCCAACATCACCTACCTAAACTGCGCGTACATGTCGCCGTTGCTCAAGAGTGTAGAGAAGGCAGGCGTCCGTGGTGTACGGCTGAAGCGCAATCCCGCCGACATTCTGCCCGAAGATTTCTTTTCGATCACAAAAGATCTCAGAAGTGAATTTGCCAAACTTATCCATGTCTCCGATCCCGACCGCATCGCCGTTATCCCATCCGCGTCTTACGGAATTGCAACCGTGACCAGGAACCTGAAACTCAACAAAGGCGAACACGTGCTGGTGGCCGCTGAACAATTTCCCAGCAATTATTATCCCTGGCAAGCACTTTGCGCGGAGACAGGAGCTGAATTGAAGGTCGTATCACCCGAAAAAAACTTTAAAGACCGCGGTAAGATCTGGAACGCAAAATTCCTGGAGGGTATAAATGCTCAAACGCGTGCCGTTGCCATCGCCCATACCCATTGGGCAGACGGGACCCTGTTTGACCTGGAAGCGCTGCGCCAGCGAACAATGGAGGTGGGCGCCATCCTGGTCATTGATGGAACCCAATCTGTCGGCGCCCTCCCTTTTGATGTCAGGAGAATTCAACCCGATGCCCTTGTGTGCGCAGCCTATAAGTGGTTATTAGGACCCTATTCTATCGGTCTTGCGTATTACGGCGATTACTTCAACGAAGGCAGGCCCATTGAAGAGAACTGGATCCACCGGCGGGACAGCGAAAACTTTTCCGGACTGGTGAATTACGAATCCCGGTACCAACCGGGAGCTTTGAGATTCGGGGTCGGGGAGCACAGCAATTTCATTCTTGCTCCGATGGCGATGAAGGCCATTGCCCAGGTCAACCGTTGGGGCGTGGAAAACATCCAGGAATATTGCCGCGCTATAACCGAGCCAGCGCTCGCCGTATTGCGCGAAAAAGGTTTTCTTATCGAAGACCTTCCGAATCGCGGCGCACACCTTTTTGGCATCCGCCATTCCAGGGCACTGGATCCTGAGAAGGTGAAAGAGAGACTCAACAAATTCAAAGTGCATGTTTCCGTTCGGGGAACTGCTATTCGTGTGTCGCCTCACGTTTATAACGATGAAGAGGATCTGGACAGGCTGGTAAAAATACTGATCGCCGACCTCTGATGTCCAAAGTCCAAAGATCCTGGTTTATTGGTGGCATTTTGATCTGCCTGCTGGGAGCCATCTGTTTTTCCACCAAAGCCATCTTTGTGAAGCTCGCCTACAGGGATACCGGAATTGAAGCCGTTCCCCTGCTGGCATTGAGGATGATATTTTCATTGCCCTTTTTTGTGGTATCTGCATTTATGGCCTCGCGTAAAACTGATAACATGAAGTTTACTACAAGCCAGTGGCTCTACGTAGCCATTATCGGATGCCTGGGTTATTACGTAAGCAGCCTGCTGGACTTCATTGGTCTGCAATATGTTTCAGCAGGCATTGAAAGACTGATCCTTTTCATTTACCCCACCATGGTGCTGCTCATTTCTTCTCTTGTTCTGAGGGTGAAGATCAAGCCATACCAATGGTTTGCTGTA
>JBBEBN010000016.1:0-8705 GCA_040882305.1 Cyclobacteriaceae bacterium
CATAAAAAAGCGGAATCTTCTATAATAACAGTCCTGCGTATTTGTTGTAGTACAGGTAGCGGCGAAGATTAATCGTGACCCTCACGAAAAACATTTACCTGATGCCTACGTAAGCGATCCACAACTCCATGAAAGGATCCTTGCTTTCAAAAAGGGTGGTGTTGAAAAAGAAATAAACACCAATAATTACGATGTAGAAGGTATTATTGAATACGCGGAATCACTCTTAGGCACTCCGCATGTAATGGGAGGGTATTCACCGTCGGGACTGGATTGCTCCGGAATGGTTAAACTGGCACATGCACAGTTTGAAGTCGAGTTACCCCGCTCTTCACATGATCAAGGCAGATATGGTACCATTATTTCTCCGGGTGAAGAATTAAAGCGGGGTGATCTCGTATTCTTTTATTCTACTTACTCAACGCCTAATCTGATTACTCACTCAGGTATTTATCTCGGCGAAAATAAATTTATCCATACATCCACTTCCCGTGGTGTTTCAATTTCCGCGCTGCTTGACTCCGGTTACTGGCAAGAGCATTATTTATTT
The DNA here is from genome assembly GCA_040882305.1 of Cyclobacteriaceae bacterium. Classification (GTDB taxonomy): domain Bacteria; phylum Bacteroidota; class Bacteroidia; order Cytophagales; family Cyclobacteriaceae; genus Chryseosolibacter. Next base: position 551 of record JBBEBN010000016.1, read on the forward strand.
GCTACCAGGTTAGAGGACTGAGGAATATCGAATTTTGAATGTCGAATTTCGAAGTGGCCTTACCGGCACCCGGCAACGAAAGGCATGCGCGCAGCCCTACTCCGATCTCAAACTATCCACCGGATTACTGAACGCCGTTTTTATGGCCTGGTAGCTTACCGTCAGCAAGGCAATTCCTGTTGCCAACGCGCCCGCTAAAACAAATATCCACCATTCTACCTCAATATGATAGGCGTATTCCTGCAGCCAACGGTGCGTTGCCCACCATGCGATCGGAAATGCAATACAACTGGCTATCAAAACAAACTTGAGAAAGTCGCGGGACAGTAATGATACAAGACCTGGAATAGTCGCTCCCAATACTTTTCTGACACCGATCTCTTTCACGCGCTGCTCCGTCGAGTAGGTTGCCAGTCCGAAGAGGCCCAGACATGCGATGAAGATCGTAGCGAAGGCTGTCCAGCCCAACAGCGTTTGTCGACGCTCGTCTTCGACATAAAATAATGCCAGCTGCTCATCCAGGAAATGATACTCGAATGGATCACGTTGATCACTGTTCACCATGATGCCCTTTAACTTTTCCAAGGTTCCGGGTATGTCGGTTGGCGCTATTTTTACCGAATAGTAATCGATCACGTGAATGGGGTTTTGGTTATAAGCAATGATCAGGGGCTGAATTTTATCGCGCAGCGACTGAAAATGAAAATCCTTTACAATACCGATCACCCGTGGTTTGAACGGAACGTCCAGCGTTTCGAATGCCCCGCCGGGGGATACCGATGCGATCTCGACAGTCTGCTCCGACGCCTCGGTGATGCCCAACATCCTGGCGGCTGTTTCGTTGATAATTATGTTCGAAGAATCGTAAGCCTCCCTGAAGTTTCTCCCCTGCAACAAGGTCACTTCAAATGTCGTCATGAAATCCTTATCGGCACCTATCAGATAGCTAACACGCTGCTCATCGGTAGTCCCTTCACCGCTTATCCTGACCGTACGGAACGACTTCCATTCGCCCGGCACCCTCGACGTCACCGATACGCTCTTTACAGCAGCCACCTTAGACATCTGATCCTTTATCACCTCGAAGTTCGTCCGTGCCGCGCCGGTATTTACGTCGATCACAACCATCAGATCCTTATTGAACCCCAGATCGGTATTGTTAAGGTATCGGACCTGTAACAGAAGAACAATCGTGCCAATGATCATCACGATGCAGATCGTGAACTGAAAAACTACCAGCACCTTCCTTACAGACAGATCACCCGTACTTTGAATTTTCAAACCCTTTAATAACGACACCGGTCTGAAACGGGAAAGCAAGAGCGCAGAGTAGCTGCCGGCCAATAACCCTATGATCACGACGGCTCCAATCGCATATGCCCAGAAACGATAGTCAACGGCGAAGAGCGAAAGTTGCTTATGCGCAAACTGGTTAAAGGATGGAAGCACCAGACTGGCGACAACGATAGCCAGGACAAAGGCGATACCCGTCGTTAACCACGACTCGAACAAAAACTGCCTGATCAGATTGCTTCGCGTGGCGCCTATCGCTTTCCGAACGCCGATCTCCTTTATCCGGCTGGACGCGCGGGCTGTTGTCAAATTCGTGTAATTGATTCCTGCGATCAGGAGAACAAACATAGCCGCGAACGAAAATATCGTTATGTAAAGAGGGTTCCCCTGTGGGATACCCTCTACGTTGGGATTTCTCGCGCCATCGATGATGTTCGCGGATTTAAGATGCAGGTCTTTTAAAGGTTGAAGGCTATAAGACAGTTTCGTCCCTTCATCCGGCTTGAAGTTGGAAAGAACCAGCCTCGTCATTTTCTTCGACACGGAATCGGGGTTCGAATGGGGTGTTAGCAAGACGTAGACGGAAAAAGCATTTGAGGCCCAATCGCTGCCCATCAATTGCTTGAACCAATCAGAATTATGAGCAGTTGACTCGGACATCACCGAATTAAAGTTGAAACTAGAATTGCGAGGGTGGTTCTTCAGAATACCCGTAATCTTCAATGAGAGGGGGAGAAAACTAAACTCCAGACTCTTGCCCATGACATCCGTTCTGCCGAAGATCCGCATGGCCAGGTCTTCATTAATAATGATGGAGGCAGGCTGTTTTAAAGCGGTATGTTTATCGCCTGAAATCAGGGGAAAGTCAAATAGTTCCAGAAAATGTTCATCGGCTATCGTTACATCTTCCTGGAAAGGGACGGGATTTTCAGGGTCTACGAGGTTAGCCCTTCCGATTCTTTGCATGCGGGTCGTGCTTTCAACTTCAGGGATCGAAGTCTTCGATTCTTCGGCCAGCTTGAAGCCAGCTGCAGCGATGGTGGTCGCTTCACCTCGCACGTTCTTGTGTTCCACCACGCGATAGATCCTTTCCGCATTGGTGTGCTGTTGGTCAAAAGTGAGCTCGTCGAAAACATAAAGGTCGATCAGCAGAAAGCAGACAATGCCAAACGTCAAACCGGTTATATTAAGGATACTGTGAAGCTTGCTTCTCCAGAGATATCGCACGCCTGTTTTGAAATAGCTCTTAATCATATCTGCACTATTTAGATTTCTATATTCCGATTTGGATCTGATGATACCGGGCCTGAAGAGCAGCAGCACATCAACAATAAACTGCATGTCAGCTTTTCTTTTGCCGTACTTTATTAACCGCGCATGATAAGCCTCCATGAGGTCTCCTTCGATATAACCGTGCATTTTTGGGTCACAGTACCACCGGAAGAACCTCAGGAAGAGCCGGGGTGCAGAGGTAACGCGTTTGCTCATACCTCAACACGTCAGGTTGGCTTGCCATACAGTTTTTGGAATCGCCTTCCAAAGCTCATCGCGCGTGTCTTTTGTATACCGCATCGCTTTCTTGCCCATGGCGGTTATCTCGAAATACTGTCGGGGTCTTCCTGCTCTTTCATCCGTCGATTCGCCGACGAAGGATTTGAGATAACCTTTTTCTTCCAACCGTTTCAGCGCGGTATGCAGTGCGCCGAAGCTGACGGTGCGTGAAAGCCTGGACTCGATCTCATCTTTTATTGAAACGCTGTAGGCCCGGTTGTTCAAGATTCCGATGGTGAGGATAACGATCTCCTCGAATTCACCCAGCTGATATTTTTTCATGGAAGCAATATACTCTAAATGTAGGTAAAATCATGCCAGATTAAAATGTGCGATGCAGGGTGAGGGGAGTGGCTTGCGGCACAGCCTGATGATCATTTTCGAACATATTCTGACCGGTTTCGGGTTTAACGATTCCCGGCGTCAGGGGGCACCCGAATCTCACCGGTTAATGCAACGCACGGAAATTGCCCGCGACTTCTCTCCGTCGTTGAGACGATTCACGAACTGGCCGCCTTTTCCGAAATTGTAAAACCAGGCGTTCGCGCTGTTGGATTCTGTTGCTGTCCAGAAGAATCCGTGTGCCTCACTGCGCCTGTAACCACCGGAAGGATCGCGTGTACCACCGAACAGGATGTTGAATTCGGAATCTCCGCCCTGAATCAAACGCTTATACGCTTCCTTTCCGTCTTGTCCGGTGTCGGTGCGAATTCCGCCATAGTGTTGTGTCATTTGTTCCCATTCATCGTTCGTCGGTAGTCGCCAGTATTTTCCCAGCGTCTCACATCCTTTTCTGGCTGACTCCCAGGTATAGAGACGTCCATATTTCAAACAATTTTCGGCGGAGTCACTATAGCAATAAGATCCCGGTATGTTGAGGTTCAGATTTTGCGTCAGCCATTGTCTGCTGTCGCGCATAACATGTAACGTATACATGTTGCCATCCTGATCCTTCAGTTGTCCATTACCGGTATCCGTTGTCAGCCTGGTAGCGCACGACAGCAGGGCCGTGGAAATGAACCCCGCAAAATAGATGGGCATGAATCCTTTCATGAGGAAAGATAGTAAATCATCGCTGTCCGGTAAAAAACTCCAGTTCAACTTATTAGCAAGCGTCTTATGAAAGAAACCCTGGCGGTGTATTGTTCAATCAGACTTAACACAAGCGTAATTTGTTTTTGATTAACTTGCCTTTGGTTTCCGAATAAATGATATCCACATGAACAAAGCACTCACCCTTATCCTTCTCTTCACTCATTGTCTGGTACAGGCTCAGCAGGATGGCCTTCATCCCGCATTGGTCATCGAGCAGCCTGCGGGCGCTAAACCATGGACGAACCTGAATATAAACGACAAGCCGGGGCAATTTCAGTTTGTCGTAGTGACGGATCGAACGGGCGGTCATCGTCCCGGCGTTTTTGAAAAAGGTGTTGAGAAGGTCAATCTGCTTCAGCCCGAGTTTGTGATGAGTGTAGGCGATCTCATCGAAGGTTATACCACTGACACCATCGAGATCAACAGGCAGTGGGACGAGTTTACGGGATTTGTCAATAAGCTGGAGATGCCCTTCTTCTACGTACCGGGTAATCACGATGTAACCAACCCGGTGATGGAACGGATATGGAGGGAAAGATTCGGTCCCACACATTATTCTTTTGTGTACAAGGATGTGCTGTTCATGGCGCTGAATTCGGAAGACCAGACCAGGGGATCAGGCAGGGGCAGCATTTCTCCGCCCCAGCTCGAATGGATCAGGAAAACGTTGGAATCCCATCGGGATGTCAAGTGGAGCTTCCTCTTCATGCATCAGCCCCTCTGGGCGCAGGAAACAGATCCGGTGAACTGGTTTGATGTTGAAAAGCTCCTTGAGACCCGTAAGCACACCGTGTTTGTCGGCCACCGGCACCACTATCAGCGGTTCGAGCGCAACAACTCGCAATACTATATGCTGGCCACCACAGGCGGAGGCTCACCCTTGCGCGGCCCTCAGCTCGGAGAGTTCGATCATTTCGTATGGGTGACCATGACGGATCGCGGACCCATACTGGCCAATCTTCAACTGGAAGGTGTGTTCGATCACGATGTATTCAATGAAGACCTTGCTGCGTTCACGAATAAGCTATGGACATCGGATATGATCCAGTTGGAGCCTCTGTATATCACGGGGTCCGCTTTCCGCCAGGATTCCGCCCGCTTTCGTATCACCAATCCATTTGACGTACCTGTAACGGTGAAGATGGATCCCGGATTTTCGTGGGACTTCAAAGCCGATATTGCCAAACCGGAAATCACACTGCGGCCCAACAGCGTGGAGTTTGTGTCCATGGAGCTGACGGCGAGAAAACAAAAGGCAGTCGAGTCTATGACTCCTGTGAAAGTGAAGGCTGAAGTCGCAGTGCAGCAGGAGGGGAAAGCCAACTTGTTTGTTCCGTTTGAGTTTAATGTGGCCCCGCTGAGAAAATATGAATTAAAGAAAGCCGCCAGAAGCGTCAAACCCGATGGGATATTGAACGAATGGACATCGTTGCCATACACGCTGGCAACACCCGAAGGTGCCCGGTTCGGCGTTACCTATGACAACAAGTTTGTTTACCTGGGAATACAAGTAAACGACAGCGAGATTATCAGCAACGCTGGAAATCCAACATTGAATCAGGACTTCGTGGGTTTTGTACTCGATGGGCAGCCGACGGCAAAAAGCGCTTCCGAGAAAGGCGATCGCTCATACAGCAAGTCCCTGTATTTCCTTACCAGCCCCGAAGATGGAGCGGGCAAGAGCAGTGTACGCGACTCGGATGACACCGAGAAGCAACTGGACTGGAAGTGTGTTCGAAACAAGGACGGTTATGCTTTCGAGGTCGCCATCCCACTAAGTTACGTTCAAAAGCAGCAGGGGGACCAATGGCAAAGTGTGCGCGTGAATTTTGTCGTGCAGGATAAGGATACAAAGTCCTCAAGCCGTGTTACCTGGCACCCAATCTGGCAGGATCGCGGCAATGTTGCCGGATCGGGGATGTTCTTCAGGGACGGGAAGAGTAAAATGTGATTTTCAATTCCGTGCTGCGACTTATTTCAATTTTTATAGTGGCAGTTTTTGCTTCTGCATGCAAGAACTCTCCCAGGGAGTCTCCGGCTGAAAATGCGCTCACGAAAAAGATCGATGCGTATTTGATGGAGACGGTAGACAGGCTGAAACTTCCGGGGCTCACCATCGCCGTTACGCGGGATGGCGCTGTTATCTACTCCAAAGCCTTTGGATATACGAACATCGATACGAAAGAGCCCATGAAAGTGGAACACATTTTTCACTGGGCATCGGTATCCAAAACCTTTGTGGCTACGGCTATCATGCAGCTCCGCGAAAAGGGAAAGATCAATCTGGACGAAAAGCTGATCACCTACCTTCCTTACTTCAAACAGAAAGATCCGAACTATAAAACCATCACCGTCCGGCAGATGCTAAACCATACCTCCGGCATTGGAGACGTTGACGACTATGAATGGCACAACCCCCAGTACGACTCCGGCGCGCTGGAACGTTTTGTAAGAAGTACGGCGAACGATAACCTGCGCTTTCAACCAGGCAAAGACATGGCTTACAGCAACACTGCTTACGAGGCGCTGGGGGATGTGATCGCCAAAGTGTCAGGCATGTCCTTCGAGACGTACATTCGCAAAAACATTCTCGACCCGCTTGAAATGAATACCACCAGCTTTTTGTATCCCGAGATACCGGACTCGCTCCGCGTAAGCGGACACCGCTGGGCAGGTGAACCTGTTGTGAGCAAACATTATCCATATAACCGCATGCATGGCCCGAGCAGTACGCTGAACTCCAGCGCACTGGAGATGACCCATTATGCCTTTGCACATCTGAACCGCGGAGTGTACAAGGGGAAACGCATCCTGGCCGACTCGACCTACGACCTGTGGTGGACAAACTCCATAAACATGGAAGGCAAACCGAAGATCGGCCTCGCATGGTGGCTGGATGAACGGCATGGCGTGAAGACGATGAGTCACTCCGGCGGAGACACGGGTTTTCGAAGTCTCTTCATGCTGGCACCGGAGAAAAATATTTCCGTGATGCTGGCATGCAACTACGAGGTTATCCGCACATTTGATCTGGCTAGCGCAATTCTGGACATCCTGCTGGACCAAGAACCTTATCTTGCGAGACGCCCCATCGGATTTGACTTTGCCGAGGTAAGGAAAGCAAAGGGCCTCGATGTTGCCAGCGAATTTGTGAAAGAGACCAGTGAAGATTCCGTGAAGCGAGGGTACTATGTCTGGGGTGAAGATGAAGGCGCCTACGCCTATCCCGGCTATTTATATCTCGACAACGACATGTTTGAGGAGGCAATCGCGGTCTTCAAGTTTAACGTCGCACAATTTCCGAACTCTGGATGGGCGCATTCACATTTAGCGGGTGCTTACGCAAAGGCGGGATCGAAAGCGCTTGCACGCCAGCATTTTCAAAGAGCGATAGAGCTACTGCCGGAAGAGGAGTCTTTTAAGGAGGAGTTAAAGAAGGTAGCTGGTGATTGATGATATGTTCGTCGCCCCAGAGCCTCATGGCATCAATAACGGGCATAAGGGATTTTCCTTTTTCAGAGAGAAAATACTCGACACGTGGAGGGATTTCGGCATAGATCTTCCGTTCGATCAGACCATCGTCCTCCAACTCGCGAAGTTGCCGTGTGAGCATCTGCTTGCTAATGGTCCTCAGCATCATGTTCATCTTTCCGAAGCGGTTGATGTCATTATTGATCAGGTGGAGGATGAGGATCTTCCATTTACCGCCAATCAGCTGCATCGTCGCTGTGACGGGACAGTTTGATAGATCCTCGAATGATATCTTCATTTGTAAGTATTTGATTTACAGTAATGGTCTGAAAAACGTAACTATATCAGATTATTATAACTAGGAACAAAAGTAGAACCTATGCGTTAGATTTGCAACATCATAAACGCAAAAGAAAACAACATGAAGAACTATGTAATTACCGGCTCGATCGGCCACATCAGCAGACCCGTCGTGGAAGGGCTTGTCAAGGCAGGCAAAACAGTGGACGTGATCACCACCTCCAATGAACGCGTAAAGGAAATTGAAAAGCTCGGAGCCAGGGCAGTGGTCGGCTCTGTTCAGGATGCTTTGTTCGTATTGAGGGCATTTGAAAATGCAGATGTCGTGTATACGATGATTCCTCCTATTTGGCAAACGTTAGACTTTCGTGCATCGCAGGATGAAGTCGCGAGGAATTACGCCGACGCCATCCGGGAGAACGGAGTCAAATATGTTGTCAATCTC
>JBBEBN010000017.1:0-8672 GCA_040882305.1 Cyclobacteriaceae bacterium
GATGACGACCTGGATAAGGGAACCGTGGTGGGAGGAGCAAAAATTTATACTGTGTACTGCGGTACCTGTCATCAGCGCGATGGAAAGGGAGCCTCCGGCCGCTTCCCTCCGCTTGCCGGAGCTACCTGGGTAACGGGCGACAAAAAACTCCTCATCGGCATCGTATTGAAAGGAATGGAAGGTCCCATTGACGTCAATGGTGAACAATTTAACTCGACCATGCCACAACACAGCTTCCTGAGCAACGAAGAAATCGCAAATGTGTTAACTTACATACGGGAAAGATTCGGAAACAAGGCCAGCGCCGTTACTACCGAAGAAGTCGCGGCAGTTAGGAAAACGCTTGGTCCATAGTCGATGGACCATGGACTATGGACCATGGACCATGGACTTAAAATGCAATCAATCTTAAAACTAAATCATCTATGAAAACCAACAGACGATCATTATTTAAAAAACTCAGCCTCGGAATAGCCGGGATATTGGGTGTAGGTGCCGCAAAAGCAGCAACCCGGGAAGATACTTCTGAAAAAACCGTTTCCAGTGTGGTCATGGATCAGGAGATCCCGCTGTTCTCCGGCGGTGTTGTCCACAACGGCCTGGTATACATCTCAGGAAAGGGTGCGCACTTTGAAGGTGACATCACCGCCCATACCAACCACGTGCTGGACGAAGTTAAGAAGGAACTGGAAAAAAATGGTTCCTCCATGGAGCATGTGTTGAAATGTAATGTGTACCTCGCCGACCTTGCGGACTACAAAAAAATGAACGAAGCCTTCCGCGGACGTTTTGGTAAAAAACCTCCGGTGAGGACGACCATTGCAGCCTATGGCGGAATCCCCGGAAACTCCCTGGTCGAAATTGATTGTATCGCAATGGTAAAATAATAAGAAGATGGCAAAGAGAAGAGACTTATTGAAAGGGTTGATAACCCTACCCCTGGCTGGCGCCATGGGAGCAAACGCGGCCTTCGCAAGATCTCCTTTAGAGGAGGTGCAAAGGGATTATTTTAAGGAGCTCGGCGTGCGAACTTTTATCAACGCCTCCGGTACATACACGATGCTTACCGCGTCGCGTATGCCCGCGGAAGTAATGAAGGCTATCAACTACGCTTCATTGCAGTATGTGCGGTTGGACGAATTGCAGGAGAAAGTGGGAGACCGCCTGGCCGAATTGCTGAAGTGCGAGGCTGCCATGGTAACGGCAGGAGCCGCTTCGGCGATCACGCTGGGAGCAGCGGGTGTCATCACCGGTGGGGATTCGAAGAAAGCTGCCATGATCCCCAATGACCTCACAGGAATGAAATCGGAAGTGATCATTCAGAAATCACATCGCGTGGGATATGACCACGCCGTCCGCAATTGCGGAGTGAAAATGATAGAGGTTGAAACGAAAAAAGAGCTTGAATCAGCGATCAACGAGAACACGGCCATGATGTGGTTTTACAACAATCAGAACCCTATTGGAAAAGTGCGGGATGAGGAATTTGTGGCGATTGGAAAAAAACATGGCATTCCTACTTTCAATGATTGCGCCGCAGACGTACCCCCCGTTGAAAACTTCTGGAAGTACACGCAGATGGGCTTTGACCTGGTCTGTTTCTCGGGTGGAAAGGGGATTCGCGGACCGCAAAGCGCAGGTTTGCTGTTAGGACGCAAAGACCTCATCAAGGCGGCCCTTAGAAATGCACCGCCAAATGGCGACACCGTTGGACGAGGCATGAAAGTAAATAAAGAAGAGATCCTGGGCATGCTCGTGGCTGTCGAGCTCTTCCTGAACAAGGACCATCAGGCCGAGTGGAAGATGTGGGAAAGCCAGATAAAAATGATCCACGATGCCGCAGTCTCCGTACAGGGTGTCAAAGGTGAAATCCATGTACCTGAAATCGCAAACCATGTTCCCGCACTGAAGATATCCTGGAACGACAAGGTGAAAGCCACTCCTACAGAGATCAGGGAGGCGCTCCGCAACGGGCACCCTTCGATTGAAACAATGGGCGGAAAAGAAACGATCGACATCACCACCTGGATGATGATGCCGGGAGAGGAAAGAATTGTGGCCAAGAGGTTGAAGGACCTTCTGGGGCAGGCCTCCAAAAGCTGAGCTGACCACTGATGCATCGCTGATGGAGAAATGTAGCATGGAGAAAGCAGTATCATGACCCTGATATCGATCAGTATGATCATTCTTACCCTGGCAACCATCCTTCCCCTGGAGGAGGAAATAAAAAATTATTCTGTTAGAAAGATCAACGGCGACCTGAAGCTTTCAGGAAAAGGCAGTGACGCTCTGTGGAAAAAAGCGGGTGTTCTTTCCGACTTCCGGTATCCCTGGGAAAGTGAATTGCCACCCCCCACAAAATTCAAGGCACTCCACAACGACGCCTGGCTGTATTGCCTTTTTGAAGTACACGATGATAACGTCCACATATTCCGTGATAAAAATGATAAGTCGGAAGTTGCCGCTTCTTCAAGATCGGAGATATTTTTCAGGATCGATAACAAACTGACACCCTACTACTGTATGGAAATCGACCCAAGCGGGCGGGTGATGGATTACAGGGCCACCCATTACCGCCAGTTTGATCTGGGATGGTCGTGGCCGGCCGGTCATCTTATCGTGAAAACCGAAAGAAGGCAGGATGGCTACACCGTGGAACTGGCGATCAGCATGGCATCGCTCAGGCAACTTGGCGTGTTAAAAGGTAAAACACTGGAGGCAGGATTATTCCGGGGAGATTGCTTCCCCAAAGAAAACGGCGGTGCTGATTTCAAATGGATCAGCTGGGTGAAACCAGATTCAAAAACGCCGGATTTCCATATACCTTCCTCCTTTGGTGTATTGAACCTCGAATAGTGAGGATAGAAAATATGAAAATCATCATCTGGCTTCTTCTGTTCCTGTCTTTGTCACTTTCCATTAACGGGCAAAAGGCAAAGGATACGCCGCTGTTTGCAAAACAAAATCTTGTCGCCTGGTGCATCGTGCCTTTTGACAAGATGAAAAGGAATCCGGCAGAGCGGGCGGAAATGCTGAGGGAACTCGGCATCAGTCAGCTCGCGTGGGACTGGCGTGACGTACACCTTTCCGCGATGGAAGAGGAAATCAAGACACTGAGGAAAAATAACATCAGACTTAAATCAGTCTGGTTCTGGGTGAACGGTGGCCTTGGAGAAACCCTGGATGAGACGAATCACTTCATTCTCAAAACGCTGAAAGAAAACAACGTCAAAACAGAATTGTGGCTCAGTTTCAACGACCGCTATTTCGCGGGAATTTCCGACAGCGAAAAACTAAAAAAAGCCATTGACGCTATTGGTGAAATAAACAGGAAAGCAAAGGAGATCGGTTGTACCTTACACCTTTACAACCACGGCAGCTGGTTCGGCGAACCGGAAAATCAGGTGAAGATCATTGAAGGTGTTGGCGCAAAGGATATTGGCATCGTATATAACTTCCACCATGCCCGCCACCAGGTAAATGATTTTCCAAAACTGCTTAAGATCATGTTGCCCTATCTTTCCACAGTGAATATTAATGGCATGAAAGAGAACGGCCCCATGATATTGACCGTCGGACAGGGAGATAAGGAATTATGGATGCTGCAACGACTTAAAGAGTCCGGATACAAAGGCTCCATCGGAATCCTCAGCCATGTAGACGATGAAGATGCAAAGGTGGTGCTGCAACGGAACCTCGAAGGCCTCATGACACTGTTAAAGAAAATGGGTGAAGAAAAAGCGCTTGCAACTTATTGACACAGACTGAATTTTACTACTTACTACTACTACTTACTACTTACTACTTACTGATTACCGATTACCGACCCCTCATGAAAGACAAATTGCCCATACTGATCCTGGTGCTGTTGTTCGTTTATCCTTCAAATGCACAAAACAAACCTGCCACCATAAAAGAATCCAAAAAAGTTTTCAAGACCTATGGTTTCTCCGATCCTAATACGATTCCGGAAGTGGGTAAATTTTATCCTTACTATCGCTTTGACGGTTATACAGACACAGGCGTGCCAAAAGAATGGAAGGTCGTTGAACTGGAAAATGATTTTATCAGGGTGATGGTGCTTCCGGAGATCGGCGGAAAGATCTGGGCTGCGTGGGAAAAAACCACGGGCAAACCATTTATTTATTATAACCAGGTGGTAAAATTCCGCGATGTGGCCATGCGCGGCCCCTGGACAAGCGGTGGGATTGAAGCAAACTATGGCATCATCGGGCACACACCCAATTGCGCAACGCCGATGGATTACCTCACCGAAACAAAAGAAGATGGAAGTGTAAGCTGCTACATCGGAACGCTTGACCTCCTCACGCAAACATACTGGACCATCGAGATCAATTTGCCGAAAGACAAAGCGTACTTCACCACCCGCTCCTTCTGGAACAACGCCACTTCCATCGAGCAACCGTATTACACCTGGATGAACGTAGGGATGAAATCAAGCGGTAACCTGGAGTTCATTTATCCCGGCAACCGGTACATCGGTCACAGCGGGGAATACTCCGACTGGGAGACCAATCCCGATAACAGGAAGGATATTTCCTTCTATGAGAACAACAATTTCGGAGGACCAAAATCCTACCATGTCCTGGGTAAATACACCGATTTCTTCGGAACCTATTATCACGACGAAGATTTTGGCATGGCCCGCTATTCCTTACGGGATGAAAAACCGGGAAAAAAAATCTGGATCTGGGGGCTCGCCCGCAACGGCATGATCTGGGAAAAGCTGCTGACCGATACCGATGGTCAGTACGTGGAAGTCCAGTCAGGACGCCTGTTCAATCAGGCATCTGACGGAAGCAATTACACGCCGTTCAAACAGTTGGGCTTTGCTCCCCACACTTCGGATGAGTGGACGGAGTACTGGTTTCCCGTGAAGGGAACAAAGGGTTTTGTCAAAGCAAACCCTTACGGCGCATTAAACGTGCGCCAGGATAATAATTCCTTAAAGATTGATTTCTTTCCGTTGCAGGACCTGAGAGATGAATTGAAAGTGTACGATGGAGAAAAGCAGGTGTACTCAAAAACAGTGGAACTGATGACACTGAAACCGTTCTCAGATTCCTTTGTCTTCAGCGGGAATGCGGATAACCTCACCGTGATGCTGGGGAAAAATAAAATGACGTACCACGCAGATCCAAAACATGGCGTGCTGAACCGTCCCGTTGATTCTCCTGAGAACTTCGACTGGAAGTCTGCCTTTGGATTATATACCATGGGAAAGGAATTTATTCAGCAACGGTACTATTCTCGGGCGGAAGAAAAACTGAAAGCCGCACTGGAAAAGGATCCCCACTACTTGCCGGCATTGTCAGACCTCGCCATGGTGGCCTTCAGAAATATGGATTATGAACAGTCCCTTGAATACGCACGGCACGCCCTCAGCATTGATACCTACGACCCTGCAGCAAACTTTTATTACGGATTGGTGAACAGTCAGCTGGGCAATATTATCGACGCGAAAGACGGATTTGACATCGCATCCTTATCGGCATCCTGGCGCGGCGCCGCATATACCGAATTGAGTAAAATCTACTTCGTGGAAAATGACCTGGTGAAAGCGCAGCATTACGCCGAAAGAAGTCTGGATTTGAACGCTGGAAACACTGCCACCTTGCAAACCATAGCCCTCATCAGCAGGCTGCAAAAAGAGAAGGAGAAAGCCGACGCTGCGCTTCAGAAAATAAAGAAACTTACTCCGCTGAATCATTTTATCCGATTTGAACAATATCGCTGGAACAATTCCGAGTCGAACAAAAAGCAATTTGTATCCGCCATCCAAAATGAAATGAAGCATGAGACCTATCTGCAGCTGGCCGACTGGTATGCTTCACTGGGTCAATTGCAGGAAAGCGTTGAAGTGCTGGCACTGGCACCCGAAAACCCGGAAATCTATTATAGATTAGCTTTTCTTAAAAATAAACTGAAGGCCGGAAGCGGAAATGAAAATCTTCAGAAGGCAAACAGTATTTCCCCTGCACTCGTGTTTCCTTTCCGCACCAGCACGGCGGAAACACTGGAATGGGTGATCAGACAATCAGACGACTGGAAACCGAAATACTACCTGGCGCTCATTCACTGGAGCCGCAACAATACAGACCGGGCAAAAGAACTATTCGCACAATGTCGCGAACCCGATTTTGCTCCATTCTTCGCTGCCCGTGCGGAACTGTACAGGAATGAGAATTTTGCCGCGGATCTAAGGCAGGCTGCGAAGCTCGATCCTGCCCAGTGGAGATACGGCAAAATGCTCGCGGACCATTTGATAGAAGAGAAACGGCATGCTGAAGCACTCGCGGCATCGGGCGATTACCACAAACGCTTTCCCGGAGATTTCCGCATCAAAATGTTGCACGCCCGGGCGCTCTTGCTGAACAGGCAATACAAGGCGACGAGTGATCTCCTGAACATCACGAATATTCTTCCCTATGAAGGAGCAACGGATGGACGTCAGCTTTACCGCGAAGCGTGGCTGATGCAGGCCGTTGACCAGATAAAGTCAACGAACTATAAGGCAGCGTTGGCTTCCATCAGCAAGGCAAAGCTCTGGCCGGAAAACCTTGGCGCAGGCAAGCCCTATGAAGAAAACATCGATCTACGCGTGGAAAATTATCTTGAAGCACTGGTGTATGAGAAAACGAGGAAGAAAACAGAGGCGAACAGGAAGTATGAAGAAATATTAGCGCAGCGAAAATCCAGGCGGAACCAGGTGACAGACCTCGTCACCGCCCTGACGCTCCGCAAAATGAACCGCAACGAAGAGGGCAGAAAGTTGCTCCATGAATGGAAGCAAAAACAACCCGACAACAATATGGCAGCGTGGGCTTACTCCGTTTACAACGGGCAGCCTACCGAAACAGATATTGAGGACAATGATGACTTCAGGATCATCCGGGAGGTGGTTGAGTTGTAAGCGGATCCGATGTAACCGGACGCCGGGTGCCAGGTGCTGGCAGCCGGTTGTTTAAATCTTTGCCGCAGTAACCACGATTAATCAAAAACGAGAATTGAAAATGAAAAAGTATCTCCCGCTGATGATAACTTTGGTGTTGGCTGCGCTATGTTCACCCCATTCGCTCGCACAAATTGAAGCTTTGCCAAAACGATATGTAGCCATAACGTTTGATGACCTTCCTGTAGTTTGCCGGTGTAAGGATGACACTGAGCGCCACGACATCACCGACAAGTTACTGGCCACCTTTAGAGAATTTAATATGCCCGTTCTCGGTGTGGCCAACGAGCAGAAGCTTGAGACGAATGGAGTCATTGATCCTTTAAAAGTGGAGCTACTTCAGAAATGGCTGGACGCAGGCTTTGAACTGGGGAACCACGGATATGCACACAAAAATATTAACGATATTACGATGGAGGAATATCAGGAGGAAATTCTTGGCGGTGAACGGATCACCCGACCCCTGGCACACAATGCAGGTATCCCTTACAGGTTTTTTCGTCATCCTTTTCTTGCTGCAGGTGATAATCTGGCTGTGAGAAAAACGCTGGATACCTTTCTGACTGGTCATGAGTATACAGTCGCACCCAATACCATTACTTATCAGGATTATACGTTTTCAGGCGCCTATGAGACAGCTTTGAACAACGGGGATACTCTCCTGGCGCAAAAAATCCGCGATGCCTATTTACCTTATACTTTAAACAGATGGGAGGCAGCGGAACAGCAGTCCAGAGATCTGTTTGGTCGGGAGATCAGACAAATCCTGATGGTGCACGCGAACCGCCTTAACGCCGACGCCTTCAGGCAGGTGGCGAAAATGATGCAGGACCGCGGTTATACTTTCATTTCAATTGACCAGGCGCTGAAGGACCCTGTCTATTCAAGGCCTGATACTCATGACGGAAAAGTCGGTGTAACCTGGCTATCCCGTTGGGCTGCAGAGCTTGGAATAAAAGGCAATTATGGAAGCATCCAGGTACCTGAGTTCATTAGAAAAATTGCAAGTGGCAAGAATTAAGTGCCTTCGGCCCCTTCGACAAGCCGCAGGAACCTTGGAGGCTCAGCCTGTCGAAGCCACCTACTTCAATTCCTTCACCTTAATATCCTTCCACCTCACCTTTATACCACCGCCATCGTGAATCTGCAGGGCAATAGAACCTTGGCCGGCGCCGATCTTGGCATCTTTCAAATGAACCATCTGTTTGCCGTTCAGCCAGGAAGTGACCTCATCTCCCCTGGCTTCAATTCGCATGTGGTTCCAGCCAGTGGCATCGAGCACTTTTTGATCTTCAGCGCTGGGTTTGATTATCCATCCTCTGCCATAGGATTCGTAGATCCCGCCGGTCGCGTGTCCCGGAGGTGCAACCTCCACCTGCCAGCCTGACACTTTTGTACCGTCCACTGTTGACCGGATAAATACACCGCTGTTGCCATTTGCTTCAAGCTTGAAATCCAGATCGAGCACGAAATTCTTAAAATGTTTATCAGTGGTGAGGTAGCCATAGCCTTTGTCGGGCCCGCTCTCACAAACCAGTTCGCCATTATCAACGTACCACTTTTCCGTACCGTGGATCTTCCACCCCGTCAGGTCCTTACCGTTGAAAAGTTTTTTGGATTTTTGGGAATATCCTGCCACAGAGACAAGAAACAAAGCAACAACAAACACATAGTATTTCATGAACGTGAGATTTTTAAG
>JBBEBN010000018.1:0-8668 GCA_040882305.1 Cyclobacteriaceae bacterium
GCCATAGGAGTTTCGTTTTGATATTCCAGCATTTCTTTAACGGTCTCGTAATTAACGTCGAATTTATTTAGAATCTGGGTGGCAAGATTATCAGCATCGCGCAAAATGGAAAGCAACAGGTGCTCTGTTCCGATCAGCTGTGCCTTGAAAATTTTCGCCTCCAGGTAAGTGATCTTCAAAACTTTTTCCGAAGCCTTGGTTAAAGGGATATTGGCAAGGTTCTTTATTTCGTGCGTGGCTGTACCCTTCGAGATCTTTTCAATCTCGGCGCGCAGTTCTTCAAGCGGCACGCCCAGTTTTTTCAATACGCCCACTGCAACGCCTTCACCTTCCCGGATCATGCCAAGCAGGAGATGCTCCGTGCCAATGTAATCATGGCCCAGACGCAAGGCCTCTTCCCGGCTGAGGGAGATCACTTCTTTAACGCGATTGGAAAATTTGGCTTCCATGTATAAATCCCCTGATTTGATTAATGTAAATGTAAAGTTTTTCTGTCGTACAATACTACAGAAGAACCAAGTTTTCCCGCACGTCGGCGGTTTAGTTTAGTTCCTTATTGAAACACAGCCCGAACTTTTATTGTTCATTTCAGCGCGGAAGCTTCCACGATGTGAAAGGAACCTGGCCCCTGGTTAAAGATCAGATCTATCAGACTGAGGTTGGGGACAAACTTACTGCCAAACACCTGATGATATTCTATACTTTTGTAAAATCTATTACAGCCATCTTCTTTTTTCGGGTTTATAACCCCCCGCAAATCAGTTATTCCCGCCGCAGGCCGCTTTTCATAAAACCCGGTCTCTCTCAAAGCCACTTCCATTTTAAGCCATTTCAGACACATTGTCATTATCGAAAGGTTTAAATCGTAAAGAAATATGGGTTTTTTGAATAAAACATCGTGCAATTCCGGCCCGTAGTATTCAAAAAACGGAGCATTTCCATACCCGGTCTGAAGGGTCCGCCAATGACTGTTCAGCCATTTTTGACTGTAATCAATCCTAACCTCTGCAATGAAGGGCTTTCCGTGTTTGCCGGTAACGGGAAGGAGAAGGGTTTCTATGCGGTGAGGACCTTTGATGTAACACCGGTTCCTGAACGACTGCTTTTCGTAGTGTTCATATTTTTCCACAAGTATCTCGCGGCAACTAACAAGTGCAGAAAAGTAGGATATGGAGGGCAGGTAATGCAATTCTATCAGCGCCGTTTTCACATGTAACTTTAAATCGTTTGTTATGAAAATCAAAAGGATAATATGCCGGCGCAAAGAGTTTAAATCTCTCAGTAGTAAGCTTCCAGATCGCCAAGTCCCTGCCTTACTGTCTCCATCTCCGGGCCAGTACAATCCACCACAGTAGAGGGCACGTTTCCCCCAGCGCCGCTGTCGATAACAAGGTCAACCTTGTGTTTGAAATCCTCATACATTTCCTCCGGGTCCGTAGTGTATTCCCGTATCATGTCGTCGCTTTTGATAGAAGATGTAATGAGGGGGCTTCCCAGAAGCTCGACGATCAACCGGGGCACGGGATGATCCGGTATGCGGATACCTACTGTTTTCTTATTGACATCCAGAATTTTGGGAACTTTGTGACTCGACTCAAAGATAAAAGTAAACGGGCCCGGCAAGGCCTTTTTCAGGACCTTGAATACGGGAGTGTCTATACGCCGGACGTACTCGCTGATCTGACTGATATCCTGACAGATGAAGGACAGATCGAGCTTTTCCGGTTTGATTTCCAACAGGTGGCAGAGTCTAGAAAGGCCTTTTTTATTCATCAGGCTGCACCCGATGCCGTAAATGGTATCGGTGGGGTAGACGATGAGCCCCCCTTTTGATAGAACGTCAACCACATACCTGATTTTCCGTTGTTCCGGGTTAAGGGGATGGATTTTTAGTAGCTCTGCCGGCATTTTGCACTAAAATTAGATTTTAGAAGTTAAGAAAAGATCTGGTGTGTTTTTGAAATGGTAAAACCCCGCCCGTGCAGTAAATTTGTATTTTAGCGCCAATTAATAGTCATGCGATCACCCAAAAAGTTAATTATTTTCCTTGTGTTTTCGGTTCTGCTGATCTCCTTTGTTTTTTATGGCTATCAGATCAGCTATACGCCCAATGTCCTGGTCGGGAAGCAGCCACGACCGCTCATCATACCAAGGGGAGCGACTTTCAAAGATGTGCAGAAAATCCTGCATGAGGGTGATTATACTCAGGATCTCATTTCCTTCAGCTTCCTGGCAAAACTCATGGCTTACGATGAACAGGTCAAGCCGGGAAGGTATGTGATTAATCCGAACCTCACCAACATAGAGGCTATCCGTATTTTGCGGGCTGGTATTCAGGAGCCGGTGAAGATCACCTTTAACAACGTCAGGCTCGTAAAGGACCTCGGCGAGAGGATCACGAAAAATCTGAACATGAAGCCGCCGGAATTTGAAGCGGCGCTGGTAAAGTTTACCATGAACAACTCCTATGGGTTCAACAAGGACAACATCCTTTGCATGTTCATTCCCAACACTTACGAGGTTTACTTCAATGTTTCCCCTGAAGACCTCATCGACAGGATGCACCAGGAGTATGAAAAATTCTGGAATGAAGAACGGCGGCAAAAAGCTGAAGCTGTCGGGCTTACACCCATTGAAGTCTCGATACTCGCTTCCATCGTTCAGGCGGAATCGGTAAAAAAGGATGAAGCACCCATCATCGCCGGTTTATACATCAACCGATTGAGGAAAGACATTCCGTTGCAGGCGGATCCTACGCTTGTTTTTGCGGTCGGAGATTTCACTCTCAAGCGAGTGCTGAATGAACACAAGGAAATCGACTCACCCTATAACACCTATCGAAACCGCGGCTTGCCTCCTGGCCCCGTGAACATGCCCGAGGTCTTTGCCCTGGAGGCAGTACTGAATTACACTCAAAGCAACTACCTGTATATGTGCGCCAAGGAGGATTTTTCCGGACAGCACAATTTCACCCACAGCTATCGGCAGCACCTGAACAACGCGGCCAAATACCAACGCGCGCTCACCCGGGAAATAAAGATCGGCGCCCAAAAGCGGAAGCAGTGATGTATATTTCGGAAACATCCATAAGGGTTCGTTATGGTGAAACTGACCAGATGGGTTATGTGTACTACGGGCATTATGCCATGTACTTTGAGGTGGCCCGTGTTGAAAGCCTGCGACAACTGGGACTCACCTACCGGAATATAGAGGAGATGGGCGTTATGATGCCCGTGCTGGAGAACCGGTCAAAGTATCTGGCGCCGGCACGTTACGACGATCTCTTGCGTATTGTAACAACCTTGAGGGAAAAACCGGGTGTTAGAATCAAATTCGAATATGAAATTTTCAATGATCAGAATACGCTGATCCATCAGGGCGAAACTGTATTGGTTTTCATCAATAAATTCACCAATCGGCCATGCCGCCAACCGGCGGCCATGGAAAAAGCGCTTGAGCGATTTTTCGGATGAAGTATAAACACAAAAGATTGCTCCTTCAATGGAACCCGGCCAGGTTGATGCTGGCATGGATGAAGAATATCCGGTTTGTCGGGCATGAAGATGTTTCCCTCTATCGGATCGTAAAAAGATTCCTCCACAACCTTCAGGATGATGAGATTATGGACCGGGCGAATGGTGTGGCCTTTAACTTCATCCTTGCAATATTTCCGGCCATCATATTCTTGTTCACTTTGATTCCGTATGTCACCCGTTATTTCCCGGAGATCAATCGCGAGAGCATCCTGGGCTTTCTTCAGGGGCTCGCGGAAAGCGGGTTCATGCCGCCGAGCATGTATGAAACGGCCTCCACCACCATTCTGGATATCGTTAGCAACCAGCGCGGCGGACTGCTTACCCTGGGATTCCTCTTTGCATTCATTCTCAGCACAAATGGTATGCTCGCCCTCATGCGGGCATTTAATGCCTGTTATAAGACAATTGAAAACCGCAGCGCCGTGAAAACACGTATCATAGCCACTGCGTTGACAGTCAATATGACAATCGTTCTTTTCGTCACCGTGCTGCTGCTGGTGGGCGGGAAGTTCGCCATTGAATATGTGATGACAAACGTTCAGGACTTCACTTCTGTCAACTTCAGCAGTTGGGAAGTGAACATCCTGTTCACCCTGCGGTTTTTGATCATTTTCATTACCTTTTTTATTACTATCTCCACCATCTATTACTTCGGGCCGGCAATTCATTACAACTGGCGCTTCTTTTCCATCGGTTCGCTGATAGCCACCCTGCTGTGTCTTGCCGTATCCTATGGATTTTCCTATTACATCACCAACTTCGGTACCTATAATAAGGTTTATGGATCTATCGGGGTGCTCATTGCGCTGATGGTATGGGTGCAGCTCGTTACAGTGGTTTTACTGGTTGGGTACGAGATCAACGCGAGTATACACGACTCCATACGGGCGGAGGCGCTGTGGAAGGCGAGGAGGTATCGTATGAAATGAAGTTCCCAGACTTTTGATGATACGACACCTATCGAGAGTTGAGGTTTGAAGTTTCTGCCTCCACATTGTTGCGGCTGTAGCATTTGTCCGGCGTTCATTTAGGATTGACAAACCCCGAAATGGGGTTTAACATGAATAACCCCGGGTTCAACCTTGTGTTGAACCCGGGGTCTGGCACGGAAAAGCGAATGTGTGCCCCAGGAAAGCCTTTTCGATCTCAACGCTATTGGGGCACACGGACGCAAAACAGCATCGACGCGACCTGCCTTTGCGTGACGCCATTAAGCAACGATGAGAATGCTCATCATTCCGCCTCGTCCGGTGTTGTTTTTTTTATCTCATTTCCTAAACTATTTATAATTCACACTGTTCATTTAACTTTCGACCTTAAAATTTTCACATACAAATTATGATCCAGGATCGGAAATTAAAGACGCACGAGTCGGAACCTCTCCATTAGGAGTCTCATGGACAAACCTCAAACTTCAAACTAAATGCCCTTACTCCCCCGCGACGTTCAATCTAAATTCAAAGAGATCTTCAACCGCGAACCCCTCGTCATCCGTTCGCCCGGAAGGATCAACCTGATTGGCGAGCACACCGACTACAACGACGGGTTCGTGATGCCGGCTGCAGTAGATAAAGAAATATTTTTTGCCATCAGCGGTTCCACCGATGAAAGGTCGGTTCTCTACTCCATCAACTATGACGAGCGCTTTGAAGTTGACCTGACCAACCCTCAACCGGTGGACAAACCGCGGTGGGCCAACTTCCTCCTCGGTGTTTTGTTTCAGTTCAGGGAAAACGGCTTCCCCGTAAAACCATTCAATTGCGCCTTTGGCGGGAACATTCCCCTGGGTGCCGGAATGTCGTCGTCAGCGGCGATGGAATGCGGCTTCGCCTTTGCCCTTAGTGAGTACCACCTGCTGAATGTACCGCGGCTTAAGATCATCACGATGGCGCAATGGGCCGAACACCATTTTGTGGGCGTAAAGTGCGGTATCATGGACCAGTTCGCCAGCGTCATGGGAAAGGAAGGGCACGCCATCGTACTGGATTGCCGCGCGCTCACACATCGTTATTCGCCTCTTGACCTGCGCGAATACGGCATTGTTTTGTGCGACACGAAAGTGAAACATTCACTGGTGGACTCAGAATATAACACCCGCAGAAAAGAATGTGAATCCGGGGTGAAGATTCTGGAGAAACACTATCCGCAGGTGAAAAGTCTGCGGGATGTATCTCCGGAAATGCTGGAGCAGCACCGGCCTCAATTTCAGGGAAAGGTATACAACCGCTGCCTTTATGTAGTGGAGGAGATTCTCCGCGTTCAAAAAGCAAGTGAAGATCTCGACAAGGGAAATTTAAAAGCCTTCGGTCAAAAGATGTTTCAAACGCATGATGGATTGTCACACTTATACGAAGTGAGTTGTAAGGAATTGGACTTTCTCGTGGCTGAGGCCAAAAAATCTGGCCAGGTACTGGGCGCCCGCATGATGGGCGGAGGATTCGGAGGCTGCACCATCAACCTGGTCATGAATGATCTTGCCGATGCGTTTATACGGGAGATGCAGCTCAAATATAAAAAGGCTTTCTCGATTGAGATGGAACCTTACCGTGTAAAGGTAGTGCAGGGGACAAGCAGGGTGGCTGACGAAGACCTTGCGCTGTTGACCTGAGATCTATTCTTGCCGCAATCCGTGTGAAGAAAAAGAATTCCAAAACATATTATTTTTTTTCATATTTTGACGTTTCAACCGACCCAGGTACCGATATGCAAACCAGGTTTTTTTTCATTACCCTATTGATCCTTGTAACTATGGCAAGTTGTAGCACTCCATCCGGAAATAAATCAGAGGAAAATACTTTGGCAGAAGGTTCAGCCGCCGGTGTCTCCGTGGCGCCATTCGGAAAACTGGAAGATGGCACCCCCATCTCCCTTTACACGATGGCCAACAGCAAAGGAGTGAAAATGGAGGTAATGAATTACGGCGGCATTATCATTTCGCTTTTTGTTCCGGACAAAGACGGCAAACCCGTCGATGTGGTACTGGGGTATGATTCCCTTCAGGCGTATGTGGACCGCAATCCATTTTTCGGCGCGCTCGTGGGGCGCTACGGCAATCGCATCGCGAAAGGAAAATTCACGCTGGACGGCAAGGTGTATGACCTTGTGAAGAACAACAATGGCAACCACCTGCACGGGGGAACGAAAGGTTTTGACAAAGCCGTGTGGAAAATAGAAGAAGTTCCTTCGAAAGAAGGAGTCGCGCTGAAACTTTCTTACCTCAGCAAAGACATGGAAGAGGGTTACCCGGGTAATTTAAGCACAGAGATCATCTATACACTTACGGAAGACAACACCATCGGTTTCGAGTATAAGGCCACCACCGACAGGAAAACCGTGGTGAACCTGACACAACACGCGTATTTTAATCTGAACGGGGGAAAAACAGATATCTTAAGCCACGAAGTAGCCCTGAATGCTGACAGCATTGTGGCTGTAGACCAATCGTTGATCCCTACAGGGAAATTACTGCCTGTTGAGAATACGCCACTGGATTTCAGAACTCCGGTAGCGATTGGTGCGCGCATCGATTCAGATCATGAGCAAGTCAAATTCGGGAGGGGTTACGACCATTGCTGGGTCATCAATGGAGAAGGCTTCAGGCCGGCAGCCGTGGTATACGATCCGGTCAGCGGAATTGAAATGAGCGTTCAAACAACGGAACCAGGAGTACAGTTTTATACTGGAAATTTTCTGGATGGATCCTTAACGGGAAAGGCCAATGTAGTGTATAAACAACGCACTGGTTTTTGTCTCGAAACCCAGCATTTCCCGGATTCCCCTAATCAACCCACCTTCCCGTCAGTGGTTCTGAATCCAGGAGACACCTACACATCAAAAACGAGCTTCACTTTTCATGTCCGGTAGACTCCGTCAACTTACTACTTACTACTTACTACTTACTACATCAAAGGCTCATCATTTCCTTGAACTTCGCAGCCTGTCTGCGGCTCACTTCCACTTTGTCTCCGCCGCGCAGTCTGACCATCAAGCCACCATTAAACCAGGATTCAATTCCTTCCACCCAGCTAAGGTTAACGATGTGTTTGCGGCTCGCCCGGAAGAAGGCGCGCTCGTCAAGTTTTTCATCAAGGGCATTCAATGATTTGTGGATCATCGGCCGGTTGTTGTCGAAGTAAACTTTTATATAATTCCCATCGGATTCGAATAAGCGAACATTATGCAGGCTGACGAACCAGCAGCGGTCACCATCTTTTACGAAGACCTGATCATGGAGACCCAGCTTTTTCTCAGGACCGCGCTCGGCCACCACTTTCGCACGTTCCTTTTCGGAAAGTTTTGCGATGGTTTCCGCCAACCTTTCGGGCTGTATGGGTTTCAATAAATAATCCAGGGCATTCACTTCGAATGCTTTCAGAGCAAACTCGTCATACGCAGTGGTAAAAACAACCAGCGGAACTGAATCAAGCATTTCCAGCAGTTGGAAGCCGGTTTTTCCGGGCATCTGAATATCCAGGAATAAAAGGTCTGGGTTGAGATCGTTGATCATCTGGTAGGCCTCTTCGGCGTTCATCGCTTCGCCCACCACCTCAATCATCGGATGTTCTTCCAATAAGTTCATTAATTCTTTTCGCGCCAGGCGCTCATCATCGACGATTAGTGCTCTCATAGCTTTGTTTTTGCGGTATAATTATTTCTGTGATGACAAAATTATCGTTTTCATTCACAATCCGAAAGGATGCCTCATCACCATAGATCAATTTTAGACGCTGGACAGTATTTTTCAGGCCCAGGCCACCTTTGGTCATCCGTTCCCCATTTAAATGGCCACTGTTACGGATCAGAATTTTTAACCGGTTGTTCTCGACCAGCGTCTTCATCTGGATCACCCCTCCGGCCGGGAGGCGGGAAATGCCGTGTTTTATTCCATTTTCAACCAGGGTCTGGATCATCAATGGCGGAACGTAAAATTTATGAGAATCCGGATGAATTTCAAATTCTGCCTTCAACCTTTCCTCGAAGCGAATATGCTCCAATCCGAGATAATCCTTGACGATCTTAAGCTCGTCTTCAAATTTGGTGAGCCCCTTTTTGTCAGAAACCAGCGACTTTCTCAAAATATTGGAAAGCTGATTGATGGCCTGCTTTGATTTCAGTGGATTTTCATCTACCAG
>JBBEBN010000019.1:0-5708 GCA_040882305.1 Cyclobacteriaceae bacterium
CCGGAACCAGGACGTCCGGCATGGTGATCACAGGTTCAAGGTGAGTGGCCGGATTTTCTACCTGAATACCGCTGACCCCATACAATCTTAACGGTTGATCGTTTTCCGTCTGGGCGTGCGGCTGAAGCAGCGAAACGTGGATATAAACATTCGGCGCCATTTCCGGAATCACATCCAAAGCAAAAGGGGTTTCACCCTGTTGTGTTTCCACCCAATAGGTTTGAAGCACTTTACTTCCATTCTCGACGCTTACCATCGCGCGTCCGCCCGGGCTCCCCGGGATGGTCAGGTTGATCTTTTCTCCGATGTTGTAACTGGTTTTGTCTGTAGAAAAAGAGAGCAGATTCGCGCCGCCCCTGGCGTCGTCCGCGCGGGCCCTGCTGTACCAGCCGGGCTCATCCACATACACAATTTGTCCGGAACAGTGACCGGAAACAGGATCGCATGCTCGCACGAAATACCTGCCATACTCCGCCGCCGGTAAATTGAAAGTCCATTCACCTTTTCCGTTCACTGTATTAACAGAACCGTTTCTTACGAGTCTCGCGTAGGAGCCTTCGACAAAATTCGCCAGGCTTTCATTGGAATTGTCCCACCACCACCTCCACTGCAACTTATACATGTTCACTTCAATTCCTTTTTTGGATACGCCGCTGCCCTCCGTGTCTACGGTTGCGATCCCCACCTTCTGAGGCGTGTCCGTATACAGGATGCCGCTATAACGTTCACCTTCCGGAAGACGCATGCCGACAAAAGATTCATATGGATAGAGGGGAATGCTGAAACGGTCGATACTGAAATTGCCGCTTTCTTCAAATACTTTTCCCCTGAAAACGGCACTCAACAATCCCGAGGGAGAGCCAGCAACGTCAAGGGTAGCCGCCACGATGGCTTTCCCCTCCGAATCTGTTGACCCCTCGAAGAACAATTGCGATTCACTCTGGAATTCACGGGAAGGATCATCGAAATAGTAATCCGGAAATTGCGGGAAACGCGTGGGCTGACGGACCAGCAAGACATCGAATTCGGCCTTCAGGTTGCGGCCAGGCGCTCCGTGCAACCACTTCACTTCCAATACCCCGTCCACTTCGGGCGAGGTAAATTTTTCCGTCCCAAAATCGAGGTTGATCTTTAAGCGATTGGGTTTAACGGTTTCTATTTTTAATGTCTCCGTAAATGTCGTACCTCCCACTTTTACCGTGCCGAGCCAATTTCCTGTGGGCGCATCAACTGTTGTTGCTGTCGCGAAACGGTAAAACCCATTTTCCGAAGTGCTGCGAACAATGCGCTGCATAACCTGCCCCTGAGGGTTGGACAGTTCGAATACCACGGGGTGATTGGCAGGCAAAAGTTTTCGCTTGTCCTCGAGGATAAAACTGAGGTAGAGGGAATCCCCCGGCCGCCACACACCTCGTTCACCATATAAGAATCCTTTTAACCCTTTGTGAACCACTTCTCCGGAGACATCGAAGCTGCTTACCAATAACGATTCACCGTTGATCAGCCTGAGGTATCCCCTCTCTGACCCGTTTTCGGCCACCATGGCGAAGGGGACCTCCTTGCTGTTGAGCGATACCGTCCCTTCTTTATCCGTAACTCCCCGGCTCAGGGCCTGAAGCTGAAAACTATACAACGTGACTTCCACCCCTGACAGCGGCTGAGCCGTCATCAGATCAGTAACAAACACGAGCGTGTTGCCATCACCTCCTCGTTTTACCGTCAACCCAAGATCAGATGCGAGAATATTTTTCGTCACTGATTTGTCAGAAGTATAATAGGAGTCATTGCAGGGATTCTCACGTTGTCTCCAATCGAAGTTCTCTCCGTAAGGGTAATAATCCTCGTAGTAATCATATGACCACGCGCCATCAAAACCGTCCTCCGAAGCTTCATCCGCTGATTCAAATTGTTCCGCCATTTCGGGCCCGGGCTCCGGAGCCTCACAACTATATATGGAGTAGGCCCTTTTGAATCCGAGTTTGACCTCATAAATGGCTCCTGGCTCCGCCTGGATGAGTCTGGATATATCCAGGGTATATCGGTTCCATTTTCCCGGGTCGGCAATGCCCGTGGCTGCAAGTGAGATCTTCTTCCGAACGATCCTGTTACCTACTCTTCTCAGTTCATTATTGCTTTGCAGGTTATTAACCTGAAAAAATTGGAGCACATTATCCTCATGTATCTTGATGATCTGAACATCCACTGCATTGAGGTTGACGGCTTCGAAGGGTACGACCATACCATCCGTACCCGGAAGAATGGAACCTTTACCCGTAAATCGAAGGGCAGGTTTTACCTGTTCAAAAACAACTTCTTCTGAAACTGAATTCCTTAATCTTTGGTCGAGCACATTTTTCACCCCGGTGGCAACAGAAAGGGTCATGGTACCATTTTGACGAACGGGAGGATAGACCCATATTTCATTGTCATGAACATCAAAATCAAGACTGCTCAGGTCAGCAATTCGAACAAGGCCATTGAGATTCTGATTCTCTTTTACCGGGTCTGAAAACTGCAGAACAACATGTTGCGTTGGACTCTGCACTACCCGCGACCTCATCAATTTAAATTCATTTAACCCTGGAATGTCGACTTCCATTTCCTGCACGCGATCAATGCCTATGGGATGCCCATTTATCTGGATCCCCACTTTACCCGCCTCCTGTTTCCTGGAGACCTCCTCCACCACAAAGCTGTGCTGCATTCCATCTTCTGCGTGCGCCCAGGTGAGGTTTAACGTTTTACCTGCCTGTTGGGCGGCCACGGTCTTTTCAACATCCGGCGGCGCAGCATAATCCGCCGTATTTAGACTTCCTTCGATCTTTTCCCTTTTAAGATCCGTCTTGACGTAGGGTTTGGTGTTGACAATAAGGATCTCAAAATTCTGGGGAATGACCTGAAAAGAAAATTCAAATGTGCGCAACGGGTCGGGCAGGCCTTCTTTTAGCTTGGAGAGATAGAACTCAGCGGTATAAATTTTTCCGGAAGTCATTCGATCTTCCGGCCGGAATTCGACCGTGCGTTCATCCACCCACACTGTCTTTCCCGAAACAGACGGTGTAAAATCAAACAGTTTTTCCCTGCTTTCTTCCCCGACGCGGGTGGAATCGACCATGTCACTGCTCATAACAATGCGGAGCGATGACCCGGATGGAATGACTCCTGTAGTATATGAAGATATATGTTCCGCAAAAGCGGGGTTGATAGAAGTCGATGGTGTCTTTTCACCTGTGCCGGATTCAAAATAAAAAATCCCGGCAATCGCCAGCCCTACCGCTACAATGGACACGGCAATTTTTTTCCAGGAAAGGTATTTCATAATTTTTGGGGGTTATGCAGATTAAAATACCACAAAATATCAGCCATTTCGTATCCTTTTTATGAGTTTTTGTAAAAAACTTTCCAACCTTTGCAGGATAGTTTTATAACGCGTTCAGACCTTATTCATTATGACTGAAATTCTTGACCAGGTTTATTACAGCAACACGGTTCGCGAATATCTGATCGCCCTCGCCGCTATTGTCGGGGGGATCGTCCTGGTTCTGGCTTTCAAAAAACTGATCATCAAACGCCTGCAAGACTGGGCTGCGAAAACACCGGGAACATGGGACGATTTTATTGTTCACAGTTTTTCGCGGTTCGGCATTCCGATCATTGAATGGACCATCGTTTATTGGGGAATTCATCTCCTCGACGTCTCTGACCAGGCCGATCGCGCGATCGCGATCGCAACTTCCATCATATTGACGTACTTCGCCTTGCGCCTGGTTTCATCCATTGTCATTCTGCTCATGGAGTCAGGGGTGAGAAGAAGGGAACGCGGAGAAGAAAAGGTCAAGCAGCTCGGTGGCCTGATGATGATCGTGAATGTGATCATTTGGTTTGTGGGACTGGTTTTTTTACTGAGCAACTGGGGAATAGAAGTGACACCGATCATCGCTGGTCTCGGCATAGGCGGTATCGCCGTTGCGCTCGCCGCTCAAAATATCCTTGGCGATCTTTTCAGTTACTTCGTGATATTTTTTGACCGCCCCTTCGAAGCGGGCGATTTTATCATCTTTGACGACAAGATGGGCACGATCGAGTATGTGGGTGTCAAGACCACCCATATCCGGGCTTTAGGCGGTGAACAAATCATTATCGGTAACGCCAATCTCACCAATTCCCGGATTCACAACTATAAGCGCATGGCCAGGCGAAGGGTGGTTTTTACCATTGACGTGGAATACGGTACCCCCTACGATAAATTGCAAAAAATGCCTTCGATGTTAAAAGCCATCGTGGAGCAACAAAAACTGGTCACTTTTGACCGAGCCCACTTTGCTTCCTACAAAGACTGGAGCTTGCGATTTGAAGTTGTCTACTATGTTCTGAGCGCAGATTTCAATATCCACATGGATATCCAGCAAGGTATCAACCTGGGCATCTATCAGCAGTTTGAACAGGAGAAGATCAATTTCGCCTTCCCTACGCAGACCATGCATGTGAAGGACGAGACCGAGGAGGGGAAGGGAACGAAAAGGTGAATGGTGAATGGTGAGTGAGCTCCTGACACTCGTTTGTTTTTCTCCTTGTTCTTATTGCTTTTTCCTTAGGTTTTCACCCCTGCAGTTCAGCCAGCTCCATGAACGCATAGGCGATCATATGGCAAATGCCCATGTGCGCATCCTCCACCCGGCCGTAATGCGCATCGTTCACGACCACCGGCATGTCGGCGATGTCGGCTAATTTCCCTCTTTTTGCCCCGACCAGTGCAACGACGCGAACGTCATTTTCTTTTGCCCAGGATGCGGCCTTCACCAGGTTGGGTGAATTTCCGCTTACACTCATCACAAACACGATATCTCCGGCTTTCGCAAAATTCATCAACTGTCGGACAAAGATCTCATCGTAAGCATAATCGTTTCCCAGTGCGGTGATCCATGGCGTGTTATCGTTTATTGAAAGGCAACGGAACCGCTTCAAGGTCTTATCCGACGAGCCTTTGCCGAGGTCCGTAACAAAGTGGGAGGCATTCGCAGCGCTTCCTCCATTACCAAAGACAAATATCTGCTGATCCTTCGCCAGCGCTTCTTTAAAGAGACCCACGATCGCTGAAACTTTCTCCAGCGGGATAGTATCCAGCGTTTGCTTTTGCTTTGCGATATAATCGGTGAGAAAATTTTTCATGCGGTAGTTAATTTATTGATGGCCAGTATGAGGGCGCCCATGGGCACGGCGTCTTCTTTCAGCAAAGATAACTCGACTGCCGGTCCGGGCCTGAGTACATCCATCAGGTAAGCGGGAAGTTTTTGTGCGACCAGTTTGCGGAACCTCTCCCCGATGAGTGACAATCCACCTCCAAGGACTACCGTTTCTGGATTGACGAGGTGTACCGCATGTGATAGTGCGAATGCAAAATCATCGGTAGTGCGCTCAAGGATATCAATGGAGGCTTCGTCTTCCTGTTGGAGAGCAGAGACCAGGACACGCGCCTCGCCACGCGTGTAACCCTGGGTAAGCTCGTTTAATAAACTTCCAGGGTTGAGGCGGGCGTAATTCCTTATCTTTTCATCCACTGCCCATCCGGAGCAGGATGACTCAACGGTTCGGCCACTCTTGTCCAGGCGGATGTGTCCGAATTCCGCTTCTGTGGATTTTGATCCATGATAGATCTGTTGATTTATCACGAGGCCCGCTCCCACACCACTTCCGATGGTGATGTAAAA
>JBBEBN010000019.1:5718-8660 GCA_040882305.1 Cyclobacteriaceae bacterium
CAGCGACATTGGCGTCATTGTCGATCCACACGGGAATACCGGTCAGGGTTTCAAGCCAATCCTGGATTACAAATTCACCCCAACCGGGCACCTGGTATGACCGGAGGATTTTTCCCGTTTGGTGATCCACGGGGCCGCCAAAGCCGATGCCTATGCCGGCGACGGAATGCAGCATGATCTTATCCATGGCGTCCCTCATCTGTTTTTTAATTCCTTTCGCTCCCTGCTCAGGATCCACAATAAAACGGAACCGTTCAAGAATTCTGGCATGCTCATCGCCTACAACAAGTTGAAGTTTTGTGCCACCAATTTCAATTCCAAGGAATGTCCGCATAAGGAAAATCAAAAAGACGGTTAAACCCGTTCTTCAATTTTATTCATTACGCGCGTTTGCACCTGGATCGATTCTTGGTGGATGAGTTTCAGCAGGTCATGGGTAAACTCTTCATTGAGGCCCATGGCTTTGCCTAAAGAAATACGCGTCTGAATGATCTCTTCCCAGCGGGTCACCTGAAGGATAGTGACATTATTTTCTTTTTTGTACTGGCCGATCTTTTCGCTGATCTTCATACGGGCAGAAAGTTTTTGCATGATCTCATCATCGAGCACGTCAATCTGTTCGCGAAGTAAGCTCAGTGTATCCTTGAAGCTCTTACTATCGGACGAAG
This sequence comes from Cyclobacteriaceae bacterium, assembly GCA_040882305.1. Taxonomy (GTDB): domain Bacteria; phylum Bacteroidota; class Bacteroidia; order Cytophagales; family Cyclobacteriaceae; genus Chryseosolibacter. The sequence continues at coordinate 6,387 of JBBEBN010000019.1, forward strand.
AAGTGCGCACCACGAGGCCTTCAATGATCTTTGCCAGCACTGCAGGCGTAACCTGTTGTTTGGCATCGCTCCATGCTGCGTCGGGATTGATATGGCTTTCGATCATCAGGCCTATCATGTCAAGGTCAAGCGCCTTTTGGCTGATCAATGCGATAAGCTCGCGATTACCCGAGATGTGGCTGGGATCACAGATGATGTCAAGATCGGGAATACGGGTCTTCAGTTCTATCGCGATATCCCACATCGGCGCATTTCGGAAGGGCCCTTTCTCAGAGGAAGAGAATCCGCGATGAATGGCGGCGAGTTTGGTGATCCCTGCCTTGTTAAGACGTTCCAGTGCTCCAATCCATAATTCAATGTCCGGATTTACAGGATTTTTAACCATCACGGGAATGTCAACCCCCTTCAGCGCATCAGCAACGTCCTGTACAGAAAAGGGATTCACCGTCGTTCGGGCACCCACCCAAAGAATGTCAACCCCGGCTTTCAGGCACGCTTCAACGTGCGCGGCATTGGCCACTTCGGTAGTGACAGGTAAACCTGTTTCTTTTTTGGCCTGGATAAGCCATCGAAGACCTTCCGCACCTGCGCCTTCGTATTGTCCTGGCCTGGTGCGGGGTTTCCAGATCCCCGCGCGGAGGGCGTGAACTTTTCCCGTAGCCGCAATTTGTTTTGCAGTGGCCACCATCTGCTCTTCCGTTTCCGCGCTGCATGGACCGCTGATGATGAACGGCTTACTCTTTGCCGGAAACCAGGTGGACATCAATTCGTGTTGCAATACCTTTTTCATTTCTTTTTTAATTTGTTTTTTGTGGATACATGATTGCCCGTCACTTGTCATTCCGTGGGTCTGCTGCTGAGGGGCGCTTCATTGGTTTTAAGTTCTATTTTTAAGTTTTATCTTCTACGAGCTGATTGGGGTTCTGTTTTAGGTCCATGCCTTCCAGAACCTTGCGGATATGGTTGGCGCCCGTCATGATGCGATGCAACTCGTTGACATCGCGCTTCATGAGATGATATTGAAATTTCTGCAGGTGCATAATATACTCCAGCAGCGCCTGGCCGAGGTATTCCGCGTTCTGCTCGAAGATGGGAGCCCACATGTCCGGTGAACTTTTCGCGAGCCTCACAGTAGAGGCAAAGCCGCTTCCGGCAAGGTTGAATATATTCTTCTCATCCTTTTCAATGTCCAGTACCGTTTGCCCAAGCATGAAGGCGCTGACGTGGGAAAGGTGAGAAACGTAGGCAACATGCTTGTCATGTTCCACCGGATCCATAAAAATAGTGCGCATGCCCAGGGCTGAAAAAATCCTGCCGGCAATTTCCAAGGCGCTTTGCGAAGACTTTTCCTTTTCGCAAATGATGTTGGTCTTTTGAGAAAACAAGCCGCTGAACGCCGCGTCCGGTCCGGAGTTTTCCGTACCGGCAAGCGGATGCGCCGCCACAAACTGACTGCGTTTCGGATGTTTTTCAATCGCCTTGCAGATCAGCGATTTTGTCGAGCCTGTGTCAATGACGATGGCGGAGTCGGAAATGTGATCCAGTATTTTGAACAGCACATTTTTAATGGCATTAACCGGAACGGCCGTAATGATAAGGTCTGCCTGCTTCACAGCCTCTTCAAGCCCGGTTATCTCGTCCACGAATCCAAGCGCTTCAGCCCTTCTTGAATGGGTGGAATTATTGTCTACACCCATTACCATGGAGGCGATGCCGGCCTTGCGCAGGTCAATCGCCATACTTCCGCCGATAAGGCCCAGACCAATTATTGCAGTTTTCATTTTATGGCGTCATTATTTTCCGCTCCTGGCGATTAACATCGTTTTCACGTCTGAAGGTCTGGATCCGCTGAAGGGCCTCCTTTAACTTTTCCGAGGTGCAGCATAGTGAGATACGGATGAATCTTCTTCCGGCTTCACCGAAAATGAAGCCAGGTGTAATAAAGACCTTTGTTCCGTAAAGGATCTCATCGATCCATTTTTCCACATCCGCAATGCTGTCAGGCGCTTTAGCCCAAACAAATAAACCGGATTGTTTCTTCACATAGGTGCAGCCTAACTCATCCAGTATGTCTGCGGCAACCTGCTTACGCTCGCTGTACATTTTATTCAGGGAAGAAAACCACTCTTTCCCGTTGCTGTTCAGCGCTTCCACGGCGGCGTGCTGCAATCCGAGGAACATACCGGAATCCATGTTGCTTTTCACCTTCAATACGGCCTCAATGTATTCTTTCTTTCCGGCTACCCAGCCCAGGCGCCACCCGGCCATATTGTG
>JBBEBN010000020.1:0-8633 GCA_040882305.1 Cyclobacteriaceae bacterium
ATTGATCACAAGCATTCCAGTCAGGGTACGGCGAACGAAAAAGGAACAGGGCTTGGACTGATCTTATGCAAGGAGTTTATCGAGAAGAACGGAGGAGGGATCCACGTTCAGAGTGAGCCCGGAAAAGGATCGGTGTTCACTTGTTCATTTCCGATAAGAGTGCTCGTGAACACAGCCAGAAAGATCATAGAACCCGCCTCTTTTTAGAACATCCGCCAAACTTGTCGATAAAATGCTTATTTTCGGGGCTCAATGACCTGTTATGGCCGAAACGGTTGTTCTTTGGACCGCTTTTAACATCTTTGTCTTAGGCATGCTTGCCCTCGATTTGGGGATTTTTCATAAGAAATCGGCCGAAATCAGCGTCAGGGATGCTCTCCTCTGGACAGGCATTTGGATCACCCTGGCCATGGCATTCAATTTCTTTGTCTTCCATTACTTCGGGAGGGAACAGGCCATTGAATTCTTTACAGGCTATATCATAGAAAAGTCCCTGAGTGTTGACAATATTTTTGTCATCATCATGATCTTTTCCTACTTCCAGGTTCCGTCCGCTTATCAGCACAAGGTTTTATTCTGGGGAATTTTAGGCGCGCTGGTGATGCGTGTTATCTTCATCTTTGCAGGGATTGAACTCATCCACCGTTTCCACTGGCTGATATATGTCTTTGGAGGCTTCTTGATTTTTACCGGTTTGCGGATGGTACTGGCGGCCGAGGTAAAGCTTGTTCCGGAAAAGAATCCGGTTGTGAAATTGATCCGGAGATTTCTACCTGTTACTGCTTCGTTTGAAGGAGACAATTTTTTCGTCATGAAGCAGGCAAAACTTTGGGCAACGCCGTTGTTTGTGGTGGTGATCCTTATTGAAACGACTGACCTGATCTTCGCCGTAGATTCCATTCCCGCCATTCTGGCTATTACAGACAATCCGTTCATCGTCTACACCTCCAACGTATTTGCGATCCTGGGACTGCGTTCACTTTATTTTGCGCTCTCTGGCATCGAAAAGTATTTCCACTTTCTTAAATACGGACTTGCTGCCATCCTCATTTTCGTCGGGACGAAAATGGCATTGGCGGATTACTATAAGATCCCAATTGAAATTTCCCTGATTGTGATTGTTTCTCTTCTGATCGTGGCCATCATTGCATCCATGATGTTCCCGCAAAAGCCACAGACATCCGAGGTTCCGGATTGGGGCAGCGAACGGACGCCGGAAAAAAATTAACTTCCTTTTCTCTTAAAAATATTTTTTGCGTTCTTAAACATGGAAATGCTTTTGCCCAGCAGCCCTCCGGAGATCTCCTGCTCGTAATTGGAGATCTCTCCTTCAGATCCGGTTGCAGGGTAAATGAAAACCAGGCTGTTGGGATGGAAGAACTTAGACATTTTCTTTGGAATGACGTCGAGGGCGGGAGTGTAGGAAATTCCACCTTCCCTGGAAGAGACCAGAACGATCATATCAAAAGGCTGCACCTTGGGTATCAGCAAGGAAATATCGCCGAGATCGATGTTCCCCTTATAGTCAATATTCACCGCCAACTTGTTTAATGCGAGGAATTCACGCACAGCGCGTGCGACAGCCTCCGAAGCATACAATTGAATACCGGTGGTGAGCTGCGAAGCAACCCTGGAGAGGCTCATCACCCATTTGTAAAAGCCCGGTTCTTTTTCAGCGAAGAAAGGGCAGATCACGACAATATTTTTATGCACGTTGAGCGGCACGGTAAAATGTGTTATAAATATCGTCTGTGATGTTTGCTTCACCAGTTTATCGAAGGTCTGACCAAAAATTATGTCAGCAAGATTCTTTTGTGGCGACCATCCGGCAACAATGTCAGTGATAAATTTCTCCGTGGCGATGCGTTTAATGCCGCTGGTGACGTTGCGGTCTATTGTCGACAAGATCTCGATTTTCTGATCGGCAGAGGCAGCATAAAGGATGGCCTTATCCAATAGTTTTCTGGATTGCAGCAATCTGGCCTGTGCCTGATCATCATCTTTTACAACCGTCAATCCGAGAATGGGTGAATAATCTTTCGGGTTTTTGATCACCATGGAAAAGTCGATCAGCTTTTCCATGGTTTGCGGATTGGCAATTGGGACCAGCACGCGCTGGGAGGTAAGCACCACCCGCTGTGGTTCGTTGTCCATATGCAGCACCACTTCCTTGCCGGCCCTTTCCGTCACGAAGGACGCGATAATACAGGTGATCAGGATCAGGACGATGGTGCCATTCAGCACCTGATCATTCACAAGTCCAAGATTATATCCCACCAGGATGACGGCCAGGGTAGCTGCTGCGTGGGCGCTGCTTAACCCAAAGATCAGGTTCGTTTGTTCCCTGGAGAAAAGGAAGATCCTTCCGCTGAGTTGGGCCGCGATCCATTTCCCAAGGAGTGCCACAACGGTCAGGGTAGATGCGACGATGAGCGCCTGTGGCCCGTTTGTCAGCACCCGAAAGTCGATCAGCATTCCCACGCTGATCAAAAAGAAGGGTATAAAGAGCGCATTCCCCACGAATTCAATGCGGTTCATGAGAGAAGAAGTATGAGGGATGAGGCGGTTCAGCGTCAATCCTGCCGCGAAAGCTCCAATGATTGGCTCCAAACCCGCTAATTCGGCAATAAATGCCGTGAGGAAGACAACCAGGAGGACAAAAATAAAGTGTGCATTTTTTTCATCTTCCATTCTTCTGAAAAACCAGGAGGCGATCCGCGGAATCAGGAAGTATACTATGGCAGAAAATACGACAATCGATATCAACAGGCGGGTCCAAACTTCAGAACTGGCTTCACCCGTGGTCGTTCCTGAAATGATGGCAAGAATAACCAGCACAGCTGTGTCGGTCAGAATTGTTCCGCCTACCGTGATGGCTACCGCGTGATTTTTCGCAATACCGAGCCGGTTAACAATGGGATAAGCGATCAGGGTATGCGTAGCAAACATGCTGGCGATCAGCAAACTCGAATTGAAGCTGTAATCCAGCAGGTAATAACAAACGGGCAAGCCAATGGAAATCGGAAATATAAAGGTGAACAAACCGAAGATCAGGCTCTTGTATTTGTGCTTGTTAAACTCATTCATGTCGAGCTCAAGACCCGCAATGAACATGATGTACAGCAAGCCGATGGTGGAGAACAGGTCTACAGCTGAATTTTTCTGAATGAGAAACAACCCGTGGGGGCCGATGATCATGCCTGAAAGAATAAGCCCGATGATCCCCGGAATCTTAAACCGGTTCAGTACGATAGGCGCGAGCAGAATGATAAAAAGGATCAGGGAGAAGATAAGTACGGAATTTCCAAATGGCGTGTGAAATTCATGTACAAATTTTTCTGTAAGCTCTCCCATTGTGTGTGTTTAACAAAGGAGTGAACATGCCCATTTCACCCCGTCAATGATAATAAATATTACCACATGTTCGCCTGTATTGAATATTAATATTAGCGGAAACGATACAGCAAAATCAGGGCATTCCCGTTATGTATGCGCTTTATCCTGCGTCCTTGGTTTCGCAAATTTACAGCAACTTTAAACGGGGATTACGGGCCAGCGGAAGGTCGAAACGAGACCCGTTCGTTTTCCGCTTTTTGCTGACTCTCGCGCTGCCTCCATGATCTCCAGCACATGCAAAGCATGTTCAGCATTGATGAGTGATTCTGTTTTCTTGACGAGGTTTTCGGCAATCACCGAAGCTCCTTCCTGCCACACGTACGTGCCGGTATCAGTTGCTAGACGCTGCGTTTTCTCATGGTCCTTATGGGCAAAGTCGACGCCAAATGGAGCCCAGTCATACCCGATCAGCTGAAGGTTGCCTTCCGTCCCCCAGATACTGATGGTGGGTTTATCCTGACCTTCTCCTTCATGACCATACGGGTCGAAATAATTAAAACCACATTGAACATGCGACAGGGTTCCCTGGCCATGATCCATCAATATCATGGCGTTATCTTCTGCTTCTACCTGAATCGTTCCCTTGCCAACGATATTGCGTTCTTTAGTTATAACACTCGTCATCGCTGCAACGGATTTTGCGGGGCCGAGCAAGCCTGTAAGTGACGCAATGTTGTAAACGCCAAGGTCAGGCATACTTCCTCCTCCTTTTTCGTAGAAAAAGGAGGACCAATCGGGCCCAAGATGCCCATAATGCGCATGTGCTGCTGAAACTTTCCCAAGCGTGCCTTCCTGTATCATTCTTGACATGAATGCAAATTGTGGGCTGTTGACAACTGCCGGGGCGCCCCAGATCCTCAGTCCATTTTTTCTGGCAAGGTCGAGGAGTTCTTTTCCTTCGCGGTAAGTATTTGCCATGGGCTTTTCACTCCAGACATGTCTGCCAGCCATCAGCGCCTGTTTATTAAGCCGCCCGTGTTCCTGCATATCCGTGAGGGTGACCATCAGGTCAAAAGGCGCGCCGGCCAACATCTGATCAATGTGTGGGTAGTGATGGGGAATATTGTATTTACGCGCCTGCTCTTTTGCCCGTTCATACCGGATGTCGCAGGTACTGACCAGTTCCACATAAGAAGATTTTGACAGGTGCGGGAGATATTGTGTTGAAACACTGCCGCATCCAATAACGCCAACTTTTATTTTTGCCTGTGGAAAATTGGCTGCTTCCGAAACCACCGAAGTAAGCAAGACCCCTGCCGCTGCCGACCCGGTCTTTTCTAAAAATTCCTTTCTGGATATTTTCATAATACTACCAGATTTGCGTTCATGCGTAAAGTTAAGAGCTTTGCGAAAACTTATTTCAATAAAAATTGGCACCTTTTTTCAAAAGACCTTTCGCTGCACCGGCATCACATTACAATTTTTTCACCAGGACCATTTGACAAAGTGGTAAGAAATGCGGACTTAAAGTTATTAATGTGCCCGGATGTTTTAGTGCCGGATATCACTCATGGACCATGATGGTTACTTTTTCGCGCGATATCATTCCAGCAATGACAAATGATCGTCCAGAGGCCGCTCATGAAGATTATATTGAGCGATGGTCCTTGCACAAGTGTTCCACCTGAGAATGGCGTCGTCATTTCCGGGAGGATGGATCGCTTCTGCCTGTTCAAAACATTCCATTGCTTCAAGATACCATTCGTAGGCGTCGAAATCCGCACCCGGAATCCCGGAGATTAAGGCGTTCCCCGCCTGTCGTTCATATACAATGCCGGTGTAATACTTTCGGGCATATTCATCTTTTAGTCCCTGGGCAATGGAGAGCGCTTGTTTGCTGGCTTTTGAAGACGACTTACCAAACTGATCGGTCAGCGCCAGCAGCAAGATCACGGAGGCAGTGGCATTCTCGCCGTCCACCGCCAAAATGTCCAGGCAGATGCTTTCTGCGAGGCGGGGCTGATTGAGCAGTCGATAGTGATCTGCCTTGTCGAGGGCGGCAGGGATACCTTCCTTAGATAAAGGTTTTAATTGCAAGTCATGTGGCGTGGGGGCGGTTTTTAGATCTTTTATGCTCATGGCGTGAATGGTGAAGGTGAAAATTATTTCTTAAACAAACGCAGGAGCATCCGCAGCGGATCATAATACCTGTCGGCTACACGCTCCTTCAAAGGAATAATCGCGTTATCGGTGATTGTTATGTTTTCAGGACATACATTGGTACAACACTTGGTGATATTGCAGAAGCCGATGCCATCGCGATGTTTCAGATCGCCGAGCCTGTCTTCCACATCGAGGGGATGCATTTCCAGAGCCGCAGCATAAACCATATGGCGCGGGCCGGCAAACTGTTCATGAAGGGCGTGTTCTCTTAGCACATGACAAACATCCTGGCAAAGAAAGCACTCGATACATTTCCTGAATTCCTGGACGCGGTCCACGTCGCTTTGCGCGATCCGCCAGGTCCCGTCAGGCGCATCAGGAGGACGGGGTTTAAATTTTTTGATCCGTTGTTTAACGCGGTAATTCACGGACACATCCGTCACCAGGTCCTTAATGATGGGGAATGCTTTCAGGGGCTGCACGGTGATGGGTTTGTCCGCAGGCATGTCACTCATTCTGGTCATGCACATCAGTTTGGGCTTGCCGTTGATCTCCGCGGAACATGAACCACACTTACCAGCCTTGCAATTCCACCGGATGGCGAGATCATTTGCGCTGTCAGCCTGTATCTGGTGAATGGCGTCAAGCACCACCATGCCTTCGGAAATATCCGTCCCGTATTCCCGGAACTCACCACCCCGGGATGTTGTCCTCCATATTTTAAAAAATACTCTTGACATACAATTTGAAAATGACTCTGACTAATGACTAATGACTAATTCTAGCCCATCTCATCGACAATTTGCTGCAGGTCTTCGCGCAACTTCAATTTCTGAATGGGCCGAACCTCCACCTCACCCTGCTTGTTCTTCATGATGCTGATATTGGCATTTCCAAACTCCGCCCTTTTTTCCGGAAAATCATCCCGGTAATGACCGCCGCGGCTTTCCTTCCGTTCCCATGCCCCCCGGGCAATGGCCTCTGCAACGGTAAGCATATGCGTTAGCTCAAGGGCGGTATGCCATCCGGGGTTGTAAAAACGGTTTCCGTCACACCCGACTATCGCCGCCTGCCCCTGAAGTGCTTTTATCTGACCGATGGCTTCTTCAAGTTCAGTTCCCGTTCGCGCAATCCCCACCAGGTCCTGCATCATATCCTGTAAACGCGACTGGATCTCAAACGCATTTGCATTTCCGCTCTTCCTTTCGAAGGGGGCCAGCGCTTGCGCGGCCATTTGCTCCACCTGGCCCTGATCAACGGGGGAGGAGGTGATGTCTTTGGCATAGCGTGCCGCATACTCACCCGCGCGTTTTCCAAACACCAGCAGATCTGACAGCGAATTACCACCCAGGCGATTTGCGCCGTGGAGACCTGCCGCACATTCTCCCGCGGCAAACAATCCGGGAACACTGGTCATCTGAGTATCAGCGTCAACGCGAATCCCTCCCATGATGTAATGCGTAGTGGGACCTACTTCCATCGGTTCTTTGGTAATATCCACGCCCGCCAGTTCCTTAAACTGGTGATACATACTGGGCAATTTCTTTTTGATATGCTCGGATGCATTGGGCAATTTTTCCCTGATCCAGGAAATGTCGAGGAACACACCACCATGAGGCGTTCCGCGTCCCTCCTTGATCTCACGCCTGATGCAGCGCGCCACATGATCACGGGTCAATAACTCGGGGGGACGTTTTGCATTTTTATCACCCTGTGTGTATCGCCATCCCTCTTCTTCATCAGTTGAGGTTTGCCCCCGATAAAGTTCCGGGATGTCATCGAACATAAACCGCCGTCCCTTGTTATTCCGTAAAACTCCGCCTTCGCCGCGTACCCCCTCCGTGATGAGGAGGCCACGAACACTGGGGGGCCACACCATCCCCGTGGGGTGAAACTGAACAAATTCCATATCGATCAGTTCCGCGCCGGCATGATAGGCGAGGGATATGCCCCCGCCCGTACAATCCCAGCTGTTGCTTGAGATCTTGTAGATCCTCCCCATGCCTCCGGTGGCGATGATGACTGCCTTGGCCTGAAATACTTTGAAGCTTCCTTTTTCCCTGTCGTAACCAAACGCGCCGACAACATTCTTTCCTCTGGTGAGCAGGTTGACGATGGTGAATTCCTGATAAATGTGAAGACCCTGATGGATACCATGGTCCTGAAGTGTCCGGATCATCTCAAGGCCAGTCCGATCGCCAACGTGGGCGAGACGTGGATATTTATGGCCCCCGAAGTTCCGCTGCAGGATCTTACCATCATTCGTGCGATCAAATAATGCTCCCCATGCCTCCAGTTCCCTTACCCTGTCAGGTGCTTCCTTCGAAAACAATTCGACCATACGCCAGTTATTGAGGTATTGACCGCCCCGCATGGTATCTGCAAAATGGACTTTCCAGTTGTCGCGGTCATCCACGTTCGCAAGGGCTGCCGCGACACCACCTTCCGCCATGACGGTGTGGGCTTTCCCCAAGAGTGACCGGCACACCACGCCGACGGAGACACCGGCTGCCGACGCCTCAATGGCGGCGCGCAATCCAGCGCCACCCGAGCCAATGACCAATACATCATGATGGTAAGTTTCGAATTTATCCATTTAAAGAATTCTGTAATCAGTCCAAATACCCATGGAAACCAATCGCACGTAAACGTCGGCGAAGGCTACACTGAACAAACTGAACCAAGCCCAGTTCATATGCCGCCGGTTCAGGCAACTTACGCAGTTGTACACTTTTCTTTGACCTGGTTTTTTTGAGAGCAGGTCCTTATATCCTCCTACCAGGTGACGAAATGAATGGCAACTAAACGTGTAGACGCCGAGTAGCACAGCGTTGGTCGTCAATACCAGCGTTCCTACCCCGATACCGAAAGACTTCTCTCCGGAAACCACATCTGCAAACCACATCGCCTTCCAGGCATCATACAAAAGAATGAAGACGAACAATATCGCCAGGTAGAGAAAAAAACGATGTGCGTTTTGCAGGATCAGGGGAAAAGAATTTTCTCCTAAATAGGTTTTCCTGGGTTCCGCCACCGCGCAGGCAGGAGGGTCGGCCCAAAAAGATTTATAGTAAGCACCACGGTAGTAATAACAGGTGAGGCGGAATCCTCCGGGGGCCCATAGGATCAGCAAC
>JBBEBN010000021.1:0-8631 GCA_040882305.1 Cyclobacteriaceae bacterium
TTGCGAACTGAGTGGCTGAGAATGAGCATTTTGGCCGGATTACTTTACATAACCATTTACTTTGCATAATGTGCCACAATGATGCCACAAGATGTCGCCTTAAGGGCGCTGGCGAAGACGATTTTCGGATCGCAGACCGTCCCAGAAATTCCGCCCTGGGAAATGTCGACTACCCCCAGTACTTTATTTGCCCTGTTAATCAACAAAGTCTTGAACTGCTCGACGAGCTCAATTTTGTCTTCATCCCATGTTTTCCGGAGAACCCGTTCGGCGTCAGACGAGCATGTGATCTTGGGCCGCATGGATGCCTTTACTTTGGACCTGTAGGTAAGTTTGATCTCGGATACTTCAAAATGCTTTTTTTCGTTTGTGCTTTCCATAATCGTAAAAATTTAAATTATGGCGCACCACAAGCGGAGGGTGGCCGGCCTGTCAAAAGGAAACGGAATAAATTTGGAACAGAAAAAAAAGGCCGAACGCTCCTTGAAATTTATGCCGTAGTCTTTTGGCAGGCCATTGCCTTTTGCCCCCGAAGCATCTTGTGCCAGAATTTGAATTTTTCTGGTTTGGAAGCACTATGGAAAACAATCGGATTTTCTTGAAAGCACCGAAGAATCGGAAAAAATTCACTATATGATTTACAAATATTAATAATATTACTATATTAGGCTCAATCTAGCGCTATGAACTCTCAACTTGGAAATCTGGAAGAAGCAGTCCTCCTAATCGCACTATATCTCGATGAAGTATACGGCGTATCGGTTACCGAAGAATATAAGAAGCAGAGTGGTAACGATATATCAATCCCGGCAATTCATACCGTGCTGCGCAGGCTGGAGGATAAAGGTCTGCTAAAATCAAAAATGGGAGAATCCAGCCCCGAACGCGGCGGCAGACGTAAAAGGCTTTATGAAGCCACCCGTTTTGGATTGCAGATCATACGAGACATCAAAACACAGCGCATCCGACTTTGGTCTAAAATTCCTCAACTGGAATTGGATAAGAAGTAAATGAATCAACAGGAAAAAGATACACCACCGAAATGGGCAGATAAATTTCTTGTCTGGTACCATGCGCCGGAATTAATAGAGGAGGCTCAGGGCGACCTCTATGAAGCATTTCACCGGCGTTGCAAGGAAGTGGGAGTTCGTCGAGCTCGCTTTCTGTTTGTAGCGGATGTTTTGCGTTCCATCTCGCTCAGAACAATCGATCGCTCCTTTTTTTCACCCGGAAATCCACGACCAATGTTAAGAAACTACACCACACTTACTTGCAGGATGCTTCTGCGTAACAAGGTATTTTCATTCATCAATATTTTCGGCCTGGCTGTAGGTATGGCTGCCGTTTTTTTGATCATGCAATACGTCTATTTCGAGTCCAGCTATGACCGGTTTCATAAAGATAGTGACCGAATTTTTCGGGTCTATATGGAAAGACAAGCTCCTAATCGCCATATAAATACCGCAACGATCCACCCCGGACCAGCGCCGGCCATGAAAGCCGAATTTCCCGAAGTGGAGGAATATGTCAGGATGCTACCTCAAGGTATCCGGATGCCTAGAATTGTGACGATGTCGTACGTGGACGGCAAGGGAAACGAAAAGGTATTTTATGAAGAAAATATTTATACGGTCGACCCCTCTTTTTTTAAAGTCTTCTCCTTTCCGTTGTTAAGTGGAAATCCCGCCGACGTGTTGAAAGAAGCTCATTCTATTGTGCTTTCTGAATCTATCGCCCAAAAATACTTCGGATCAGAAGATCCTATGGGTAAAACGTTGATGGGTAACGGAGACAGACCTTTCCAGGTAACTGGTGTTTTTAAGAACATCCCGGGGAATTCACATGTCCATTTCGACATGTTAGTTTCTTTCCTCTTCGTTGAACAAACCGGGAGCGGATTTGACCAGGCGGGTCACTGGAAGTGGCCGGAATTTTACACCTATGTGAAACTGGCGCCGGATGCGGACGTCAAGGCCTTCAAAGAGAAGGTTGCCGACCTGATCATACGTCACAACGGCGCTTATCTGAAAGAAAGAAGTTCAAGCGAACATTTGCGGTTGCAAGCGCTTACCGATATCCATCTCCGGTCTCCTGACATGATTCAGGAACGCGAGGTGCGCGGCAGCGAGCAGATCGTTTATTTTCTTTTGCTCATCGCCGGACTGATCCTGCTCATTGCCTGGATCAACTACATCAACCTTTCGACATCCAAATCCGTCGAGCGCGCCAAGGAAGTGGGACTTCGCAAAGTTGTTGGGGCATTAAAGCGCCAGTTAATACTACAATTTCTCCTTGAATCATTCGCCTTAAATCTGATGGCGCTATTAATTTCCCTGGTGCTCACCTGGCTTGCTTACCCCTACTTCACTGAATTAACAGGAGAGAACATGGGAAGCAGTCTCTTTGATACCGGCTTGGTTAGAGAACCTTCATTCTGGTGGGCGATAGTCGGAATATTTCTCACCGGATCGTTTCTAGCCGGATTATATCCTGCATTTGTTCTGTCCGCTTTCCGGATTGTCACCGTGCTGAAGGGGAAATTTTCCGCATCAAAATCCGGCATTGCTTTGCGGAAAGTACTGGTAACTTCTCAGTTTATTATTTCTGTCGGCCTCATTGGTGGTACCATCATGATCTTCAAACAAGTCGAGTTCATGAAGAATTACGAATTAGGATTTGCAAAAGAGCAATTATTAATAGTAAAACCACCGAAAGTGATGGACAGCCTGGCTCAGGTGCGTCATGAATCCTTCAAAGCGGAATTAAAACAGAGCACAGCAATTCGCAATATTACAGCAAGCAGCGACATTCCTGGCGCACTTATTACAAACCGCCAATCGATCAGAAACCCCGAGGATGAAGGCCTTCAAAGAGTTTTCCAATATTATGTCGATCATGCATTTGCTGACACGTATGGGCTTAAGATTCTGGTCGGCAGAAATTTGCGGGAAGATGAGCGGTTGCTTGCCTTCAATCCAGACGCAGAAGGGCTGCCGAGTCCGATCATGCTGAACAGAAGGGCGGTTGAGTCACTAGGCTACAAAAACCCGGAGGATGCGATCAATCAACGAATCTATTTCGGGCTTGGCGATCGCGAATGGCTTGCAGAAATTGTCGGCGTGGTGGATAACTTTAGCCAGCAATCACTTAAGACCGAGTATGAGCCGATGATCTTTCTTCCACTTCCTTACGCAGAATACTTCACCCTCAATATCGACATGACCAGGTTAAAAGAGACAGTCGCCTACGTTAAGGATAAATATGAGGCGTCGTTCCCCGGCAATCCATTCGACTATTTTTTCATGGACGACTACTTTAACAAACAATACGCCGCAGATCTACAATTTCAGAAAGTATTCGCTTTGTTTTCCACGCTTGCGCTGGTGATTGCCGGGCTCGGTCTGTATGGTCTTACAATATTTATGATCACTCAGCGAACTAAAGAGATCGCCGTCCGGAAGATACTCGGCGCAAGTGTGCCGAATATGATTGGCCTGTTTTCAAAAGGTTTTGTCCGGCTGATCGTGATCGCTAACCTGATTGCGCTGCCCGCGACGTACTTTCTCGTCCAGCGTTGGCTCAACACTTTCGCCTTTCGTATCGACATTGGCTGGCTGATGTTCGCCGCGCCACCGCTGACGTTGCTGATGATTTCAATTTTCACAGTGGCAGTTCATACGGTGAAGAAGGCGCTGTCCAACCCGGTGAATGCCTTGAGGGTAGAATAGGAAATAACCTTTAATTTGCATTTAATCCATTATCCAGAGTTGAGCTTGGATGGAATGGAGCACCTGTAATGACGATGAGGAGAGTTTCCGGTCGGAGGCAGATTCATCGATATAATGGCGATGAACGCCAATAGAGACCTCGTTGTAATCGAACTTAAGGTCTCACGTGGTTATGACAGAGCTGTGGCGCAATTAAGAACGGGTTCAATTAAGCTAAGGAAAAACTAAAGAGCCTTTTGGGCCCCTTTAGCTTGGATTCCTATTAATCCTGAGAGACCGCCTCTTCGACCCTGTTCATAATAAAATCCGTCGCCTTTTGCGCCTGGGCTGACGCGCGCACAAAAGCCTTATTGTCTTCTTTAAGCATGTGGGTCAAACGTTCAACCCAAAACTGAATGTAGGCCGTGCTGTTGTCTATCGTATTATTAGCTATTCCAGCTTCATTGCAAAGGAAACATGAAGCGATTTCGGCAACCAATTCTTCCTTGCAATAATCTCTTGACCCATAAACAGAAGGCTTCACACATTCCTCCCGGTTGAGGCGCGACCCATGTCCCGTTGAATGAACAAGTTCATGGAAAAGGGTAGCATAATACTCATCGGACAAAATGAAATTCTCGCGGTGAGGAACCTTTATCTTGTCCTCGCGCCAGTTGTAATGCGGCTCGTCGCCACCGTGCTCGATAATTGGCTTTGAAGGCATGTCGTTGACGATTGTTTCGCATGTATCGATCGAATCGTTTACAAATCGTTCCGGAAGCTTCAGTTTTATGCCATCAATGCAGTCCACATTGAAGACATTGTAGTATCTCAGGAACGGAATACGTTTGATCTGGTCATCGTTCGCGAATTCCAGAGTCTTCCAGTAAATCACCTCAGTACTCTTCGATCCCCTCTTGATATGACCACCGAGTTCTTTCACCTGGAGGAATGTCATAAATAAGGGGTACTCGAAGTCAGAGTTGTTAAGAATCAGAGCATTGATACCCCGGTATGGCTTTTTACTGACATAGTTTCTCGCAGGCCCAAAAGTATTCCAGGTCTGTTTCCAAGGCATTTTCCCATTTTGCAGCTTGTCCATGATCATGGTGTTGATGACCTCGTACATGTTCTTTCTTTCGCTTGTCTTTTTCATAACCATCTTGTTTAAGTGAAACATTGATTTTAGATGGCCATGCCTCCGGGCTTTTTCCGGAAAACAAAAACAACTCAGCTGACACATGCTTGCGCCAAAAGGAAAAGGAATTTTAATGGGGGTGCCTGGAATGACACAGGAATGGAAGGGGGAAACCGTTCAAATGCCGGAAGCTTTTGGCATCAAGTGTGGAAAAAGCCCGAACTTCGGGCCGATAAAAGCAAAATCATATAAGAAATAGTTCTTAAGAGATGTAATGGCTTTCCTTACAATAAGGATCGGCTTATTGCGCTTACATCAGTCGTTATAGGATCTAAAAATGCGCTCAAACTCAGACGAAATAAAACAACAGTGATTGTCGCAGCAGTACATGTTACTGCTACCAATCCTGGCGTATGACTCGACGATTTGTCCAGAAGCAGTCCTGCAACTTTATGTCTTTAAGAAGAGATTCAAGCTAAATGATCTGCCCAAAACAGAACAACTCTTCTTACTCGGGCTGAACGTACGAATTGGGACAAGAAGAACTCATAATACAAGCGAACGAAGTGTCGAGAATACCATACGGTCTGAAGAACTGAAGCTAGATCCAAAAAAAAAGCGGCCAGGTTGCGGCCGGCCAACAGCAAAATCATCTCACCAGACACGCTGGCTCCCGTTCATCAAACTGCTTGTAAGTCAACACAAACTCCTGATGACCCAGCGCCTCCGATGCCGTCTGTTTTCCGGATACAACCTCGTAGACCCAACTACAGATCTCTTCCCCCACCTCTTCCAATGTTGCGTCGCCTTTTAGAATCTTCCCCGCGTTGATATCCATGTCCTCCCGCATACGATCGTAAGTTTCGGGATTCGCACACACCTTTATTACCGGCGAAATTGCGGATCCCACCACCGACCCTCTACCCGTTGAAAACAGGATGACGTGCGAGCCGCACGCAATAAGCTCCACGATTTCGGCGTTGTCGTTGATATTGGGCCACCCGAACCTGGGATCGCCATCGGGAATAACGTCCAGGAGGTACAAACCTTTTTCGGACGGCAGCTCGCCTGGTTTCAGGAGCCCTGTGATTGGCGCTGTTCCGCTCTTCGAGTATGCACCCAGCGACTTCTCTTCTATAGTCGATAGCCCTCCATCAGAATTGCCGACGGAGAAACTGCTGTACCCCATGTGCTGATAATAGGAAACAGTCTTGCGCATCGTGCTCATGATGTCATCGCGCACGTGATTATTAAGCGTCCTTTCGCACATGGAGCTTTCGCATCCGATGAGTTCACCGGTTTCCTCAAAGATGGCCGTTGCTCCAGACGACACGAGGATATCGAACGCTTTCCCGATGGCCGGGTTAGCCGTAAGCCCGCTCGTGGCATCAGACCCTCCGCAAATCGTTCCCACAATTATCTCCTCAAGTGACATCGCCACCTTCTTCGCCTGCTGCAGCATGGACAGTTCCTGCCGAACCCACTTCTGTCCTTCTGCAATGGTTTGCCGGGTACCTCCTGTTTTTTGTATTGTGAGCAGATGTACCGGTCTTCCACTCTCCCGAACCTGGCGCATGATTGCCAACTTATCCATGTTTTCACACCCAAGGGATATCAACAATACTGCACCCACGTTGGGATGTGTGCACAACTTTTTCATCATGTCGTTCGCATAGGCATTAGGCGCACATCCGCCGAATCCTATGAGGTTCACGCCGTGGACGCGGAAAGGATAGACTATCTCTCGCGCTACATGATGCGCACATTCGACCGTATACGCGACAAGAATAAGATTTCTAATCCCTTTCCTGCCGTCTTTTCTCGGGTAAGAATCAAATGTTTGTATCTTCATTTTTCCTCGTGAAAGAATCCATGTAATCGCTTCTGATATTATGAGTATGCACGAGAGTGGCAACCTCGACATCATCCATCGCTACGCCAATTGCCATGCCGCATTTGATTATTTTCTCGCCTTTCCGGATCTCCCGGGCTGCGATCTTGAAATAACGCGGGACAGCGCTAACCACAGCATATTGCCTTCCGTCCAAAGTAATATCATGCCCTGCCGGAATATTATCAACCGAAATCAAAACATTGTCGGCCGGATGTAGTTTCAAAAAAAGTGCATCCATAAGTGTCTACATAATACCGTACCTCGCAAATGCCTCAACCGTTGTCATTCCCTTTTCCAGCGATTTCCTAACCAGGTGCTCACCGCGTGCTTTTTCCAATGCTCCTTCGAGAACATCGTTCTCAACTTCAGCAGGAATAACGACGATTCCATCGCGGTCGCCGAAAATGATGTCATATGGCTTAATAATTACTTTGCCAAAGCGGATGGGATTTCCGAAATCCACAACCTTCCCGCGGGGCGCCTGGTCCTGCGCATACCCGCCCATTGAAAACGTTGGGAACGAAAGTCCGAGAATCTCATTGGTGTCGCGTGAGTAGCCGTTAACTACCGCACCTGCGGCCCCCGTATGGATGGCCCGGACGCTCATCAGGCCACCCCACAACGCATACGCAGGCGATGCTCCCGAGCAGATATAAACCTCATTTGGCTTTAAGGAGTCCAACGCCTCGAACATGAGCCCGAACGGTTTCTGGAGTTGCGGATTGCGATGGATGATCTCATTATCAATGTCTGCTTCCAGTACTGGCATGGCCCTTCCCGTAACAACCATCCGCGGATCCAGCGGCCGGATCTCCGGTGGAAGGAATTGATGCTCATAACCATTCTGGTCCAGTATATCGCCTACAAGCGCCGTAAACAGTTCTTGCCTGATGAGTGCAAAGAGCTCCGCGTCATCCTTCCAGGTTGCCATAGGTTCGCTTCTATTTGTTAAAAACTGCGTTTTCCGAAATGCCGCGGATCCCCGATTGCATGATCATTTCATCCGGCACCATCCCGATGGCCGTATAACACGACGCATGCTGCTCTCTAAAAGGCCTGTTGGTGATCATGTTGAACGTCGATATCATGGAACATCTGGAATGTTCGCTATTGTTTATGTCAGACCGGTGCAAGAGATTCGAGTGGAAGAACAGCGTGTCGCCGGGTTCAAGCTCAACGTAAACAAGTGGTAAACGCTCCAGCGCCGCATTCACGCGCTCCATGTCCGCGCCCTTTTGATCGCCGGTCATTCCATGGTCTATTCTGCCAAGCAGGTGCGAACCTTTGATAACCTGAAGGCATCCATTTTCGATCGTTGCCGGCGTAAGGGCAATCATGACGCTCATCATTTGGGGATACAGAAATCCATCGTGATACCAGTATCCATAGTCCTGGTGCCATTCCCATGCTCCGCCTACACGCGGCTCCTTTTGCATCAGTTTAGTGTGGAAGTGGGCCGGCGGTCCACCCAGCAAAAGAGAAACGCCCTCCACCATACGCCGCGATCTCACGAAGAGGCTGTAGATATTATCGTCGAGTGAGTACCACAAAGCAAGCTTGGTCGTATTTCCCTCCTTGTCTTTTCTGCCGTAGGTATGATCGTGCAGTACCCGATCATTTAAATAGCTGTTTAACAAGAGCTCCGCTTCATCCCTGAAATAAAATTCCCGTGCTATCAAATAACCGTCCTGGTCGTAAGCCAGTTTGTCTTTTTCACTTAATTTTCTGTACGTTTTCATTATTGAAACTATTTATTATTTACAAGTAAGTTCAAACATGGCTAGCCTTGCAGGAGCGAAATTTTTTAAAAATTCACAACAGCGCCCCCGTCGACGGGCAACACCACCCCCGTAACATACCGCGCAGCATCGGAGCACAGGTAAAGTGCCGCG
>JBBEBN010000022.1:0-8593 GCA_040882305.1 Cyclobacteriaceae bacterium
AAGATGTGCCACGCGCGAAATCTTTTCTTGACGAGAAGCTCATGGCAAACGGTGTTTAATAAAAATACAGCGGAAATTTCAATACTATGAAACACTTACTTGCCGATACGGAAATCGCTGCCTACCACCGGGATGGGTACATCATTGTGCGAGGTATGTTCAACCGGGAAGAGGTCGGGCTGCTGAAACAGACGGCATCAGAAGATCGGGAACTTGACAAACACTCCTTTGGAAGGGCAGATGGCGAAGGGGGTACCGTCCGCCTTTCACTCTGGAACCATCCGGGTGATAATATTTACGGCATGTTCGCCCGTTGCAGCCGCCTGGTAGATGCGGCGGAGAAAATTCTGGAAGGTGAAGTGTATCATTACCATTCCAAAATGATATTAAAGGACGCCAAAGTTGGAGGCGCCTGGGCCTGGCATCAGGACTATGGTTACTGGTATCATTTCGGTGTGCTTTTTCCCTTGTTGACCAGTGTCTCTATCGCAGTAGACCCTGCCACGAAGGAAAATGGTTGTTTGCAGGTACTGAAAGGTTCGCACCTGATGGGACGGATTGAACATGTAGTGACCGGTGAACAGGCCGGTGCGGATATGGAACGGGTCAAAGAAGCATTAAAACGGCTGGAACTGGTTTATTGTGAAATGGATCCAGGTGACGCCATTTTTTTTCATTGTAATCTGCTTCATCGCTCTGACCAGAATCGATCAGAGAATGCGAGGTGGTCGTTAATCACCTGTTATAACGCCGCCCGGAACGATCCGTATAAAGAAGCACAACATCCACGCTATACGCCGCTAATGAAAGTGGATGATGCGGAGGTCGCTAGAATTGGAATAAGACGATTTGATACGAATGCCGCTGGCGGCTCGTGGCTGAACCCCGAAAATGACGAAACTTTGGATCGTCTCTCCGGCTTAAAGAAGTAATGGGGATCCATTTCCGTCTACCCAGGGCCTGGACGAACTAACATAAGAAGGTAGAAAAATTCTAAGGCTGACAGTGATATAAAAAATAGCCAAAACAGAAGACAAAACTTCTATATTAGCGGTTCATGGTCGGCCATTGCCAACGGTTAAAATCCGGTGCAAACCGTCGGATGAGGTTAGCTTTGATACATAACTTAGAAACAATATGAAGTATTTCCTCTCATCCCTGGTGTTCCTGTTTGTCTTTTCCATCGCCAGGAGCCAACCCCATCCTGATATAAGCCCCGAATTATTGCGTCACGAATGGAAGGCCGTATGGATCGGCCCGTGGGTTTCACGGGGAGAAAGCGATCACGGCGTATATCATTTCCGACGGTCCTTTGACCTCGCCTCCAAACCATCCTCGTTCATTGTTCATGTTACCGCCGATAACCGTTATCGTTTATTCGTAAACGGGAAAGCGATCGGTCTTGGCCCGGCGCGCGGAGATAAGGTGCACTGGCATTACGAGACCTTTGACCTGGCACCGCACCTGGAAGCGGGAAAAAACACACTCGCTGCACAGGTCTGGAATCTCGACGACAAAGGACCCGTGGCGCAGATGACCATCGGAAAGACAGCCCTTTTAGTGCAGGGCAATACGGAGAAGGAAAACGCCGTAAACACCAACACCGAGAATTGGAAAGTGATTAAAAATAACGCGTTCCGCCTGAAGCCCGTTACAGGGGATCAGGTTTTTGGGTATTACGCGCTGGGGGCAACGGATAGCGTATACGCCGAGAGATATCCATGGGGCTGGGAAACAACTCATTTCAATGATGGGACATGGAAGAAACCATCTTTTGTCGGCTTGGCGGATCCGCTTTACTATGCCTATAAACACGGCGAAGCGGATGGTGGCTTAACGCCGCGTACTATTCCCATGATGGAGGAAACACTTGAACGCATTCCTGAAGTCGTCAGGTCCACTGGCGTGAATACAGATGGAAAATTCCTCGCAGGAAAAAATCCACTCGTCATTCCCGCAAACACGCAGACGGTGATCCTCCTGGACCAAACATACCTTACAACCGCATATCCGGAATTATCGGTCAGTGGCGGTAGAGGAAGTTCTGTGAACATCGCCTATGCGGAGGCGCTGTATGATGAGGACCGGAAAAAAGGGAACCGAAACGAAACGGAAAACAAAAAACTATTCGGGTATCACGATGTATTTATTCCGGACGGAGGGCAGAACAGATCATTCCGTCCCCTGTGGTACCGGACCTACCGCTTCATTGAACTGAACATTAAAACCGGTGCTCAACCACTGACCATCAATGACTTTTCGGGAATGTTCACCGGATATCCGTTTGAAGAGAAAGCTTCTTTCACGAGCAGCGATCCGACCCTGAAGAATATTTGGGATGTGGGTTGGCGCACGGCACGCCTTTGCGCAAATGAAACGTATTACGATTGCCCGTATTATGAACAGCTGCAATATGTTGGCGATACCAGGATCCAGGCGCTGATATCACTGTATGTTTCTGGCGATGACAGGCTCATGCGAAACGCATTAACGCTATTCGATCAGTCGCGCTTGCCGGAAGGACTTACCCAAAGCCGATACCCCACGGAGATCGTTCAAATGATCCCTCCATTCTCCCTGTATTGGGTGGATATGGTCCATGACTATCACACCTTCCGGGATGATCCTGAATTTGTCAGAAAGTTTTTGCCGGGCATCCGCAGTACCCTTTCCTGGTTTGAAGACCACCTCGATGACAGAAATATATTAAGTGAAATGGGTTGGTGGAACTTTGTTGACTGGGCGGATGAGTTTGAACGCGGTGTTCCGGAAGGCGCGAAAGAGAAACAGGGAACTTCCATCATCTCCCTCGAATTCGTGTATGCACTCGACAGGGCTGCCGAACTGTTTGATTACTTTGGAAAGAAGCACGAAGCGGCCCATTACCACGACCAGGCAAATGCCATCCGAAAAGCTGTGTATGAAACCTGTTACGACAAACAAAGAAAAATATTTGGGGACACGCCGGAGAAAAAGCATTTCAGCCAGCACGCGAACGTGATGGCTATTCTTACGGATGCACTGTCTGCCAGCGAACAACCTGAATTGATGAACAAAATACTGTCGGATACCAGTCTTACTCAATGCAGCTTGTACTACCGTTTTTACATGATGCATGCTTTGAAAAAAGCCGGCATGGCGAGCCAGTACCTTGAGCAGCTCGGCGCCTGGAAGGATATGCTTGCACAGGGTTTGACCACTTTTCCGGAACAGGCGGACGACCCGCGCTCCGACTGCCATGCGTGGAGCTCCAGTCCGATGATAGAATTTCTCGCAACAGTTTGTGGGATCGAGCCCGCTGAACCCGGATTTAAGAAAGTGAAGATCCAGCCATATCCCGGGGCGCTTAAAGAAGCGACAGGTACAGTACCCCATCCGTTGGGAAATATTCAGGTTAACCTGAAGCGGAAAGGTGCAAACGGCATTGCTGCGGAAATTACCCTGCCCCAAGGGCTTACGGGTGAATTTGTGTGGAATAATGAAAAAGTTGCGCTGAAAAGCGGGAGGCAGGTTATTGAGCGCTGAGGCCGTGTACCTGTTACCTGTTACCTGTTGCCCGGTTGCCAGAAGTGGAGACAAATTTGAAAATGAAATATCATTTGAATGTTTAAATATCCGAGAACAATTATGAAAATTTCAGTGACGATTATTCATGTGATAATGGTGTTGTTTTTTGCGGGGACGTTGTTTTTCTCTTGTGACGCCAAACGAACCGCATCGGATGTTTCCGCTGAAAGGCCCAACATCATTTTCCTGCTGACGGACGATCACCGCTGGGATGCATTGGGCGTCATGGGAAATGAGATCATCCAAACACCGAATCTCGACAGGCTGGCGAGGGAAGGCGTTTACTTTCGCAATGCTTATGTCACCACTGCTATCTGTGCCGTAAGCCGTGCGAGTATCCTTACAGGACAATACCAGTCGCGCCACAGGATCCCGGACTTTATTACGAGCTTCGATTCCACCGCGCTTCAGAATACCTATCCTATCCTCCTGAAAAAAGCGGGTTAGTCCATTGGTTTTGTCGGCAAGTACGGTGTAGGCAAACCTGAAGAACAACCTAAACACTTGTTTGATTTCTGGGATTGCGCCAACAAGATCCAACCTGATTATGAGATGAAAGATGAAAACGGGAACTACCTTCACCATACCGACAAAGTGGGCGGAGATATCACCAGGTTTCTCAATCAGATGGGAAATCAGGAGCCGTTTTGTCTTTCGGTTAGCTTCAAAGCGCCCCATGTGCAGGATACTGACCCAAGGCAGTTTATCAGCAGTCCGGAATACAAATCCTACTATGCCGGCATCACTATCCCGGTACCGGAAACGGCTGATCCGAAATACTGGAACCAGTTCCCGGGTTTCTTCCGGACAGAGGAAAACATCGCAAGGGTGCGGTGGAAAATGCGGTTTGCCACACCCGAAATGTATCAGGAAAGTGTGAAGAATTATTATCGCCTGCTAACGCATGTTGACGATGTTGTCGGCGACATGGTTAAACAGCTGGAGGAAAAAGGACTGGCAGACAACACCATCATCATTTTCACCGGCGACAATGGGATGTACCTTGGCGAGCACGGCCTGGCGGGAAAATGGTACGGACATGAAGAATCCATCCGCGTTCCCCTGATCATTTATGATCCCAGGGAGGAGAACAAGATAAAAGGCATAGCATCAGACAAGATTGCTCTGAACATAGATATTGCTCCAACCATTCTCAATCTTGCGGGCGTAGATGTTCCGGAGGGGATGCAGGGAGTAGACCTGATAAATCTTGCGGAAGGCGGCGATCCGTCCCTGGGGCGGGAGGATTTTTTCTATGAACATAAGTTTATGGGAAGTCCGGGCATACCGCAGGTTGAAGGTGTTGTGTCGAAGGAAACCAAGTATATGAAATTTATCGAGCATGACTATGAAGAGCTTTACGATCTTAAAGCTGATCGCCTCGAGAAAAAGAATGTCGCGGGTGAGGAGGGCTATAAGGAGGAGTTGCTGAAGCTTCGTGCAAGGTATCAGGAACTGAAAGAGGAAGTGAAGTAGTGAATCGACGTTTATAACCGTTGAAGCCAGCGGAAGAGTAACGTGTCATGCAGGGTGTATTTCCCACCCTCGTGAATAACAAATTCTTTTTTCATTAGCGTTCGCAATGCCGTGCTTACCGAACTGGCGGCGCCCAGTTCATTTGTCCTAAGGAAATCTTTCGACAAGGGAATCTCCGTTCCTTCTGACCGTGCCAGCGCTACGAGGAGTTTCCACTGGAAGTTAGTGAGAAGCTGTTGGTAGGATGATAAAAGAGGTGTTTCCTGCTGGAGGATTTCGTCGAAAACTTCGTTCGTTAGTTTGTCATTGATAATGTCTGCTTTTCCAAACAACTTATTGCAGACCAGTTGTACGTAATAGGTTTGAAGGCGGGTCCAGCGGAAGACCTTATCAATAGTTGCCTGTTCTATTTTTTTTCCTGCTTTTTGAAAGAAAGACCGGATGAATGGTCCGTACACGGGTTCTGAAAGGGGGTCCAGCTGCCGTATCTGGGCGCTGCGGTAAAACGGGCGCGATCTTTCACTGAACATGGAGACCATCATCTCGCGATGGCTTCCGCTGAAGACGAAACGCACCATGGGAAAGTCCTGCATCCAGGTGCGGAATACCGCTTCCGCCGAGGGTTCCGGGTAGTTGACTACCTGCTGGAATTCATCCAGGCAAATGACGACCGGTTTTTTGTTTTCCGCCAGGAAAGAACCCATGGCCTCGAAGGATGCAGGAACAGATTGGGTGCTGCCTGAGATTCCGAAGGTTAGCTGGGGCGTGCCGCTTAAGGGGTCAATGCCCACGGTCGCCCCTATGGAACCCAGCAGCTTCATCATTCCGGCCCCTACGCCTTTTTCTGGTTCGCCAAAGTGTTGTACGATTCCCGAAGCGATGCGTTTATTTGCCTCTGTGAGGCTCGCCGTGCCCAGCAGGTCTATGAAGATCCCTTCTCCCTTTTTATGACGGTGGAGGGAATGAAAAAAGTGTTTCAAAAGTGCGGTTTTGCCCATTCTCCTCCAGGAGTAAAGTACGGCATTGCGTTCATTTTCAAACTGTTCCATGAGCCAGGCAAGGTCTTCTTCCCGGTCGCAGAAATATTCCGGGCTATGGTATCCCGAAAGGATAAACGGGTTGACAGGTTTTCTCATTACGGAAAATGCGTTACGTTAGTTGCGTAACGCAAGATACGTAATAAATGTGGGATTCTAGGGGATTTTGGGGCATTTTTTCTTAAATTTTGAACGAAAATGGACGGCCTTACACCATTGATAGTTCTTGGAATACAAGAAATTCAAAGAATTTATCTTGGAATGCAAAAAAACCTTTTTGCTATCCAGGATTTGTTTTGTTTAAATCCAGTGTTGTATGAATCCGAGTATTTACATGATTTACCTGATGGCGAATGGCATTTCTCTTCTATGAGGTGTTTGTTTTAAAAAATTTTACTTCTTATTGCGCGTCTCGTCGGCCTCGGAATATGACGACCAGGAATTTTTTCTTGATTATTATAAAGGTTCGGACTCAGGATTTGTAGGAGGGATCACATTCAATTTTACAGATCGTATAGCGTTTGCCACGCGTTATTTTCATGGCATCACACCTTTCACGACGCTGAAGTACGTGATCTTTTTGATAATGTGCCTTTGGGATCCTTCAAGGAGTATAACCGGAACCTTCAATTCAGTCTATACTGTAATATCCTGAATGTGGTGGAAGAATAAACTTTCAACCAGCGTCAATACAGTACAAGCCGCTGCCAAAATAGAGGTTGTTTCTTTGGGAATATCCCCTCAACTTTCAAAATGGTGGACAGGATTTTCTGTCACTCGTTATACGGCGATAACAACCAAAAATCAAAACCATGCACCACAAGAATTCTTTGTTCCTGAGCCAGGTAGCGCTTATCATCTTTTTTATAACGGTTTATTTTTCCTGTACCTCCACCATGACCGGCAGCCCCGAAACGCCCTCCGGCCTTTCACTCGAACACTGGAGGTATATCGAGGTGGACAGCCAGCGGGCAAAGCATGGCGACTGGGATGAGCCCAAGTGGCTGAAGTATTTCGGACTGGATATGATGGATGTCACAGGCGATAAATTTAAGGATATTGTAGCTGGCCGGTATTTCTATCGCAACCCCGCAGGTGACATGACCGGAAAATGGGAGCGTATGGATCTGGGGATGAATGTTGACGGCATGTTGTTCATTGATGCCGACGGCGACGACTTCGGTGATATCATTGCCACATCTCTTCCCGATGTCTACTGGTTTGAGGCGCAGGATGGACAAGGTTCTTCGTGGAAAGGAATCAAGATCGGCGAAGTGCCCGCAACTTCGCATGTGAACGGGCAGGGATACGCGAAAGCGCAGATCGCTGGAGGGGAAAAGCAGGAAGCGTTGCTGGCCACGGGGGAAGGCATTTACTATTTCATTGTCCCGGATGATCCTGAAAAAGAAAAATGGACAGCGGTGCAGGCGGCGCCCGAGGCTTCTGACGAAGGTTTTGGAACCGGTGATATCGACGGTGACGGACTTACAGACATCGTGGCCGGTCTGCGGCAGGGAACAAAGGAAGGTGATGGTATGGAGCTGCTCTGGTGGAAAAATCCTGGAAACGAGGAAGGCAATTGGCAGAAATATTCCTTTGGCAACACGCAGTTCGATGCAGACCGCATTGCCGTGGCAGACATGAACGGTGATGGAAAAGCGGACGTGGTAGTAACAGAAGAACGGTCCCCGGGACCTAAACCCGATGCAAGCCTCTTCTGGTTTGAACAACCCGAGGACCCCACGCAACAGAATTGGTCCAGGTATACCGTTGTGACACAGTATTCTCTTAACAATCTTGATGTAGCCGACATGGATGGCGATAGCGATCAGGATATCATCACCGCTGAACACAAAGGCCCGGATCAGCGTGTTCAGGTCTGGCAGAATGATGGCGAGGGAAAATTCACAGCCTACCAGGTGGATAAAGGAAAGGAAAGTCACTTAGGCTCACGGGTCGCCGATCTGAACAATGACGGGGCAATGGATATCATCAGCATTGGATGGGATAAATACAAATTCCTCCACGTCTGGAGAAACGATGGATTAAGCGCTGCGCCCGCAAGTGAACGGGTATCCTGGAAACACGTATCCAGCGCAAGTGGGGAGCTGCCGCCACCCGATGTAGGGAATCAATCTGCAACCCTGATATTCGACATTGATAAGGATGGAAAAGATGAGATTGTCATTGCCGGCTGGGGCGAAACGAGCATGGTGTGGTACAAAAAGAAAGGAGATGCCTGGGAAAAATATCTGCTAGACAACACGGACAGCCACATTGAGGCAGGGGGCGCATTTTTTGATATCGATGCCGACGGCGACCTGGATATTCTTCACGGTGGAAGCTGGAAGATCAATGAGGTGTGGTGGTGGGAAAATCCTTATCCCGACTTTGATCCTTCAAAAGCATGGAATAAACATACGATCAAGGATTCAGGAGAAAAACAGCACCACGACCAGGCTATTGACGATTTTGACGGCGACGGAAAAGCTGAAGTTGTTTTCTGGAATCAG
>JBBEBN010000023.1:0-8556 GCA_040882305.1 Cyclobacteriaceae bacterium
CTGTCGTCGGTACAAAAAACAAAATGCGCCGTCACCTGCGAAGAACATCAGATAAATGGCGGCCTTGGCGATGCTGTTGCGCAGGTTCTCTCACGGTTTTCTCCCACGCCCCTGGAGTTGGTGGCCGTGAACGACAGCTTCGGAGAAAGCGGAACACCAACCCAACTCCTCTCCAAGTACGGACTCGGACCGGAAAATATTATGGAAGCTGTCGGAAAGGTCTTGAAAAGAAAGAAAATTTAAAAGGCGGAGCATAAACTTTCCGCGCGATTGGCGTGAGCACATGGTGCGGAGGCCTGCAGCTCTGCTGAAAATTCAATATAACCTTGTGCGTATTGACCATATCCTGAAACTTGGCAAAATAAGTCAGCAGCTTATATCTGAATATCACATGCCTGAAGTACAGTGATTTCTTCAAATACTCCGGGGTGAAGAAAAAACGCTTCTTCGTAATACCCAGGAAAATCCAGGAGCACAGGATAAAATTTCTGAAGACCGCCAGCCATGGCATGCCATTCATCCTGCTGTTAGACACGACCATTTTATAGGACGATATAACATTGAAAGACTTGGAACTCTCATAAGCGTATTTCATGAAATAATCCCAGGTCAGTCGTTCCCGTGTGATAAAATGTGAAAACCTCAAACGCTCATCATACCATATATCATATCCTATGATGGCAAGGGCAAAACATAATTCATAGTCGCCACCTGAAGTAAGCTCCGCACCCCTCCGGTCTGTTAACAGGCTTTTGAATCCGCTGCCCAGAAGTTTCTGATAAGCCGAATGACGGATCACGCAACCCGCACCGTAAAGTTTGTTTTCTGTTATCTTCCCCGAACGCGTAGCCTGAGCTCCCGCTGCAAAGATGTAACACAACTCCGGCAGGGGAGGATCGATCTCAAACACAAGCTTGCCAAAACCTCCCAGGGCTCCGATGTTACTTTCCTCCGACATGATTTGGAAGGCGGAAGCAACGTAATTCTCCGCCAGCCAGTTATCGTCGTCGCACATGATGATGTATTCATAATATGCTTCCTTAAAACCTCTGGCCCTGGCGTAACTTAGGCCCACGACGGCCTCATGAACAATTCTCAAAGGGGTCGTTGCCCGATGTTTGTTCCATTCCATGCGAGCCACGGTCGCAGAAGTATCAGTACTTCCATTATCGATAAAGATCAGTTCCCAGGGGATATACCATGGAACGCGTTGCCCTGCAATGTGCTTTAAGGTTTGGGGAAGACGGTTCGCACCGTTATGACAGCAGATGATGATCGAGACTCCTTGCCGCTTCATATGTTGAAAGTAATTCTGGTGTACAGTTTGATTATCTTGCAAAACAACCCCGCATCCCTGCTCATGTTCCAGGCCGCCAACGCCTGGGCGGTAGCTCCCTGCCTGTTTTTAGAGTTCTTCCATAACGCGTTGGCCACACGCATGGCATAATGTGCGTAAAAATTCCTGCTTGCATGCCGTATCTCTTCCCTCCGGTGCGCCGGCACATACTGGTGGATCTTTTGCATCACCCACTCCAGCGAAGCCATGTTTTCGGCTGTCACAAAGGACTTTCCGGAAATTGAGGCATAATGATTCCTGTATTCCGCCAGCACTTCCGGCAGATAGCCTGTTTCATAATGGGCGGCAATGCGCATCCACATTTCCCAGTCTTCTCCGTATTCCACCCCGTAGAAACCCCCCAACCTTTCGTACACTTCCCTTTTCACCACCATCGCCACATACTGAACGCGCTGGCGCTCGGCAAGCCGCACAAGCCAGTTTCCGAGTATGCCGGCGCGATCCATTTCGGCATCCTGATAGTAAAGGGTCCTGCCCCGTTCATTGATATAAGCATATCGGCAAAATCCCGCTCCAAGGGACGGGTATTTTCCGAATAATGACTGCATCTTTTCATAAAATCCATTGCGGATGAGATCATCCCCGTGAAGTATGTGAATGAGATGACCCCGCGACCGCTGAATACACGTGTGGAAATTGCGAAGGCTCCCTACATTTTCAGGCTGACGGAAATAGCGTACACGGCCGTGTCCCATCCGTGCCACAAGGGCGGGAACATCAGCATCCGTGCTGCCATCGTCGACCACCTCGATCTGCATGCGCTCCGGCCCCTGCTCCTGATCCAGGACCCGCCCACGCGCTTGCTCCAGATAAACAGAACACTTGTAAACGGGAATCATCACCGACCACAGTGGCCGGTAAATTCCTGCTTCCAGCGGTGCTACCACTGGCGGACTATCGGGAATTCTTTGCCGGCTCAGAGCTGAAAATTTTAAACCTTCCTCCACTGCTGTAACTGCGAAATATTTCTACTTTCTGTTTCAGATACCACTTCATGAAATGCCTGATGAGGGTAAAGAGTGTTCCCCATGCCTGCGTGCGAACCAGCAACTCTATACTCTGTATTAAGGGCAATGCCTTGCTCAATTCGGTTAAAATGAATTTTCGCTTGAAGTAACGGGCCCGACGGATGGAGCGGACATCCCTGTTTACGTTTTCCTTTTGCTGGATCCTTTCTGTGACCGCATCGAGTGTGGCCAGCGTTTCCAGCACGGAGGAAATATCGTAATGGGCAACGATGGGCTTGAAGTTATGACGCAGACATTCCAGCGCAGTATGCGAAATTTGAAAATCATCGCCCATGTAGTACCGGATGTTTCTCAGGACATTCCGCTTATTGGCCACTTCATATTCCCGCTTGCTCAAAACCGAATTCAGGCTTGTGGATGAAATGCGGTAATCAACAAGTGCTTCCGGCAGGTTGGCAATCCGAAAACGTTTAGACACCCTCCAGAAAAGATCGTAATCTTCAGAATAAGGTATGGTGTACATTCCCACCTCCTCCACCGCAGACTTGAGGAACATGATGGTGGGGTGATACATCCAGCACTCGAAAGTCAGGTTGTAGTAATAGAAATTGCTCCGATAACGCTCGAGGCGGATGAATTTCTTATCCTCGGTGATGACGCGCGCCCACGTGGAGAGCAAAGCACAGCCGGGATTTCGCTTCATGTATCCGAACTGTTTCTGAAGCCGCTGCGGGTGACTGATGTCGTCCGCATCCATACGGGCGATGAACGCACAAGCAGAAAGCGCAATCCCCTTGTTCAGGGTTGCCGTTATCCCCAGGTTCTTCTCATTCCTCACTAATCTTATCCTTGGGTCGCGATAAGAAGAAATGATCGCAGCGGTTTCATCCGTAGACCCATCGTCAATGATGAGAAATTCGAAAGGCTTGAACGACTGGTTGAGTATACTGTCGATCGCTTCCCTGATAAAGGGCGCTGCATTAAACACAGGCATTAACACCGTAACACGAGGCCCTACCATGACTTGCTGTAATTTAAGATCCCCAATCTGATAAGCATGCGGATGATAATTTTGCGGGCGAGCTGCGGTAAGTCGACGGTAATCTTGTATAACACCGGCTCGCGATAAGGCATCTGCGCTTTTCGCAACAATCTTTCCACTGCCCTATAACGGACTGGCTGACTGTGCAGGTAATCGCGAAACCAGTAGAGGTAATAACTTCTCACTTTGTGATAATTACCCGATTCGTGTACAGTGGCCACAAGGGAAGAGGGCCTTTGCCTGTATTTGTTATGGCAGGCCGCGGAAACATAGACGGTTTCTTTCAGGTAAACCTTGCACAAAAAAGCGTGGTCTTCGTACATCTGCAGAATACCCCTGAACAATTCCTCAAAAACAGAGCGGCGCAGCGCCGCCCGCTGCGCCATCATACCTGAGGGGCACGGAGCAGCTCCATTTCCCAACGGATAAAGCGCAAGCATCAACTGAGGCGCACGATAGACACCTTCCGATGAGCCCACCTGAATGAGTGTATCTTCTTGTTTATTATCCTTCCAGGAATTCCAGTAAAGGGATGCCTCAAGTGCAACAGTAACTTCCGGGTGTTCCTTGAAAATATCAAGCTGAAAACGCAGTTTGTTCGGAAGCCATACGTCATCTGCATCCAAAAAAGCAACATATGCTCCCTTTGACCTTTTTATGCCGGCATTGCGGCTGGCACTTAAACCCTTGTTCTGATGGTAGATGTGTTCAATATAGGTGACGCGGTCAGGAAACTTTGATGCGTACTTCAGCGCAATTTCGGAACTCTCATCAGTCGACCCGTCATCGACGAGCAATAGCTCCCAACGACCATGCGTCTGGGAAAAAACACTTTCAATCGCTTCCTCCAAAAACAATTTTTCATTGAAGAAACACAACACAACCGACACAAGGGGTTCAGCGATTTCTTTCATCACAATCTTATTCATGGATCACTTCATTTATTTTGGATGCAAACTCATATACACTCCAGTTCTTAACCTGGATCCGGGGAAGGGCGAAAGGATCATCTTCCTCCGTCACTGCTTTTGATTCAGTGGAGACGGCATAGCGGAAACCCGATTCCTTTAATAGTTTCTGCGTAACTTCACTGTAATTTCCGTACGGGTAAGCAAAACCATTTACCGGCTTACCCAGCCATTTCTCTATTTGTCGTTTGCTTTCCGTCACTTCGTAAGCCTGTTCCGCAGGATCCCTTTGTGACAGCAATGCGTGGTGCACCGAGTGCGCGCCGATAGTGAAGAGAGGATTCTGATCTAACATTTGCATTTCGTGGACACTCATCGTTGCCCCCTCACGGTATGCATCCTCCCCGCACCGGGCCCAATCACGGATCTGATCAATTGCGGCGTTCTGTTGCGCATAGCCAAGGGGTTTTATCCGATGCCAAAGCATCATATACAATGCGACCCGTTCATTGGGGATGGGAAGGTTGAAATTCCAGGCGTGTATCTGATTTATCAACCTGGGGTTAAGAATATGGTTGTGCTGGCAGAAGGGAAACTGTACTCTTTCTCCGTCGATGTCAATTTCCAAACGCTGAGGCAGTGCATGACTGTCAAAAACAATGTGCTGCAGGGCATCCCACCAGTAAACTTTTCCATCCTGCATGGCCGTGGTGGCCACATAAAAAGTTGCGGGCACTTCAGTCCAGTCCAGGAGCGGCGCGGCGTTGCTGTAATTGTCCTTAAAACCATCGTCGAAGGTGACGGCAACAGCCTTCCTCAGTTTATGGCTGACAACACCGTCCACAAGATCCGCCATTGGCAACACATCAAAATTCCTCTTCAGATATTCCAGCTGAGAATGAAAGTGATTGGGATGCACGGCGAGTTCCCACGGATCATCCTTCCGCTCGCAAATCTGGTGATACATCAATATCACCGCCTTCCGTTGGCGGAACTTCTTGAGCCGATATAAAATATCCTGAAACATATTACGCTTTTACGGCAGCCGCCGATATGATCACCTGATAGCTGGGATCGTGTTGAAATAAAAAATCTTTTCGAAACTCCGGAAGCCCCATTCCGTAAAGAAAGGCGGCCGCCACATAGACATTCCCATATGTATTGACTTGAACCGATGAACCGTTGAAAGAATCGGCCATTAGTCTTTTAATGGAAGTGTCGGTAAATGACCAGAGCCAATAGTCCCGCCATTCTCCGCGATCAATGTGGCTGATGCCCGGTACAGTGAGGAGTAAGCATCCACCAGGTTTCAAAATCCGGTAGCATGTCGTCAACGCACTTTTGAAATCATAGATCAGGTGAAGGGTTTGAGTGAAAATGATACAATCAAATTCGTTTGATGGGATCTGCGGAACATCTGTGATATCACCGATATAGGTGGCGCGGGAATTTCCGCGATCAACGTGGAAGATATCACTTCGCAAAATTTTATCCCCTCCGTATTTCAGTGTGTATGCATTATCCCCTATCTCAAGAACTTTTCCACGCACATGATGCTGGTTCTCTTCCAGGAACCTTTCAATATAGAACCTGTCTATGGCGCCGCCGCGGTCAAAGCCAAAATCAGCGCTGAACGGTGTCACCCTGCCGAAATCTCCAGGCCGTATTTTTCCCGGCGGCGGCGTGTAATGCATGTAAAACCCCGCGCGGTGCAGGAGCCTCAGTATACTGTGGGGAAGCAAATGCTTCACCCTGTCGCGGAAATTGTGACGTATTTTCCTGACGACGTAATCCCCGAAACCGGAAGGCATGGCGCCAGCAAGCAGCTTCATTTCCCCGAATGTTGGCCATCCCGGATCGCGCCCAATAGCAACAAATAGTTTTCGGTACAGCTGAGCTGCGTAATAGTTTTCCCAGATGACAACCCCATCCTGCCAGGCTTTTCTTTCCTCTTCATTCCTCAGAGAGGAAAGTTGCCGTCTGTGCACTTTGCGAACCCGTGTGAACATGTGGTAGATCCGTGCGGACATATTTTCGCCATGGTGTCGGTAAGCCGCGACCTTTTGTGTGTGCGCGCCAACCGGATACTTGCGGGCAATCTTGAAATACAGGTCATAGTCCTCAGCGGCCTGCAGGTTGGTGTCAAACTGAAATTCATCAAAAACCATGCGGCGGTACATCACTGTGGCATGCATGCCAATATAGTTACCGCGCAACAAGGCTTTGAAATGATCGCCAGATACGCTCACACCTTCATCCTGATCCTCCAGCGGATAAAGCAATTCGTCTACTTTAACGTGCCCACCGGACACGAAAGCCCATGCGGGGTTTTGAAACAGGTACTTCAGGTTGCACCCGATCGCTTCCGGATACAAAATATCATCGGCATCCAGAAAGGCGATGTACAGACCGTTGCTGTGCGCCACGCCATGATTACGCGCGGCAGACAAGCCCCTGTTGGGCTGATAAAAATATTTCACGTTAACAAGCGATACCGCCACGTGACGCGTGTTGTCTGTGGAGCCGTCATCCACCACAATAATCTCCACATTCAAATGAGTTTGCTTCTGAACGCTAGCCACGGCCTCCCGCAGGAACCTTCCCTGGTTGAAGCAGGTAATGATCACCGAAACCAATGGTTTTTTCTGCATCTTATCAGAAGGAATCATTGCTGTAAATTTTCGAATCTGTGTTGCGATGTCTGAGGTAATAAAGGAATCCCGCCACAATTCCACCCAGTTCGGCAAATAACGTTTTGTATTGGAAATGATACCTGGGAAATCCTTTTTTCAACAAGGACAAATACCAGGATGGCAGTACCCTGAAAAGGTGCTGCAGGTTTCCACGGTGACCAAACCGCTGATACTGGATGAGGATGGCAACGGTAAAACCACGCATATAGGAATACAATTGCTTCCTCAAACCCCGAATAGAATCACGGTGTCTGTGATACACAACAGCCAGCGGGTTGTATCGTATGGTGAATCGACAAGCCAGCATTCTGTACCACAGTTCGGAATCTCCGCTGCAACCCGCGGCGCCCACGTCAAGCCGTTCATCAAAGTATCCTACTTCCTCGAAGATATCTTTCCGGAAGGCCATGTTCGCTCCTGCACCGATCTCCCAAACAGGAGGTCCGCTGGGGAGGGAAGCGTGGAAGAACCGGTTGTCGAAAATCCTACTGACATAACCGCGGTTGAAGGGCCAGAATTTTTCAAATATGACTTCTGCTTCAGTTTCCAAAGAAGCTGCGATGACCAACCCCGTCATCGCAGCGATAGCCGGATCCCGGAAAGTTTCGGAAACCCGGTAAACCCAGTAGGTATCGGGTTGTGTATCGTCATCAGTATAGGCAACTATGGAAGACCTGGCGGCTCGTGCGCCGGTGTTGCGGGCAACATCAAGGCCGCGAATATCTTCGCGTACGTAACGCACCTGAAATTCCTCCGTCACCTTTCTTGTCTCATCGTCAAGGGACGCATTGTCGACGACGATGATCTCCGCAGGTTTGCTACGCTGACCCCGGAGGCTCTCCAGACAATTTCTTAAATAGTGAGCGCGGTTGCGCGTACAGATCACCACTGAGACATCACAGACCTCCTCACAATCTTCCGGATGAAATCCACCGAGCGCCCGTTCACAAAGATCCCGGATGCCTGAAAGTTCGGGTTCCGGGTCAGCAAACTGGCCTGTGAAAGTGGTGTTTCGAAAAGCGAACTGGCGAAGTGTGGGTTTTATAGCTTTGATACATTCTTGCCAGAATTGCCGCGGGGTGATGGGTTCACGAAAAAAAAGGTAAGCTTCTCCCAGGGGAATTGATTTGTACCAGAATACACAATAATGTGCAGGATAGCCGACATCCTGAATGTGTTCAAGGTCAGTGGAAAGGTCCAGATGATGAATTATATATTTAGAAAATATCATGCTCGTGAAACAGTTTCCTTTTCTGTGGCAACCTGCCTCGTGCGAAAAGGAAACTTCGGGCGAACGTAACCTGACCACTTCCCATACCAATTCATGTTTACCCGGTAATCTTCCACCTCCATCGAAAGGCATTCTTCAAAATAGAACAGCTCGACGGAAGTGTCTTTTACAAAGATCAATGAGAAGTAATAACTGCCATCATTGAGAAAATTGCCGGGAATGTCACATTGGCCTTCAACCATACCCCTACTATATTCCTGTGGCTGACTGCTGATATCAAAAACGCATTCCCGTCCCAGCGTAAACAAATGCAGTCCGACGCAAATGTTTTGTTCTTCTATTAAATTCCAGAATTTG
>JBBEBN010000024.1:0-8535 GCA_040882305.1 Cyclobacteriaceae bacterium
ATGAAAGATCCGAAGCGCCTCATTTGAATTGAATTGAGGTAGCGAGTGATCACAAAGGATCACGTCAGGAGCAAACTGATCAAGGGAGGTGCTGAACTGTTCCTTGTTGTCCACTCTGCTCGCTATAAAGTTCATTCCGGATTTTTTTAAGACACGGGTGATCAGATAAAAGTCCTCCTCAAGGTCCTCAAGCGATAATATTTTCAATGTACCTTTCATCGGGTTTTGGGTCTGTGTGAACTTTTAATAGGTTAATGATCCAAATTTTGTTCCAAGATGCCCGGTTTCGTTTTAACGCTGTTTTTCTGAACCTTCCCATTACTGTAGAACGAAATCCTCAGCTGTATGGCAACCTGTGGTTCACCTTTACCCGGATCCCAGATGTAAGTTTTTCCGGAAATCGAAAGATTTCCCCATTTGCAAACGGCCATTTCTTGAACCAAAGCAGTGAAGATCCCGACATTTCAGAAAAATATCGCATGATTGTTCGCAACCCTTCAGGTCTTGTTGTAAATTCAGTGACGCATCCATTTAATCGTGCATTTTTATGAACAGGAAATCTTTTATTCAAGCCCTCGGCGCCATACCGTTCATCGGGAACCCGTTGAAGGGAATAGCGGAAGGTAATGAAAAGGAGAATTGTAAAACGCAAAAAGATGCGGAGGGTCCGTTTTATAAATCATCGGCTCCGCCGCGGACACTGATAGAGAAAGAAGGAGAGCCCCTCCTCATTGAGGGAAAAATATTCAGAGCAGATGACTGCCAGACTACGGTTCCGAATGCTGTCCTGGATGTGTGGCATTGCGATAGCCATGGTGAATACGACATGCAGGGATATAAATGCAGGGGCGTGGTAAAAGCTGACCGCGAGGGCAATTACAGTTTCACTACCATCTTTCCTCCTCCCTACGGAAACCGGCCGCGGCATATTCATTTCAAGATCCGCGCAGAGGGCTTGCGGGAGCTAACGACCCAGCTATACTTTCACGGAGATCCTAACATTCAAAATGATTTCGCCCGCAACGCAGAGAAGGACCGCGTCATCTCCCTGCAACCCATGAAGGATATGAAGAAGGGAACGTTTAATATCTACTTGTAACGGCATCTACTTGTAACGGCGTATCGATACAACTTTCAGGAAGTTTTCCAGCCGCTTTGTCAACTGTCAACTGCCGGTTGTCAACTGATTTTACGCAACTTTCTTCTTGCTCAAAACAGCTGGTTTAAATCTAACCACCAGATCATTGTACTCAGGATGTTCCTTAATGAACCTGGAAACGGCGGGGCAATTGACCATTACCTTGTTTTTTGCCTTCCGCTGCTCGTCTAAAACCTGTTGAATGAATTTAAGGGCATTTCCTTTGCCACGGTATTTCTCCGGGACATAGGTCCGCATCAAGACTTTGACGTCGTTTTGAAAACGGTATTCCATGTAAGCAATGTCGGTTCCGAGATTAAGTTCAAAACGTTGCTTCTCCTTGTTGTTAATTACATTTATTTTATCCATTACAAACATTAACAAGTAATATAACCATTATTGTTCACTTCTCTACCAGCTTTTTTCCCAACGGCCGCTTTCCGATCCAGCCTGCAGACAAAAAAAGCCCATTTCCTTTGAAAAATGCCTGTTTTTGCCCGTGAATGTAATAAACATGTAAGTTTTATGGGTAGTTGACTTTTTTTGTAGACAGAGCTTATCTACATTTATTAAAGCCCATCACTTTGAAAGGACCTCGAGGTTTCATCGATTCTGGCTACAGTCCGTTCCCCGCTTTTGTTTTATGGTAAAGTGTTGAAAAGAATCGCCGAAACCGGGCTTTCTCTTGCGCTGGCGTTTTTGTCACACTAATCCACCGGCCAATGACGACACGCGGGGGGAAGGAGACCCCCGGCTTTTCCAAACGCATGGACGGTATTCTTACGCCGCGGAGATGTTTGGTTTTTTCCCGGCGAACGGAAAATGCAGATGAAAATGGAAATCACTTAACCCCTAAGGAATATCATGATAATGATTCCTCCGTCGTGTCACTGGTTATCGGCATAGTATTGTTGGTATATGGTTTTATCTCTGGTATCTCGTAAAGGAAAGACAGGTGGGAACAGAACAACTAAATATCGTGCGCGGTGAGCTAATGGATTTATTCGACAATGCTCCCTGTGGGTATCACTCCATTGATGAACGCGGTTATTTTGTATCCGCAAACAGGACATTATTGCAATGGCTGGGCTATGAAAAGGAGGAGCTCATCGGAAAATTAAGGTTCACCGATGTGGTCGACGAAAAATATCTTCCGATTGTTGAAAATATTTCCTCCATGGCGAAAGGACATCTGGATATAGAGCTGAAAAAGAAGGGAGGTGGCGCGCTTCCCGTAATGTTAAGCGCAATAACAAGAGACGAATCAAAGGAGCTGGATCGGAGCGTTTTGTATAGCACCATAGACAACAGCCGGTATAAACAGGCGCTTGAGCGGATAAAGTATCTGGACCAGGAGCTTGAAGCATTCAGTTATTCGATTTCCCATGACCTGCGCGCACCGCTCCGTTCAATAGACGGATACTCGAAGATCCTTCAGGAAGATTACGCCGGAAGACTTGACGACGAAGGCCGCCGCGTGCTCAACGTCATCATGAATAACGCCAGGCGCATGGGCAAGCTCATCGACGATCTCCTTGAGTTCGGCCGATTGGGCAGGAAAAGTATTCAGAGGTCACGCCTCAACATGACAGCCATGGTGAATACCATTGTTCAGGAACTATTGTTGCAGGAATCAGGCCGCAGGATAGATATTAACGTGGGAGAACTACATCCGGCCCTGGCCGACCCAGATATGATGCGTCAGGTGTGGTCTAACCTTCTTGAAAACGCCATCAAATATACTGGAAAGAAGGAGGTGGCAACCATCCGCGTCCGTTCTTACAAAACGGAAGAGGGCGAGATACACTATGAAGTGAGAGACAACGGGGACGGATTTGATATGAAATACGTGGGTAAATTGTTTGGTGTCTTCCAGCGCCTTCACAAGATCCAGGATTTCGCCGGCACAGGGGTGGGCCTGGCGATTGTCAAACGGATCATTTCCCGCCATAGCGGGCGAGTCTGGGCTGAGGGTGCCCTCCATGTTGGCGCAGTATTTTACTTTACTATACCGATTGAAGATGAAAATCCATAATGCGGCCGAAGTTTTATTGATCGAAGATAATCCAGACGATGCCGGCCTTGCCATCCACGCGTTGAAGAAGATCAACCTGGCGAACAGCCTGCTGCATTTACACGACGGAGAAGAAGCGCTGACTTATCTTTTTTCAGCAGAATTGACCGGTATCCCAAAGGTGATACTGCTCGACCTTAAGATGCCGAAAGTAGATGGAATTGAAGTCCTGCGCAAGCTGAAATCGGATGAGCAAAGGAAGATCATTCCCGTTGTCGTTTTAACATCCTCCAAAGAGGATACTGATATCCTCGAATCATATAAATTGGGTGTGAATGCTTACATCGTCAAGCCGGTAGATTACGACAAATTTGTAAAAGCAATTTCTGAGATAGGAATGTTCTGGCTGGTAATGAATCAACCTCCCAAATAAAAGGGTCACCGTATGGGTATACAAAAAGAACTTAAAATACTGATGCTCGAAGATCTCCAGGATGATGTGGGATTGATCGAACGCACGCTGAGAAGAGAAGGAATGAATTTTATGTCGAAACGCGTTGATTCACAGGAGGAATTTGCGACTTGTCTAGGGACTTTCCAGCCAGACGTGATCTTATCGGATCATGCATTGCCGCAATTCAATTCCCTGGAAGCATTGAAGATCTGCCGGCGACAGGCGGTCCACGTGCCTTTTATCCTCGTGACGGGAACAGTTTCAGAGGAATTTGCCGTCAGCTGTCTGAAACAGGGTGCAGATGACTATGTGCTCAAATCCAACATGGTGCGGTTGCCTTCTGCGATTCACAACGCGCTGAAACAACGCCACCATGAAGCCAAGCGAAAAAAAGCTGAACGCACGCTGCGGAAACAAAATGAAGAACTGGTCAAGATCAATAAGGAACTCGACAGTTTTGTGTATAGTGTGTCCCATAATTTACGGGCACCACTGATGTCTGTCTTGGGGCTCATCAACCTGGTACAGCTGGAAAATAAGAATGACGCGAATAACCTGAACAGTTATTTCCAGATGATACAACACAGCATTTACAAGCTTGACGATACCCTGAAGGAGATCCTGGATTATTCAAGGAATGCCAGGAGTGATCTTAACATCATCGAAGTGGATATCAGAAAAATGGTGGAGGAGAGTTTCGAACGTCTCAGGTATATGGAGGGTTCTGAAAGCATCAGCAAGTCGATCGAAATCCGCGACAACCTCCCATTCCATACGGACCCCTATCGCCTGTCCGTGATCATCAACAATCTTGTTTCGAATGCCATCAAATACAGGGACGTCACGAAAGATCACAATGTATTGGAAGTCAAGGCAAACGTTAAAGACAAAAACCTCGAGATCAGCGTAACTGACAATGGCATTGGAATCCAGAAAGAATACCTTCATAAGATTTTTGAAATGTTCTACCGCGCCACCGAACGCAGTGAAGGCGCCGGCCTGGGTTTGTATATTGTCAGGGAAACGGTGGAAAAACTGCAGGGAACCATCGCCGTAGACTCAGAGATCGGCCGCGGAACCGGTTTTAAGATGACGCTGCCGGATATGAAAGATTACCGGTCAGCATATATAAACATTTGACATGGCTATTCAATGATTTCAATCTCTGTGCGGCGGTTGATCTGACGCCCCTCCTTTTCATCATCATTGGAGACCAGTGGTCGTTCCGATCCGTAACCTTTCGCCTCCAGTCTTTCAGCGGAAATTCCCTGACTGGCAAGATATTTCACCACTGCTTCTGCTCTCTTTAATGAAAGCGCCAGATTGATTTGAGGATGACCAACGTTATCCGTGTGTCCATTGATCTGAATACGCCAATCCGGATTTTGCAGAAGCAGGTCGCGGATGTTCTCCAGTTCGGTAAGCGATTCGCCTTTCAGGATGGATTGGTTTGTATCGAAGAAGATGTTCTTCAACACGACTTTAGAGCCTACTTCCGCCTTCACCATGAGGATATGGGTATCAATCTCCTGGTACTTTTGAAACGCCGGCAGGCTGAAGTTCATGGAATTAAAAAGGTAACCGTGCTTTTCAGTGATCACGCCGTAATTACCCCCGTGCGGGATAATCAGTTCAAAATTTCCCGATGGTCCTGTTTCGATTGTTGATACGATTTTTTTGTGCGTATTGTTCACGAGCGTGATCGTTGCCTCCAGCGGTGAAGCATTGTTGACGTCTATGACCGTTCCTTTGAGGATGGTCACAATTTTTTGGTCTTCCGAAATACTATGGGAGCTTCCCGAAGATTGACCATTTGTTGTTCTTTTTGCTACACGTTGCATGCCCGTAAAGTCTACGGAAAAGATATCGGTATTGCGCGATCCGTTACCCTGCAATCTTGAATAATATCCTGTTTTGCCGTCGGGCGACAATACAAAGTATCCGTCGTCTCCCGTAGTGTTGATAGGGTGTCCGAGGTTATGCGGGCGGCCCCATTTTCCATCCTGCAGGGTACTTTTGAAAATATCGCTCTTACCAAGGGTAGCGTGACCGTTGGAGGAAAAGTATAGCGTCAGGCCATCGGCATGAAGGAAAGGTCTGTCTTCGTCGCGGCGGGTGTTGATGGTGGATCCGAGGTTGGAAGGCCGGCCCCACTGACCATTGGCGCCCAACTCGGAAACATAAATGTCGTACCCGCCACGACCACCCGCCCGATTGCTGGAGAAGAATAATTTTTTCCCATCGGCCGAAACGCAAGCCGCCGATTCGCGGTAATTCGGATGGTTGATAAACCGGTTCAACGCAACGGGCTTCGTCCATTCCCCGTTCTCGAGGGTTGATGTGTAGATATCCCCACCACTGTCCTCGTAATACAGAAACAACGTCTTGCCATCTGAGGAGAGCGAAGTCGCCGCATCGCTTAATTTCACGTTGATGGCAGAACTGATCTTTTGCGGATGGCTCCATCCGCTTCCTTCTCTGCGGCTAATGTAGACATCGTAGAAGTTTGTGGCGCTTTTTATCTGATAATCATCTTCCGAACGATTGGAAGTGAAGATGAGTGTTTTCCCGTCAGCGGATATCAGCGGAGAGACCTCTGCAAAAAGCGTATTGATACCATCATGCAATGGCTGCACGGTCGCGTCGACAGGCATCCGCATGAGTGAATCCGCCAGCAAACATTCCCTTATCTTTTGGGTGGCGACAGGAGCGAGGTTTTTGTTTTTGGACTTCAGCACTTTATAATGCTTCAATGCCCTGGAATATTGCTGATCTCCCTGATAGGCCATTCCCAAATGGTAATCAATATTCGTATCGACGGATGGGTTAAGGTCGTATGCCTTTTGCAGATAAGTCACCGCACGGCTGAAGCCTTCTTCGTTCAGATAAGACAGTCCTACCCGTAAATTTGTCAGCGCATCGTCTGCATCCAGTTCAAGCGCTGCCAGGTAATTTTTTAAGGCGTTTTCAAAATCTTTTCTATGATAGTCCCGGTCTCCTTTAGCGAGGTAATCTTTTAAGGTTTGAGCTTCTGCGAAAAAAAACAGGAATGTCAGACATCCGGCAATGAACGCTTTCTTAATGTCAGCTGGTTGCGGCAACATGAAAGGGAGCTTTGATGAAAAAAACCTATAAAGCTCTAATATACTATTGCCGTTCCTTATTACCGCGTTTTAAAAAATCATTTACTTACCCAGCCCGGTCCGCGAATGATCCTTCCCGGTTTGGCGTATGTATGGCTCCTCCGGTGCAACACCTGAACACCATTTACAAAAACGTGAACCATCCCCACGGAATATTGGTGGGGATCCTCATAAGTAGCCATGTCTCTGACGGAACCCGGGTCAAAGATCGCCAGGTCGGCGAAGTAGCCTGGCGCAAGTTTTCCTCGTCTTGCAATGTTGAGATTGCTGGCCGGTAATGAAGTCATTCTTCTGATCGCCTCCTGAAGGGAGAGTATCTTTTCTTCCCGCACGTATTTCCCCAATACGCGGGCAAATGTTCCGAATGCCCTGGGATGGTCCGCGAGTGATTGATTACCG
Organism: Cyclobacteriaceae bacterium; assembly: GCA_040882305.1. Classification (GTDB taxonomy): domain Bacteria; phylum Bacteroidota; class Bacteroidia; order Cytophagales; family Cyclobacteriaceae; genus Chryseosolibacter. The sequence continues at coordinate 7,149 of JBBEBN010000024.1, forward strand.
GTTTCCAGGGAATACGATCCGCCATCCGAACCGAAACTCACATACGGTTGCTGCATGATGGTCCGGACAATATCTTCCGATTGCTGAAAGTATAGCGATTCTATCCGGGATTTGTCCTTTATGATCAGGTCGATGGCTGTTTCGTCCGGGTCTTTACCATAGATCTTTGCTGCTTCACTGAGGGTTTTTCCTTTGAAAAGGTTATTGAAACCTTCCAGGCGAAAACGCATCAAGACGACCTTGTCGGGATCTGAATTTTTCGCGGGAATGCCCTCCTGCATTTCATAGAGTACTCGTTTGCGGAGAACCGGGTCGCGCATTCTTTTGCGCATCATAACTGCGCCGCCTTCCTGTACCCATGTTGGAAGCCGCGAGTTCAGCCCTGTGCCGCTGGCCGTGTACGGATACATATTGGCCGTCAACGGTATGCCTGCATTGCGTGCGCTGTCAATTTTTTGCAAGACGGAATCGACTTTGTTCCAGTTTCGGGGAAGATTTAGTTTTAAATGATAGATCTCCGCGGGGATCTTCGCCTCTTTCGATATCCGGATGGTTTCGTCCAAAGCAGCAATGATGAAGTCCCCTTCACTGCGCATGTGTGTGATGTATCTGCCCCCATACCGCGACACCACTTTTGCCAACGCGATCAATTCTTCCGTCGAGGCATACGTGGCAGGAGCGTAAATCAGGGACGTGCCAAGGCCCATAGCGCCTTCTTCCATCCCTTGCTGCACCAATGTTTCCATGCGTTGAAGCTGTTCAGGAGTGGGTGATCCATCGCTGAAACCCAGTTCGTGGATCCTTACCGATGTAGCTCCCAGAAAAGAAGCAATGTTAGGGGTGATCCCCTTTCTTTCCATGTAATCGAAATACCCGCCCAGCGTTGTCCACAAGCTGTCGGCCTCTCTTTGAGTTTTTCTCCTCACAGGTCCGGGAGAAAACCCCTCTCCGAAAACTTCCAGCGTGACGCCTTGTTTGATATCGCTTACAGAGTAGCCATCCTGCGCGAGATTTTCATCGGCAAAACTCAACATGTTTATAAAGCCCGGGGCAACGGCCAACCCTTCGGCATTCAATTCTTTTTTTGCCTCGTGCTTTTTCAGATCACCGATGGCGGCAATGGAATCTCCAAGGATCGCCACGTCGGCGACAAACGGTTGTGATCCGCTGCCATCATAGACCATGCCGTGCCGGATAATAAAATCGTATTGCAGTGGCCGCTTCGCCGGGAAGACAACACTTAGTATGATCAGAAAAGCCAGGAAGAGAAAGAAAAATCTCATACAATATCCGCACTACATTAATCAACTTTTTCGGCAAATGAAAGGAGGGTCGGTCCACAGTCCGCCGACGACGGTCCACGGTTATCCGTCGTCGCCCAACGCAA
>JBBEBN010000025.1:0-8515 GCA_040882305.1 Cyclobacteriaceae bacterium
AAAAGAATGGCCAGACCAACAAAGCACTCAGTGCTTATAAGAAATACAGTGATGCAATAACTCGCAAGGAAGCACAAAGTGAAAGCCGGTTAGTAGAAAAATCGGAACTCATCCGAAAGCAAAAAGAAATTGAAGAGTACACGAAAAATGTTTCTATCGGACAGCGTGAGGAAACCATTGAACAGGCAACCGTCTTCCGGCAGCAACTTGTCATTTATGGATTGCTGGTTATCATCCTTATTATTGGCGTTACCTCTTTCTTCATTTACAAAAATGCGCAAGCTAGCAAACTAGCCAATCGCCTTCTTGCTTTGAAATCATTGCGCGGTCAGATGAATCCGCATTTTATTTTCAATGCTTTAAATTCGGTTAATCAATTTATCTCGCAACAAGATGAACGAACTGCCAATCGGTTTCTCTCCGAGTTTGCTTTGTTGATGAGACTTGTTCTGGAAAATTCGCAGGAAGATTTTATTCCATTGCAAAAAGAACAGGAAATTCTTTCCTTATATCTGAAACTGGAGCACTATAGGTTCCGCGACAAATTTGACTATGAAATAAAGGTAGATGAAAATGTCAACTCTGAAGCGATTCAAATTCCACCCATGTTGATACAGCCCTATATCGAGAATGCTGTGTGGCATGGACTTCGATATAAAAATGAAAAAGGAAAATTGCTTCTGCATTTTTACAGGCAAAATGGCAATCTTGTGGCTGAGATTACTGACGATGGAGTTGGGCGACAGCGATCAGCAGAACTGAAAACAGAAAACCAAAAGAAACATAACTCCACAGGACTGAAAAACATTGAGGAGCGACTGGCGATTATTAATAAAGTGTATCAGTTGGATTATCGCGTGCACATTGAAGATCGCAAGGATAATGGTACACGAGTGAGTGTATACCTTCCGGTTACGAAACAAAGCTAAATTATGATAAAGGCCGTGATTATCGATGACGAAGAAGACAGCCGAAAAATTCTGGCGAACTATCTGGCAAAGTATTGTGTCGATATAGAAGTGTGTGGCTTTGGTGAATCCGTTGCTACGGGTAACGAGGTTATACAGAAACATAATCCTGATGTTGTGTTCCTTGATATTGAAATGCCTTACGGCAATGGCTTTGATCTTCTCGACAGCATAAAAGAAATTACCTTCGAAACTGTATTCGTCACCGCTTTTGATCATTATGCCATTCAAGCATTAAACCAGAGTGCTGCCTACTATTTGTTGAAACCCATTAGCATTGACGAACTCATCAATGCCGTTAATAAGATTCGTACTGAGCGAAGTGAAGCAAACTACACGCGCCATAGCAACGTATTGCTTGATAACATCCGAACGCCTGTCAATCAAAAGATCATGTTACCAACAATGGAAGGATTTGAGATTGTGACAATCAATACCATACTATACTGTGAGGCCGCCGATAACTTCACACGGTTTTATCTGGAGGATGTAGCTAATCCGCTCCTCATTTGCAAAACACTAAAGTACTTTGAGGAAATTTTAAAGGAACATCGATTCCTCAGAATCCATCGCTCCCATCTGATCAACCCTGACTATGTAATCCGCTATACCAAGGGCAAAGGAGGATCAGTTACCATGAGGAATAATAAAGAACTCGAAATGTCTGCAGAAAAGAGGCACCAGTTTTTGGGAATGTTTGAGAAGTAACTTTATCCCATAGGCCGTCTCCATTTCAATCTTTGTTCATCGGTCATCTCCTCCCGCATTTCATTGCACGCGGGTCCTTCGGCTAGTGTCGCGCCTCGCGCGACACTGCCTCTCCATAGGAGTCCCTTGGACAGGATGATCGGTCTCGGGAGGAGGTGTCAATGCTAAAAGAATAAAAACCGCCCCGCCATTTTGCCATCAGGCCTGACTGACGATGAGCGCGGCCAATTGCCAACTGTCAATTGCCGCATTGCCAAATTGATTTAAAGTAGCCCCGGCAGGGATTGTAAATGTTTGCTAACGGATTCATTTACAGTTTAAAACAGAAGCGGTAAAAATCAAACTCACCTAATCGCTCACCGGTAAGTCAATGAAGTAATCATGCACCTTGTGATTTCCATTTAAATTTAAGCCTTTACCGGTGTATTACAAGCGAGAGACTCCCCCTAGTAAGAAATATTCAAAAGTTATGTAACCTTTTCCTTACTTGTGGAACCTACTCCTTGTAACCCGGATCATCATGACTGATCAAGTGCGAAAAGAAACGTTCATGCTCTTATATGAGCCTGTTCACCTCTCCTTTCAGCGTTTTTGTCGCGCCAGGACCAGGTGCACCGATGATGCAAAAGACGTGATTTCTCAGACGGTAATGAAAGCCTATGAAGGAATTCATCGCCTGAAGGACGAGAAGGCGTTCCTGGGTTTCCTGTTCGGGATTGCATCTAGGATCATTAAAAGACAGTATCGACAACAAAAATTCTGGGGACGCCTTGACAACCGCACATACCAGACCATCGAAGATAGAAGGCCGACACCCGAACAAGACCTCGACACACAATTCCTGTACGATGCTATCCGCATACTGCCGGCGAGACAACAGGAGGCCGTCGTACTGCATTGTATTTCCGGGTTCTCATTACAGGAAGTTGCAGCGATTCAGGAATCGACATTGTCTGCCGTAAAGGTGCGGGTGCACAGAGGGAAACACAGACTAAGACAATTATTGAAAATAGTCGAAGAAAATTCCTCTGGTGAGAAGAACAAACTCAGTTTCAAGATTATCCCATAATGCAATGAAAGATCTGGATCACTATTTCAATAAGGCAAAGGAGGAAAGGGAGATCATTTCTCTTGAGGAGATCAGGGCGGCACTCCCCGGGCGGCAACGAACTGCGCAAAGCCAGTCACGTCCGCTCTTGCATATGCTGTTCAGAAGAAAAGAATTAAGATTCGCGGCCGTGGGGGTTTTCATCCTGCTGCTGGGATGCATGCTCATTGTTTCAGTATTGCGCGATGAAGATCTCGATCATGAAGTATTTGTGCCACCGGCGCAAAGAAGGGTCATGCACCTGGTGAAGAATGTTTCAGCTCGCCCCGAAAATGAGCAAATCAAGGTGTCGCAATTTGGCTCAGATGCCAACCCTGAAGCGACCGGCATACCGATCCACCTGCGCTCCAAATTTGAACTCTCGGATGAGCAACTGGAATTGCTGGGTATACGATTCTATGACGATTATATCCGGTACGAAGGGAATGTTGCCGGCAGCGGATATCTTTCGTTCGGAGTTCTGAGGGCCGGCGCAAAGTGGCCTCCTGACGTTTACCCTCTCGAAGTTTCCGATGGACCTCGGGCCGGCGTTAAAGAATATCAATTCTACCCGTGGTTCATGACAGATGAAGCCGGCTATCAGGGGTTCCGTTACCGGTTTAATAATGAGCCTGCCCTTAAGACGTCATCTAAGTTTTTCTTGAATGTGATCGATGAATTGATTCCGATACAAATAGACCGCCCCAGTTTTAAGAAAGTCATCTTTTGGTTTTCCCAAACGCCGGAGCTGATGGATATTCTCGAATCCGCCGCAAAGATGACTGAAAGGCCTGAGATAACGGAGGATCGTAGCACCACCGAAACCAGGACGACCGTCGGGATTGAAATATTTCCAACCATCACCAAAGGTGGGGTTCAGGTAGTCGCTAACATTCTTAAAAAGCAAAAGCTGGAAATAGCAATCCTGAATTCATCCGGAGAGATTTTGCAGATCCCCGTTAACAACCAGCTATTGGAGAAAGGACACCATACATTCTCGATGGATTTATCGACCTTCAGGAAAGGGCTTTACTTTGTCCGAATCAAGTCAGACCCTGGTTTAATCACCATACACAGGCTGTTTAAGGAGTGATGGCAATATAGGTCTTGTGATCGGACCTCCATTATCGGTGTGTACGCATCCGCGACGAGAACTCACCTATACCTCCCCGGAAAAATTAGTGAAGTAATCGCCTTTCCCTTTTCACCAGGATGGTATTCAAAGGCGTTTTGATGACTGCTGGTGAAGAAGAAATACATAGGTTGTTGGAAGGAGCAAGCAATGTTTTCGCTACGCTAAAACTGTTTCAAGGTCACTTCGTTTCAGATTTCCAAAGGTGCCAAAACCCGACTTCGGAGGGCTTTAGGAAATGTTTTTGTGCACAAAAATACATCTTGCCGATTTGAAGAAGTCACCAAACATCACAAGTACATAAATCATTGTAAATCGTCCAAAATATATAGGTCTACTCCCACTGTGCGTTGGCTGTCGGGCAAACTTAGCTGATTTTGGTGCCAGATGTTGAATGTGCAATCTTGTTTAGCTTTGGTTGAATGAACCATAGCCCAATCGGTGGCAATAGCATGAGACACGACTCCATTAAATGCTCTTTAATGCTGGGTTCTTTTTGAAGTTCAGCAGCTTTGATTATCCTGCCGGCGAATATCAAACCGTAGATGATGCAAGCAACAGAGACTTGCCGAGTACTGCAGAAACTAGCAACTCAATCTCAACATTGATACTTTGGACTTTACGTATGCGTAAATTGTAAAGAGCGAAAGCGATCATGATCCAGATGTAGGTGAAAGGAACCCAGAATGCAATCTTAAAAAGTGTTGTACTGATTGGCGGAACTTTTTCATTTCGTTCACAATGGCCCAAACCCACGCAAAACTGTTGGCAAGCCCTATTAAAAACAATCCTAACACGATTGGAAAGTAGTAGAGAATCAGATCCGGAAAATTAAACAAGACCAGCAGTACCGCGGTTAGCGGTCCCCATGCAATAAGAAAAATTTGCCAATGCCGGAGACGAAGAAACATCATTTGTAAGCGAGAGTAAGACTTAGATTCCTGATTTCAGATTTAAAATTTGCATAAGATTAATTAATCTATCCGCTTTTTCCTTCAACTCGATTTGTTCCGGTAGTTTCTTTCTTCCTGAGTTCAGCACTGCTTAAACACAGTCATCATGCCAGATAATCTGTTCTGTCGCTTTGTAATTCTCCTTAAATTCATTTGTCGGTCTGAAGTCACCAGTGAATAGAAATAGGAGCCTAACTGAATATGTCATCTTTCCATCCTGTCCGAAAGGGTTTCCCTCAGTCCAACATGTCCGCATGTAATAGCCTTTGTAAATTCCTTCTAGAAACGTTTCTTGTTTTATAAACCCTAAGTCTGTTAAAAATTTAAATGTCGGCGAATTAAGGCGGTCACCCTTTATTCGCTTTAGTTTATGCTGTTGATACCAATAACCTAACGGCAAGGTCACCATCGCGGTAATTAATGCCATTAAAAATGCAATTGTCAAACTGGATATTATCGAGCCCCCGGATATCAGCGCCAGGATAAAAAGCATAATGGTAAACCCAATTGTCCACTCCTTGAATGCCCTCCAATATCCTTGTTCTTTAAAATCTCTAACATATTGCCAAAGTGTCATTCTGAAGAAGTTGAGTTCTGGTAATCAAAGTTCAACGGAAATAAGTTCTTCCCCCAACTCATGGAGAGCCGTCTCAATTTTTTTCAATTGCTGAGGACGAGGGCGCTTCGTCCCGGATGCGTAGTGTTGAATCTGCCGCTGATTAATTCCCGTGATCCGCTCTAAAGCTGCGTTTGTAAAAATGCCGCGGTAATAATTCAGGATACTTTCTGCATCGAACTTATAAACAACTTTGTAAGCCTTATTCTTTATCCACGTAGGCGCGTCCTGGTTATGCTTTGCGTACAAAACTAATCCGGCCATCAGATTCTGTTTTGCTTCTGCGACTGTCGCTCCCGCTCCATACACGCCTTCAAGATTTTCAAACCATGCTCCAAAATCATCAGGACCTTTTGATAAAATCGCTTTCAGTGTTTTCATTGCTTACTTCGTCTTATTCATTCAATCAGACATTGGGGCTATCGCAAGCCCATATCTTTCATAATCTTTTTCCTTAGCCCTTCGCCTATTTCCTTAGCACCGTGGAAGGGAACCGGATACCTGAGGCCATCACGCTCATAATGTAATGGCTACCCTCTGACCGATATATTTCCAGCTGGATTGAAATTTCCTAATACTTCATCGGAGTTTAAGGTATTGAATAATATTTCCGGTTATTTTCGGTTTTATTAAACCAAAAGTAGTATTTCTACTACTTGTTTACAATTTTTGTGCCGGGAAAGTCTTCATCCTAAAACTAGATTTAACGCCTCGTTGGAGGTGTAAGGTTGATGAATCCCTATTTTTTAAACCTTCATATCCTCACCCCACTCTAACGTCAATTGGCTCGTACAATTAACTAAATTGTACAATCTTAGTAAGTCTTTATGCGATGAGAGCTCTAATGCGGAAAAGATATATCGGCCTCCTTATTCTGTTCAATTTCGCTACCTACGCTTTTGTGTTGGCCCAGAAGCAGGGATACGTTTGGTATTTTCCCCGAGAGCTCGGATTGAATTTCAACACTACACCCCCCACTGTTTTATTGGATGGACGAATTGACGCAAGAGGGACAGAAGGAGGAACAGAAGGATGTGGCTCCATCGCCTCCGCGAATGGTGAATTATTATTCTATGCCAATGCGAAATACATTTGGAACCGAAAACATGAAATCATGAGGAATGGCGACGGGCTGATGGGTGACGTCTCATCAACAAATGGAGCGGTAATCGTTCCCATGCCTGGTGAAAATGCCAAATACTACGTCTTTACTACGGACGGATTTCAGTACGAGGAACCCGTCCAGGTTGGCTATTCTATTGTGGATATGTGTGGAGACGGTGGATATGGCGAGGTTATCCCGGATTCAAAGAATACCGTATTAATGGAAAATGCGGGCGAAAAACTTGCCGTGACCCAGCATGCCAACGGTGTCGACTATTGGTTGGTTGCCCACAAACAGTTCTCGAATGCATTCTATGCTTATTTAATCAGCGCGACCGGTATATCCGAACCGGTAGTTTCGGAAATAGGCATCGTCCATGGAGATCCCGCCCGCAATGACGACTGGGACGCGATAGGCCAGATGAAGATTTCTCCCAATGGAAGTAAACTCGCGCTCGTAATGGAGAACAGAAGCCCTGATGTGATAGAGATATTTGATTTTGATAATTCTTCGGGTATTCTCACAAAATACAAGAACCTGTCAGACGGAACAGAATCAGGCGGCATCTATGGGGTGGCCTTTTCAAGGGATCAATCCAAACTGTACACGAACGGAAGATTTGGGTTATACCAGTTTTCCCTTGATGCAGGAACAGGAACACAGGAGGACATCAAGTCTTCAAAATTTAAATTAGCCGATACAAACTATAGTACCGGTGGTCTTCAGCTTGGACCCGATGGCAAAATTTATGTTACAAGAGGTTTCCATGCAGGGATCATTCAGAACCCTAACGTTCAGGGGGCGGGTTGTAATTTTATTGACGAAGCGATCGACCTTCACGGAAGGTTCCTTAATTTTGCGTTTCCTACATTTATCGACAACTTTAATTATCCGGATAAGGGGTCAGTTCCCTTTGGCGTCTATCTGGATGACGTGCTCAACCTTTGTTTAGGTCAATCACTGGACCTTCGCGAACATAGTTCCGGCGATAACTTAAGTTATTTATGGGAGGATGGCTCCACCAGCCCCGTGTATGATTTTTCCACGTCTGGGGAGTACACTGTTACAATTTCTGATCGATTTTGTTCTGTGGAACGGAATATTATTATTCCACCCCCAACTGACCTCCTTGGGGCTGACACAACAGCTTGCGAAGGTGATACGGTAATCGTCGCGAGCAAAGTATCGGGTGCAAGCTATCATTGGGAAAACGGTTCACAGGAAAAATCAGTACCGGCATACTCGTCGGGCATGTACCGGTTAACCGTCGCGAAAGATAATTGTACGGTGACAGATAGTATAAGGGTCACTTATAGCCCGCTTCCCATTTTTACTTTAGGCACCGATACCACTTTATGCGAGCGAGACACTTTGATCCTTGCTGTTGGAGTACAGGCCGATGAATATACTTGGCAGGATGGAAGTGCCAGGAGCACCCATATGGTAACTGCGGCCGGTACTTACAGCGCCACCGCGATTCTCGATGGATGCCCATACTCAGCTGAAATTCTTGTTGAATATTCCGGTCCCACAGAGATTAGTTTAGGACAGGACACTGTCTTATGTAATGGAAGTGCGTTAAAATTAGAGCTTGATCCGACCCTTACTTATTATTGGAGTGATGGATCCCACGGTTCTTCCAAAATTATTAATGAACCGGTAGATCTGTGGGTCAAATCACTGGCAGGAAATTGCTCATCGTCGGACAGCGTCCGAGTAGATTTCGTAAATTGTGAATTGCGTCTCCCAAATTTTTTCAGTCCAAATAGGGATCAATACAATCAAAAACTTATTCCATCTGATATGTCGGGCATAACTTCAGCGCAGCTTTCTGTATATAACCGTTGGGGAATCGAGCTGTATCATACTGACGACTTTTCCATTTTAACAGGCTGGGATGGCACGCATCAGACAGAAACCGTATCCTCCGGAGTCTACTTCTGGAA
>JBBEBN010000026.1:0-8513 GCA_040882305.1 Cyclobacteriaceae bacterium
AGAGCTTTCTGTGCGCAGTAATGTCCAGGCTCACATCCATCTTCGTCCATCTCATGGCTTCAGGGTTGTTTGTATGGTCTCTCCAATTGAAAGTATTGTAATAATCGCTCTCCGGATTACCGGTTGTATGAAGCGAATAGAGGCCTGATTCCATGATTTCCTTCGCTGCTGCAGCGGCTTTGGTGAGATACTTGTCAGGATTGGCGTTGCTGACACCAAACGGTGTACCGGCGTGGTATTTTTCCCATGTGCCTTCATAAAGCGCCACGCGTGACTGCAACAGGAGCGCAAACCATTTATTCAACCGGGAATAACCATCGCCCCTTTCAGTCATCAGGTACATGGAGGCAGTGTCGAGGTCGGCAATGATATTGTCGGCAATAACATTCCTGCGATCCCTTGTGCCATAGAGTTCCGGGGAATCCATTGTCAGGACTTTGTCGATCCATTGTAAATCGCCATAATTCCTCAACAGGCCCCAATAAAAATACGCCCTGAAGTAATGTGCTTCGCCGGCCGCTTGTTTGATATCATCAAATTCCCCTTCCCATTTGCGGGAGTGCTCAAGCAGGTAATTTACACGCCGTATATTTCCATAGTTATACCAATTATCATCAGGGCCATCATTGATGGTCGATAACCCCAGGAAATGTTCTGGAAGGCTGGTATTGGTAATTTGAACATCGGTCTGAACATCACCCCAGGAATCTCCAGGACTTCGGCCTTGTCCTGGCTGAGGATGAAACCGGTTTACGTATACAAGGAAATCTCCGGGTTTTTTGAAGAAGGCGGCTTCCGTCGTCTCGTCCAATGGGTTCCTGTCAAGAAACTCATCCTGACAGGAGTAGAAAGGCATGCTCAACCCTGCCAATACGATAATTAACTTTAATTTATTCATGGTTCTAATTTCTTAAGTCGTTAAAAAGTGATGTTAAGCCCAAGTGAATACATCTGGGTGATGGGGTAAGTCCTCATGTATGTACGTGAGGCAATCATATTTTCCGGCTCAAATACTTTGTCCATTGACTGGAACGTCAGCAAATTCTCACCTGAAAAATAAACCCTGAGGTAATCGATAAATGTCCTCTCGACGAGGTGTTTGGGAAGCGTAAAGCCGATCTGGAGATTCTTGAGACGCAGATATCTCGCATTATCGATAAACCGGGTCTGCGTCTGAAAGTTCTTATTCCTTTGGCTCGAAAAATAGGGTTTCGGCTGGAAGGCGTCTGTATTCGGTCCCAGGAAATTGGTTTCATTGGCGGGCCTCCAATAATCAAGATGCCTGGATTCTTCAAGCAATATGGCAGAATTCGGACTGCTGAGGTGCCCCCAATAAAACTCCGAACCGCTATTAGGAATGAATGGCTGGCTGGCAATTCCCTGCCAGAACATGTTGAAGTCAAGGCTTTTCCATTTGAATCCAGCTGAAAGACCTATTTGGTGCCTGGGCGTCGTGTTTACAATTACAGACAGATCGCCGTGATCTTCCAAAGTCCCTGCGCCCGGGTCAACCTTTCCATCCCCGTTAAGATCGACATACTTCATATCACCGGGGCCCCAGGTGGTGTAATAATAAGACTGGTCGGGCATGTCTTCTCCTACTTCCTGCATCAGGCCATCCGTTGTGAGGCCCCATACGTCGCCGTGCTTTCTCCCTGCATACCAGTCATTGATACCGCCGGTCTCATTGATATATTCCAGGATCTCTGTTTGATAATCTCCCAGCATAAACTTTCCATTATAGGAAAAATCACCAACCTTATCTCTCCATGACAAGGTTAACTCATAACCTTTGGTAGCCAGCCTGGCATTGTTGGTTTGTGGTGCATCGGCACCTAAAACCGAAGGAAGCTGAACGGAGGGTCCCATCATGTTGTCCGTGGTCCTGGAATACCAGTCGAACTCCGTTGTCAGGCGGTTATTCAGGAATCCTGCATCCAGACCGATATTGGTAGTCCTGATTGTTTCCCATGTCAACCGCTCGGATCTGATCTGAGGCATGTCTGCATAGTTTGGACGTTCGCCATCAATGATGCGATCTAATAATGGCTCAACGGGAATTCTTTGCAGGTATAGATAATTAAGAGCATTTGGATTATGCACTTCTTCAAAGGACTGGCCATGTTGTATGATTTGATCAGCAATGATATTCTGATTTCCCAATGTTCCATAAGAAGCTCTTAGTTTTAGGCTCTGCACATATGGCTGTATTGGATCCCAGAATTTCTCGCTTGAAATATTATACCCTACAGAAGCCGAAGGGAAAAATCCCCATCGCTGGCCGTCTTCATACCTTGAAGTACCATCATAACGGGCATTGAGCTCTAACAGGTATTTTTCGTTAAAGTTGTAATTGATGCGACCGAAATATCCTTGAAGCGCCCAATGATTTACCGCGTCGTCAACCGTTCTGGTTCCAAGCGCTGTAGAGATTGACGGCACGTCCAGGCTGGTCAGGTCATATCCTTCGGCCGTTATCCAACGGTTGAAGTCGTAGTGCTGTTCATACCCTGCCATGGCTGAAAAGTAGTGGCCGCCGATCTCTTTCTCATAACGCGTAGTAGCGGTAAAAACCGTATATTCTCCCGTACGCACCTGCTCATATATACTGGTTTGGGGAAAACCGATGTTCCCGATCAATCCAGTTGGAATGTTGACATCTACCGGGTACCTCATGTTTGTGGTGCTTCCCGACCGGTTTGTATGGCTAAACCTGAGGTTTGTTTTCCATCCTTTTATAGGTTCCAGTTCCGTAGCGGCGGAAAACATTGAGTTGTTATCTTCTGTCTCTATTCTTCCTCCATCCATCATACCCACCATAAGAGGGTTGTTGATGGTTCCGTCAAGATTGTACATCGGCATCGTGGGAAACAATATGTTAACATGCATCCAGTATCCGCTCCTGTCACCCCAGACACCTCCGTTGGGTCGGTCGGTTTTGACTTTTGCGGCTCTTGCGCTGAAATCAAATTTTACCCAGTCATTGGCACGTGTCGATACATTGGCGAGGAAATTATATCGTTCATAACGGTCATTGCCCCAGGTGAATATTCCCGGCTGGTCCAGAAGTCCGATGGTCGCATAATATTGAGTATTCTCGGTGCCTCCTTCCACATTAATGTTGTGTTTTTGCTGCACACTATAATCCCTGAAATATTCCTGCGCCCAGTCGACGTTGGCATTTCCCATCCACCTGCCTTGCCATATACTGTTTGGTGGTTGATCGGGATTATATGGATAAGGATACGTGCCGTCCATATATCCTTTTATCCTGTCCACTTGTTCAGGACCGAAAGTCGGGCTCAATCCTGCATTGGCTCTTGCCTGGTTGAATACCGTTGCGTATGTATATGAATCCACCATATCAGGAACATATATTGGCCTGTTGATAGAGGTGATGTTGCCATAAGAAATACTCAATGGCCGGTCCTCTCCTTTTTTAGTCTGTATCAGTATGACACCGTTTGCGGCACGGGATCCATAAATTGCCGAAGATGCGGCATCCTTTAAAATGGATATGTTTTCTATGGATGACGGATCTACTAAATTGATATCCATTTCCACTCCGTCCACCAGCACGAGTGGCGCGGAGTTTCCACTGATAGTACCGACACCCCTTATCTGAAATCGTTGGGAAACACCCGGTTCACTGCCTCGCTGGCTCATGCTGATCAACATGCTCGGAGCCTGTCCCTGTAAGAGTTGACCTACCTGCGCTGCAGGCCTGCTCGAGAGATCTTCGCCTGAAACAACATCGATAGCTCCGGTGAGGTTGATCTTTTTCTGCTCACCATAGCCTACTACCACCACCTCCTGCAAACTCTGCACATCCTCCACCAAGGACACATCGATGACGGACCTTCCATTGACTGCCACCTCCTGGGAGCTATACCCGATAAAAGAGAATACCAAAACGGCATCATCTTTAGAAACCGATATTGAAAACCTGCCGTCGGCGTCGGTAGTGGTACCATTCGAGGTGCCCTTCTCGACCACGCTTGCGCCCGGAAGCGCTTGTGATTCCGCATCCAGCACGGTTCCCGTGATCGGTAAGGCGGAATTTTCTGCAACGAATACCTGATACTGGTTATCGGGACCAGGTGCGGCAGCAGAAGACTTGTACAACGAGATCCTGTCCGCGATCAACTTGTAATGAATATCCAGCGGACCCAATAATGCATCAAGGACTTCGGCCAGCGTTTGCCGCGAGGCTTTCACTGAAACTGTCTGATCCTCCTCAATAACGGAGGGACTATAGGTGAATTTGACACCTGCAACCCGCTCAATCCTTGACAGGGCCTTTTTAAGCGAGGTAGCCTGTATCTCAATGGATATCTCTTTATCCATTATACCCTGGCCGTTCAGATCGTGCGCATAAGCCATTGAAGCGAGGAGAAGAGCCAGAAATGTCTGTACACTCAGTATTCTCATAATGCGTAATGCTCCTCCACAGCATTGTTGCCGTAGTGTTTTTTTCATAAATTGGAATGTTTTGTTTGATGGAACTGAAATTGGACAAAACTCCGCTGTCCTTCGGATAACGGAAACTTACAGCCGGGGGTATGACCGTACCTCCGGCTCTTTTTTTTCTGTATTTTTTATCTCATAGGTTGTACGGTTATTTGTTTTAAATATTTTCCCAGGAACGGCACAATCAATCGCAGCCTTTTCCGCTGATCAGTATCCGCGTCCCTTTTACTTCATAAGTTGAACCGATTGAATTGCTGATCACATCCAGCATATCATAAAGTGTCATTCTTGAAACATCACCTGTAAAGGTGCACTGGCAGATTCTGTCATTTTCCGTCACCACTTCAATACCAAAGCGCGACTGGATATCCACCAATAAAGTCCTGACGGGAGCGTTCTCAAAAACAAAAGAAAGCGTCTCCTCATCTATGGATCTTACCGGTACAGGTTCTTCCACCAGTCCGGTGACCCAATGGTCTTCCTCCGTATAATATTCTACTTTTTGATTCGGCGACAGCACCACTCCATTCGCAGTCGAGTGCTTTTGCATGGATGTCTCTTCTTTTTCTGATGAGCTATCCGGCCTTATTTGAAATACCGAAACCTTGCCGGTTATTACCTGTACTTCAACCTTTCTGCCATTTTCAGGTGCGTCAACATAGAAGCTCGTCCCTAATACACGGGTGGCGATCTGTCTGCTGTAAACATAGAACGGCCGCGAAGGGTCGTTTACGACATCAAAAAAACCCTTTCCCGTCAGGTAAACTTCACGCTTCCCTGCTGAAAAATTTTTGTTGAAATGTAGTCTGGATGATGATCCCAATCGCACGGTACTTCCGTCCGGCAGCGCATATAGCCTGCTGGAATCCGTTTCATTTTCAAATATCACGGCACCGGACAATTCCGGGATTTCTGCAAGCCGGTCATCGGCCACCGGATCGGTCACTGTAAAGAGCCACAGACCGGAGACCACCACTACGGCGACTGCGGCAGCAACTTTTACAAGGTTATGTGTGAACAGGTAACGCTGCTTGCGAACGGGGCGGTGATGCTCCGCTAATGATTTGCGAATGTTTGACAGCATCCTCGCCGTGGTGGCCTGTTTCTCGTCCACGTCCAGATGAAGCCCATTGTCTGCGATTTCTTCGTACCATCGGTTGACCTTTTCGTTCTCCTCCGCAGTGCAATCCCCATTGACGTATCTTACCAGTAAATCGTGAAAGTTGTTATCCATACGTGTTTAATCCTGCTTGGTAGATGAAGGTGTGCCGATATAGCATCCTTCTTGCCTTGTAAATAGAAGACGGGCAAGCGTGAAAAAATTCTCAACTAAGAAAATCTTTTTTTCAGAGAAGGAGGAGAATTATGCTCAGGGTGAATTCCTGAAGATAGGAACGAATAAATTTCGTTGACCTCGTCAGGTGATAGTGAACGGTTTTTTCAGACAAATTGAGATGCAGGGCAATTTTTTCCACAGGCCAGTGGTCCATCCTGCGAAGCCGGAAGACCTTTTCAGATTTGCCGGATAAAGCCTGCAAGCCTTTCTCAATCTCTTCTTCCAGGTTATCCAGTTCCACCATTTCTTCCGTGGTATTGCCTTCCAGGTATAGGTAAACCTTCTGGTGCTCAAGATATTTATCGGCAACCATTTGCTTGTTCAAAAAGTCGATCGTTGCGTTCCGGATGGATGAGAACAAATAATTCTCCAGTCGGCCGATCGCCAACGTGCCCCGCTTTTCCCAAAGCTTTAGAAAAAGATTCTGAACAATTTCTTCGGCGACAGCCTTGTTTCTGGTCCTGCGATAAGACGAAAGAAAGAGTTTATACCAATACCGGCCATACGTTTCAATAAATGCCTGTTCATCACCTTGAAGAAGGCGATGCAATAAGATTTTATCGTCGCATGAGTTTACTGACATGATAGGTTACAGGAGATGGGCCTTATACAATGTTAAAATAATTTAACTCATAAACCAACCGACAGCGAAAATCATGGGTCCACATAATCCAAAGGAACATTCGATCAATGGGGCGGCCGTATGTGTACGGTTGAAAATTTTTATGGCACCCCTTTTCAGAGACCTCCAACCCTGAGTGCTGGATGCGCGAAGGAATCGCGCGAACGAAGCCCGCCCGATACGGACCGTCTCGGTATGGGCGGGGACCCCCATGAAGTACCTGCGCATTATTATTAAGTACGCAGGCACTTGTCGCTGGTTGAATGGGTCGTCTCGGCAGAGTGGTATGCTTGTGGCCGCCGTGCTGGTTTAAGTAGTGCGCAGTGTTTCATCTTCAGTGCTGTCTATAAGGGGGTCCTTCGCAGCGCAAGTGCTGATGCACTTGCTCGCTCAGGATTTGTGGGCTACTGCAGTAGGTGCCATCACTGGTAACGAGGTTACGCCCAGCGACCTACGCTTACCAAACTCAATCAAACCGTATACAGGTGCACTGATTCCCGACTTATGAATAGATTACACTTCGCAGCTGCATGTGTGTCCTTTACCTGCATCACGTTTATTCTGGCGTCGTGCATGGAGGAACTTGAAAATACCGATAAGATTGGCAGTATCGCCTTTGAGCCCGAAATAGCGTTTCCGCTGGTGAATTCAACCTTTTCCATGGAGGAATTCCTGACGGAAGGAGGATCAAAAGCAAGGATTTCTGAACAAAGCGGTGTCATGGTGCTAACCTATGATGACAGCATCTTCACAGCCGGTGCAGAAACTATTTTCACCATTCCCGATCAGCAAAGTCCGGTTATCTCTATTACCGGGCCCGAGGTCACGTTCCCTTCCCCGGGAAGTAGTGTCACTGTGTCAAAAAGTATAACGTTTGCCTTCAATCCATCACCCGGAGATAACCTGGATTCCATACTGCTCAAAGCCGGGCAGATGCTGTTCTCGCTTAGTTCAACTTTCCCGGCCAATATCGACCTCGTTATTTCGATTCCCTCACTGGAACAGCAGGGAGCGGGCTTCCAGCAGAATTCTTCGTTTACCGGGCCCGGAACACTAAGCCCTTCCAGTGACCTTCAAGGGGCCACGCTTGATCTTACCGTCAACGGCACCACTACCAATACAGTTACTTTTGCCATCACGGCTACGATAACCGACACCGGTCAGCCGATCAACAACACGCACAGTCTTGATTGCAGCTTTGGTATGAGCAGCCTCGGTTTCCGTGGCTTGTTCGGCAACGTCGATACAAGGACCTTTCCATTGAACCCAGACTCAATAAACGTGGACATCGTTGGCAACGGGTTGGCAGGCAGCATAGAGTTCCTCTCGCCTGCCGTACGACTCGACATCAGGAACAGTTTCGGGCTGCCTGTTGGATTCGATATACAGAATATCTCTGTTATAGAACAGGATAATTCCACAATTCAACTCACGGGACTCGCTGTCACCGCCCCGGCTAACCCTTACCTTCTGAATGGTCCCTCATACTCCCAGATCGGACAGTCCATTACGACGCAGATCGAAATCAACTCCGGCAATTCGAATATGGCCCAGCTGTTTTCATCACTGCCTTACTACCTCGAATACGGATTCGGAGCAGTGCTTGACCCGCCGGGTGATACACAGAATTTTGTTCTCGACAACAGCAGGCTCGCGATCGGTGTGCACCTGGAGTTGCCTTTCCACGGAAAGATCTCGGCGCTGACGATTTCGAAGCAGTACGATTTCGATGGATTGGGTATTGACGATATCCGGGAAAGCATCGTCAGGGTAAAAACTATAAATGAGCTTCCGCTCGATGCTGCTGTCCAGGTGTACTTTGTCGATGTCACCGGCGCAGTACTTGATTCCCTCTTTACAAACCCTTCCATTATTGCAGGAGCGCAGGTGGATGCGGATGGATTTACACAAGACAATGTCGAGGTGATTACGGAAGTTCTGGTCATCCAGGAAAAAGTTGACCGCATCAACCAGGCTGAATATCTTTTGGTTCGCGCAGAGGTGCGTACAACAAACCAGGGAACCGTGCCGGTAAAGTTTGCAGTCACAGATAAATTACAGGTATCCATCGGCCTCCATGCAAAA
>JBBEBN010000027.1:0-8506 GCA_040882305.1 Cyclobacteriaceae bacterium
CCTGCCTTCCTTCCGATACTTTTCTGGAATTCACGATCAAGACTTATCCGGACCGCAAGAGTGTGACAAATGAACTTTTAAAACTAAGCACAAACGACGAATTAATCCTTCACGATGTTTTTGGGACAATCGTATACAAGGGAGAAGGTATCTTTATCGCAGGCGGCGCTGGTGTCACACCCTTTATTTCCATATTGAGATACCTGAATTCCCGGAATGAGATCGGAAACAATAAGCTCATCTTCGCCAACAAAACAAAAAAGGACATTATCCTTGAACGGGAATTTAAACAAATCCTGAATAAGAATTTCGTTAACATATTATCTGACGAAAAAGTGGAAGGATTCGCTCACGGACTTATATCAGAGCAATTTCTGAAGGCAAATACGGATGGGGAAAATAAACCTTTCTATGTGTGCGGTCCCCCGCCAATGATGGATGCCGTACTAAAACAGTTGTCTAACTTAAACGTGGCCGAAGATTCCATCATAACGGAAACCTTTTAATTTCAACTTCTAATCGCGGCTATTTTTTATGGCGGGTCTATTCGCTATTGCTCTTTCAACACTTCCACCGGGTTCAGTTTTGACATTTTTCCGAGATGATAAAGTAAAGTCGTTACCACAATGGCTAAAACGATTGCCAGCGAAATGGCATACACTGACAAAGAAATCTCAGTCCTGTACGGATATTTTGACAACCACTCATTGGTGAAATAATAGGACATGGGTGCACTTAATACAAATGCAATAGCAAGAAGACTAAGAATGGGCCTGACAAACTCATAATAGATACATGGCGTTGTTGCACCCAATACCTTTCGGATACCGTACTCGCGAGTTTTCTGTTGCACAATGAAGAGGCCTACACCAAACAATCCAATGGCAGCAATCCCAACAGCAACAATGGAAAAGACGGCTATCAAATCACCCAAGCTCTTTTCGTCTCTATAAAGCTGTTGGCCACTCTGATCAAGTGAAGTATATTCAAACACTTTAGCCGGAAAGAACGTTTTCCATTTTTTCTCGATAGTAAAAATGACCGATTGCATATTCGTTTCATTATGCCTAACAAACAAGTAGTTAAATTGAGCTGGGTCGAATAGTAATACGAGGGGTTCAATCCGCTGCCGTAATGAAGCATGGTTGTAGTCGGCCACCACTCCTACTACATTCATGACGGTAGACCCTGCTGGACCGTCTGTGCCAGACGGCAACAGAATCTTCTTGCCCAGGGCCTCACCATTGAATAAAAGGTTTGCCGCATTTTCATTCAATACAACGTTCTCAACACTATCTGCAACAATGTCCCGCTGAAAGAATCTTCCGCTGAGCAGTTTTAGTTGCAGTGTCTGGAGATAATCAGGATCAACGTAGAGTGAGATCACACTATATACTCTTTCTTCGTCACCGGAGTCTGGAAGACGTATGCCGAAACTGAAGCCCGTCTGCCCGTATGCGTTGGAGATGCTCGCAACGTTTTTGACATCTACGGTTCCGGAAATTTGTTCTTTAAACGTTTCTAAGGCTCGAGGATCAGTGCCAAGGGTGTTGATTTGTAATACATTGTTCGTATCGAACCCGACATCCTTGTGAAGCAGAAAATCGATCTGTCTGTAAATTATTAACGTACCAGCGACCAGAGCGAATGAGATCCAAAGCTGAAGCAGCAATAGCAAATTCCGTGTCAGACCAACGGGCTTGCCCATATAAAAACGGCTGCGGATAACTTCCACTGGACGGACCCGGGAAACGTATATGGCCGGATAAAGGCCTGATAAAATAGTTGAGATAAATGAAATTGCCAGCAATAAGAAAATAGCCTGCTCAAGGTCAAAAACCATCTCTCTGCTGATAAGCGAATTCAAATAGGGCATGAGAACGTATAGAAGCGAGATCGAAATGATTCCTGAGGCTAGACTCAGCAAAAAGACTTCCGTAAGAAAAGAAATAATCAGGGCTTTTCTGGTTGTTCCCAACACTTTTTGGATTCCCACACTCTTTGAACGCTTAATGAATTCGGAAATCGAAATGTTGACAAAGTTGATATTGGAGATTATCAGAATCACTGAGCCGATAATTAGTAAAACATATGCTATCCGCTCATCGCCATTTCTGTCGATTTCATATTTCAGTGCCGAATTCAGGTGGATGTCGTTCAACGCTTGCAGCGTGGGTTTAAGTCTCCCGGACCTGCCTTGCCCCCTGAACTCTTCTATAAAGGCTGGAAACTCGTCTGTTAATGCCTGCGGTGGTGTACCTGGTGACAGCAGGAAATAAGTGTAAAAGCTGTTAAATCCTTTCGCATCTAACTTCGAGGCAGCGGGGATGCGTTTAGGCCAGCCCGGGCTTTTTCCGATGGCCTCTAAACTTGCAAATGATGCAATAAAATCCAATGATCCGAGATGTGTTCTGGAGTTGTTTTCAGAATAGACGCCAGTTACTCTAAAACCCCCAGTATCATCATTTGTTAACAACATTTTCCCTAGGGGACTCTCGTCACCGAAATATTTCTTTGCTGCACGAGGAGAAATAACTACACTAAATGGGTCCCTTAAAAGCGAACCTGCTCTCCCTGCCATCAATGGAAATGGAAAGAATCTCTCAAATGTTGAGTCAGCAAAAACGAAGCGATCTTCATTGAAACCAACGTCCTGATCCTCGGTCCGCAGCGTCATCGGTTGCAAAAGAAGGCGGCAAAACGATTGCACGGGAGTAAACTTCTCTTGTATGGCAGGGCCGGTCATGGCGGATGTGAACGCATATTTCTCCATTCCCTCGGGAAGGTAGACGCAGTGCACATACCGATAGATGTTGTCTGCATCGGGGAATTCATCATAACTGAATTCATGGGTATAGAAAGCAATTGTAACCATGAAACAAAACATGCCAATGAAGAGGCCTATAATTTTAATTGAGGACAACAGCAGACTCCTCCTGATATTTCGAAATGCGGTAAGTATAAATATTTTGAGCATGGTGTATTGTTGTCTATTAAAGGGTCATTGTATCAAAAGAACAACGTGACTGACACCATAAATATTCTGTTTAGTGAAAGGGCAATGAGTTGCTATGCCAACCGATATTCCAGTTTGGTTTTATTGATGAGCGATGATGAAATTTCATAACAAGCTTAAGAGAAATGAAAACGAAAGTATAGGATGAATTTGCTCCTTTGGGATTGATTTTACCCTTTCCTTCAATATATTCGCTGATTATGAAATGGATCACAAGAGAACGTCCGAAAATTGATCGCATCGCTTGTCCCTGGTTGATCAAACGTTTTGTCGATGAAGAGGCTGAGATTATTTACGTCCCATTCGATCAAGTGATTAAAACATCCAAGGAGTTAAAAGCAATACCCTTTGACTTACCCGATGTAGAGTACACACATTACGGTGATCAATGCACTTTTGATTATTTCATCACTAAGCATAGACTAAAAGATCCAGCCTTAAAAACTATGGCCGTCATTGTGCGGGGTGCGGATACCGACAGACATGATATCGCTGCACAGGCTTCAGGCTTATGGGCAATATCCGCAGGACTTTCCCGAAATATTCAGGACGATCAGGAGTTATTGCAAAAGGGGTTACTGATCTATGATGCTCTTTATACGTGGGCAAAAGAGTTGCAAAACGTAAAGCATACGCAGAACCCAATAGAGAATCTTTTGCTTGATGTCTACAAAAAATTTCTGAAGCAAAAAGGTTCAAAGAAAATTCCTTCGTGGGCTAAAGAATTGAAGGAAATAATTCAGGATCAGATCGACACAAATTTGAACCTGAGTCTTAAGGAGTTGTCACAAAGTTTGAATGTTCACCCCACCTATTTATCAAGAAAGTTTTCCAAATATTTTGATGATCTTTCGTTTGGTGACTATCTACGAAAGATGCGAATAGAAAAGGCAATGGAACTGCTGAAAGACCCGAAAAACTCCCTTGCTGATATCGCCTATCTGACCGGCTTTTCCGATCAAAGTCATTTTAACCGTATTTTCAAGAAATTCACCGGCAGAAGCCCGGCAGAATTCCGGAAAACTTCAATAAAGAGTAAACCATATACAAAAAGGTAAATGATGTTCTATACCCACCATTTTATTAGCCACCCCTTTTGCTTGTGAGCATCATATCATGTTCGTTTTGTTAACAGATTTTCACGATGCAGCCGCTGATTCCAGCTCGTGATGTGATTTTATCATGGCAATAAAACTTCTGCTTAACTTAACACCTTTCCCTTTGTAATAATTTAAGATATCACTCCCCAGCCGCGTATTAATGTGATTAAAATGGACCTCTTTATTAATCCTGATAAAGCCCAAAAGATCTGTTAAATCAGGCCTGGCGGTATTGTCTACCTTTGGTGCGTAGACCACACAATTGATAAAACTGGTACCGAGGGTTGTTCCTAACGTAAAGAACTGAAACGCCGAATTGGTAACTTCGGCTTCAAATTTACAGCTATTGAATGTCAAGGCTCCGGGCATAGAATCCTTACTATCTCCTGTTAAACGTACGATCCTGCACTGATCCAATATTACCTCCGCTATATTACCACCGAAATATGCTGTAAGGTCGTTACACCTGGTGATCCTCAGTTCAGGATATAGGGCGTATTCATCTTTGTACTTGTTATTTGCCGCGTTCTTCATAAGAAAGTGCACATCTTCAGATTGTGGTTGTTGCGCGGCGATCTTCTCCAGATGAATGTCCTCGAATATCATCTTGCAGTTAGGCTTCAGCTGAACGCCGTCATATCCTCCTGTTTTTGACAATTTCAGCATCTGCGGATCCGGAAGCTTCAACAGGCGCATGCCCTGTTGCCTGCCTTCAACCATTATATTACGGAATTCGAGATGATGCGGAAAGAAAACTCTCTCTCCATCCGTCCGCTGAGAAAATGCTGATGTCCGCATTAGCCACGAGACGCTTTCAGATTCAGGTACGGTCCTGAAATCAACAACAACGTCCTCAACCTTCACTGTTCTGCCATACCCGATCGGATATTTGTAGTCAAAATCATCTGCCACAAAGGATAATATTGCTGTCTCGCCTTGGGTGATCGGAGCGTGCCTGCAATTGCGGATCCGTATATCGCCATCCCACTTCGCGCCAAAATCCCTCCTGAAGGCAATAAAGCTTGCAGCCATACAGGTTGTGTTCTCCACAAACAGATCACCGCCACCGGTAACAGTTATCCCGTTTGATCCTATTTTCGAATCCTTGATATAAAGATTCCAGCAATGGAAATGAACGTCGACCCGGTTGAGTACGCATTGTTCCACACGAAAATTCTTAAACAGATTTGTTCCGAAGACACCCCAATGAACAGGACTCCCTTCTGCCGTTACATTTCGGAAAGTCGCATTCAATACCCTGTTTCCGCCAATGCCATAGGTACCTTCCGGCACATCACGGTCTGTTCCCGGACGGTTTTTTTCCCAGGGAATCAGCCTCACATTCTCCAGCAAAACATCATAAACGTTTGAGAAAGAGTAAAAGCCGCCTTTTGGAACCATGGATACATCCGCCTTTCCGCCCTCCAGGCCTACCCACTGGTTGCGAATAATGGTTCTGCTGCGACGCACCGAAAAGCCGATCTGAATATATAGCCTTTCCGGCGGTGTGCTCGGATTTTCCCCTGACATATGAAAGCTCCCGCCGTCTATCACAAGATAGCTGTCGTTCCCCGGATGAGCGACGAGTGAGGTGTAATCTGTAAATTCCCAGGCGATATCGCCGAGGATGCGCCCATGTTCTTCAACAAAGAAAAGTTCCTCCTTCGGCTTGGAAGACCTTCCTCCATAGGCTTCCCCGCTCCGATATCCTATTTTATCATTTGTATCAGAAATAATAACCAATGAATTTTTAAACTGAGAAAGTTCCGGGATAAGCTTTACACCAGGTTTGATCTGTGCCAGAAATTTAGCCTTTGTGGCAGGATCAAATTCTATGGGGACAGACTTCTCCCTGCTAAGGACCATAAAAAGGTTGCCCTGGCTTGAGCCAAATTTTTCATCGACATGAAAAATGGTTTGTCCCCAGTGAACGTTACTCTGGATTTCGATGGAATGGGTGCCCTTTATCCAGAACTCACCGGAATAATTGATCAGGGGGATGTCCATCGCATTTGCATACGCGTGGGCCATCTTTATCTGCACACCGTCATCGTTCTGACCATCTCCTATCGCACCAAACATCTTGTAGCTTACGCTGGCAGTATTGATCAGAGATGCGTAGAGATCATCCTTACGGATGATCGCGCCTTCCGAAATGTCAGGCTTCCCGCTCCGGACCAGATACTCCGCACTGCCACCGTCACCTGGTTTATAATAACCCATTGTTCGCGCGAGTCCACCTACCTTCAAGGAACTATCTTGCCGCAACTCATCAACCGTATTAAAAGTTGAATGAACGGCTTTTCTTGCAGGCAGCGTGGCACCCGTAACCCCGGAAGCAGAAACGGTTGCCATGCCGGCCAAACCGAGCGCTCTGATCGCCTTTCGTCTGCCCGGTTTTTCAATGGCATTTGACAAACTTGAGCCTGTGTTTTTTTTCGAAAATTTCATAAAGTAATTTGATAAACTGTAAGATATGGACACCTATTTGGAGTTCCCGGTCATCCACCAGCAACTGCACTCCCGAAACTATGCAAAATTTCTTATCCCAGCTTGCTACTTTTGCCATCAAAATCGTAATCCCATTCACATGAAATGAAAGAAGGTATCATCACGAACGGTGAAGACCGCTCCGAAGTCAACGAAGCCCGCGACTAAGATGGCGGCTGGCGCGAAATTGCCGAACTGCTTAGCTCGAGATGATGCTCTCCGTTCCAGAAGGCAATCGCCGGCCGCGGATGTCAGAAACTCCATTTCAACCGGAGATAAACAGAGTTCGCAACCGAACCGAAATCCCCATTAAAGTCCCTGCCGAAAAACAACTGGGCGACGACATAGACGTCCAGGTTTTGCATCGCTGAGATAGTTATTGAGGGGTTGATAAAAAAGTCTTTGCTACCCGGATAGCCGATGAATGCAAGGCCACTGTAAAGCAATGGATTGATCTGATAGGTTGACTGAACAAACCCTGACCACCTGTACGGTGAGAGGTCGCGAACGGTCCCCGGCCGTAGTCCAATTGCGGTGAAATTGAATGGCACACCTGACGTTCCCTCGGAATTGAACATCAATGACCCGTTTAAATAGAGCGAGTTTGGAAATGAGTAGTCTACGCTTATTGCTCCGAGAAACATATCTTCATAGAAGGGGTTTACTACGGTTTCAACTACTTTATGGAACCAGGTCATTTCACCTTTGAAGCTAGCTGTTCCAAGATTGCCGGCCCAGCCAGTGCCAGCGGCAAGGTCTCCCTGGGCAAGTCCGCCGAGAAATTGAAAATCATAATCCCATTTGTTGGCCTTCCACATGGCCGCTCCCACAAAGCGATCGATATCGTCGCTGATCTTCGCTGCTACTTCTACGCTCGAGGCGACACCCGTGTAACGGCTGACGCGCACGGCGTCTGAACCAGGGCGCTCTTCATAGTCGAAATCAAAAAAAGAGTAAGCGTTAAACCAGTCATTTGGGTTCCATGCGAGGTTTATTCCCCAGTTGATGCGTTGCCTTCCAAGCTTGATCTCCCAGTTGTTTTTTGCCCACTGCAGGTAGAAACGATCGATCATTGTGTTCAGGATCACTGACTTCTCGTTAATGAGGTTTGCAGACAGATCGAAGTAGTCATTATTTGAATCTACGATTTCGGCGTAGTTCGGGATCATGGAGACAAAATCACCGTGCAATAGCCGTGTTCTGACTTCCATATAAAAAGTAAGCTCATTGGTAGCGTACCACGCGAAGTTCAGTCTGTTGTGGATGAGGTTCTGTAACATCAGGCTGTCACCATAAAAGTTGAAGGATGCCATATCTTTGATGTACCCTTTCAGCGTAAGCTTTTTAGGCTCTTGTTCTTCGGTTTCCTCCTGTGCAAGAGAACATATGGCGGAGAGAAGAAAAACAGATGTAAAAAGCCGCGATTTCATCTATTGTGTAATGTCTGAGACCACCTTGCCATCAACCAGCCTGATCAATCTCTTTGCCTTATCCATGACACGCTGGTCATGTGTTGAAAAAATGAAGGTCGCTTTTTGCTCTTTGTTTATCTGCGCCATAAGGTCGAGCAGGTTGTCTGTGGAAGCTGAATCCAGGTTTGCCGTGGGCTCATCCGCCAGGATAAACCGGGGCTTTGATGCAAGGGCGCGCGCTACCGCCACGCGCTGTTGCTGGCCTCCTGAAAGCTCACCGGGTTTGTTGCCTGCTTTATCCTGCATCGCCATGCTTTCCAACAGCTCCAGGGCGCGGGCACGCCGTTCTCTTCTATCTTTCTTCTGTAACAGCATAATGAATTCAACATTCTCCTCAGCCGTTAGCACAGGAATGAGATTGTATGACTGAAATACAAAACCGATATTTCTGAGCCTGAAATCGATGAGTTCACTGTCCTTCATTGTTG
>JBBEBN010000028.1:0-8498 GCA_040882305.1 Cyclobacteriaceae bacterium
ATCAACCTGAAGATACCATGGAGTGAGGCTGCGGGTATTTTCAACAGCTCATCGGGTGACATAAATCTTACATCCCTGATGATCGGGCACTCGGGGTCCTCTCCTTTTTGAAGTGTCCCTCCCGTGATCGCCACTTCGAAATACAGCTCGATGGCGTGAAGTGGTTCTTTTATGAATTCGCATCCGAACAGAAAACGGCCGGAACGAATCTTCAGACCTGTTTCTTCCGCAAATTCTCTTTGAAGGCACTGTTGAACTGGTTCAGCGAATGCGAGGCCCCCTCCCGGAGGGGCCCAGAAATCGCCCTGGGTGAGGCCCTGGTGGTTCACCATCAGCAGGTTGCCGTCCTGCCAGCACAGGCCGCACACCCTTACCCTTACCTTGTTTCCGTACAGATTCGTTAATTCTGCGTCCATCAGGTTACTTTTCGTCTCAATAAGACCATAAATGAGGATTTTGATCGTTTAAAACACCGCGGGAAAAATATTCCGGTCGTGGAATTCCCGTCGGCAGGTAAGTGTTTCAGGTTAAATTGATATTTTTAAAGAAAAATCTAGGTAAATTTGAAAAAAAATAGAGTATGAGAAAGTATTTGTTTTTAGTCGTGGTGCTGGGCCTTGCATGCCAGTCCTTTGCGCAGGACAAGCCCGCAGCAAAAAAGAATGGTGCTGTCATTACCTGGGAAAAGAAAACACATGATTTTGGAAATATCGTCCAGGGAGATAAAGTCGAGCACACCTTCTATTTCACCAATTCAGGAAATGAGCCCCTGATCGTTACAAACGTGCAGGTAAGCTGCGGTTGTACAACACCCAAGGGCTGGCCGCGCGATCCAATTCCGCCGGGAGCAAGAGGTGAGATCACCGTTTCCTTTAACAGCGCCGGAAAAATGGGCATGCAGAATAAACCCGTTACGCTGGTGACCAACGCCGTTAATCCCGAAGGAAACCAGATTACCTTCACGACCAACATTCTCGATAAAAAACCTCAGTAACAGGAGGTCGCAATACGTCAGTGAGAAGGTCCCTAGCGGGACCTTCTCGCGTTTATTCCCAGCAACAGTAAAAGCCAGCCGGCGATGAACAACACGCCGCCAGCCGGCGTGATCGCACCCAGGGCGCGGATGCCCGTCAAGGATAAAGTGTAGAGACTTCCGCTGAAAATGATAATACCGGCGGCAAAGCAAATGGCTCCCCGCCCAAGGTGTCTTGAGGGAAAATTAAACATCAGCACTCCCGAGAAAAGGATGGCAAAAGAATGGTAAAACTGGTAGCGAACGGCCAGCTCAAAAGTTTCTGTCCTTGCATTTTGTTCCAGCAAGGGCCGCAGGGCGTGGGCCCCAAACGCCCCGATCGCTACTGCCAGGCCCGCCAGCACAATTCCCGTGGTGAATGTGACACGTTGATTCATGAGTACTTCCGGAAAATTTATTTAAGATCTACTGACGATGGCCGAAAATGGCTGTGCCTACCCTCACCATCGTACTGCCTTCTTCAATGGCTATTCTATAGTCGTTGCTCATTCCCATTGAAAGCTCTTCCATTGCGACAGGGGCCGGAAGTCTTTGGGATTTAAGTTTTTCAAACAGCCCTTTCAGGTTCCTGAATTCCTTTCGCACCTGCTGGGAATTTTCCGTAAAAGTAGCCATTCCCATCAACCCTTTCACCTGTATGTTCCTGAGGTCTGTCCACGGCGCGGAAGACACCAGCTCTGAGGCTTCATCAGAAGAAAACCCGAATTTCGTTTCCTCTTCCGCGATGTGGATTTGAAGTAAACAGGAGATTACGCGTTTAAGTTTTAATGCCTGGCGATTGATCTCTTCCAGAAGTCTCAGGCTGTCTACCGACTGGATAAGGCGCACGAAGGGCGCGATGTATTTCACTTTATTTGTCTGCAAATGCCCGATCATATGCCAGGCGATGTCTTTGGGAAACGCCTCGTATTTTGAGGCTAGCTCCTGGGCCCGGTTCTCGCCAAAGACCCGCTGGCCGGAGGCATACGCTTCCTGGATTTTTTCCAGCGGCAGGGTTTTGCTAACGGCAATTAAAGTGCATCCGGCCGGTATATTTTTTCGCAGTTCCTTTAGATTTTCCTGAATGGTCATGGGCAAATAACACCTTTTTCAGTCCTTTAAGCGCATGTAATACTAACGATTTATATCATTTGGGCGGGGGACAAATCATGCCTATTTTTGACACCTGATAATATACCATGGCGATCATCGGGACATTGCTTAAAAAGGGAATTCGAATCCGCGAGATGCTCGAAGAGGAGTACACCGCTCCGTTTGATCTTCAAAAGAAGGAGCTGAAAGAATTGCTGATCACAGCGAACGCCACTGAATTCGGCAAGTATTATAATTTCCCGGAAGTGCTGAGGGGGTTCAGACTGGGCAACAAGGAATTTTTTAAGCGCTTCAAAAGCCAGGTTCCTATCCATACTTACAATAAGATCTATAATGACTGGTGGAGATTGTCGCAAAAGGGTATTAAAAATGTTTGCTGGCCGGGAAGGGTGAAATATTTTGCCCTGAGCTCAGGAACGTCCGAGGCCTCCTCCAAATACATTCCTGTCACAAAAGACATGACGAAGGCTATTCAGAAAACCAGCGTCCGCCAGATCCTTACCCTTTCCAAGTACGACCTGAAGCCGGAGATATTCGAAGCCGGCATCCTGATGCTGGGGGGAAGCACACACCTGAACCGCAGGGGAAGTTTTTTTGAAGGTGACCTCAGCGGTATTCAGGCGGCTCGTCTTCCATTCTGGTTCCAGCATTTTTATAAACCGGGAAAACGGATCGCCAAGACCCGTCACTGGGATGCCAAGCTGGATGAGATAGCAAAGAAAGCCAGGGAATGGGATATCGGAATTGTCGTCGGCGTGCCGGCCTGGATCCAAATACTCATTGAAAAGATCCTGCGGTACCACAAGGCAAAAAATATCCACGAGATCTGGCCCAACCTGATGGTATATGTGCACGGAGGTGTATCATTTGATCCTTACCGCAAGGGCTTTGAAAAACTTCTCGCAAGGCCGATCCACTATATAGAAACATATCTCGCCTCCGAAGGATTT
The DNA here is from genome assembly GCA_040882305.1 of Cyclobacteriaceae bacterium. Taxonomy (GTDB): domain Bacteria; phylum Bacteroidota; class Bacteroidia; order Cytophagales; family Cyclobacteriaceae; genus Chryseosolibacter. The sequence goes on from JBBEBN010000028.1 coordinate 3,076, forward strand.
ATCGCCTTCCAGGCCTATCCCAACAGAAGGTCCATGCGCCTGGTATTAAACAATGGTGTCTTCTATGAATTTGTACCTTTCGAAGAGAGGAATTTTGATTCGAACGGAGAAATCAGGCCCGATGCTGAAACGCTGTTGATCGATGAAGTGGAGGAAGGGAGAGAATACGCTTTGTTGCTGTCAACATGTGCGGGGGCCTGGCGTTACCTCATTGGCGATGTCATCAAATTCACTTCGCTGGAGGAGGCTGAGATCGTCATCACGGGTCGCACCAAACATTTTCTTAGCCTTTGCGGAGAGCACCTGTCGGTGGATAATATGAACAAAGCCATCGAACTGGTGGCCAACGAACTGAATATTTCCATACAGGAATTCACTGTGGCGGGGATACCTCACGAGTCACTGTTTGCGCACCACTGGTTTGTCGGAACTGACGACCCTGTTGATGCGGATACATTGAAAACGAAGATTGATGAACACCTGAAAGTCCTCAACGATGATTATGCCGTTGAACGCAGCGCAGGGCTCAAGGAAGTGTTTGTGGAGGTGGTTCCCGTAAATGCGTTTTACGGATGGATGGAGAGCAAGGGTAAGGTGGGTGGTCAGAATAAATTTCCCAGGGTGATGAAGAAAGCGCAGTTGGAAGACTGGACCTCATATCTTCAATCGCGATCGAATGGACGTCATACTTAATGGCATTCTTTCCGGGCTGGTCCTGGCCTTACTGGTTGGACCGGTGTTCTTCACCATTTTGCAAACCAGCATCGAGCGCGGCTTTGTCAGCGGCGTTTTTGTTTCAATAGGCGTATCGTTGAGCGATGCGTTTTATATTACCCTCACGTATCTGGGGGTCTATCAGCTTTTTGACCAGGGAAATTTCCGCCTTTATCTCGCATACTTTGGCGGATCGGTACTACTGATCTTTGGAGTCTATTATTTGTTTGTCAAAAGCAAACGAATGGTGCATTTTGATCCTGAGAAAGTTCAGCTCAGCAGTCCGTGGCGCCTTTTCGGCAAGGGTTTTATCATCAACGGGCTCACACCTACGGTGCTGATATTCTGGTTGGGGACAGTAGGGCTGGCTACAACAAAGTTCGAATATTCAACACCCGCCAAAGCGATACCTTATTTTGCATCGATCGTATCGACAGTCTTCGTCACGGATGTGCTCAAAGCCAAGCTCGCCGACAAGTTGCGCCGTATCCTCACGCCAAAATTTATACGCAGCCTCAACATCATCCTGGGACTGGTGCTTCTCATCTTCGGCGGCCGGCTGATATACTATGCGGAGAACCTGCCTACACTGTGAGGGTGCCCGACGACCGGTGTACCTGGTAACCGGCAACTTAACCCCTCAGTCCTGAAGTACGTTACTGATAAAAGTAGACTTCAGCAGGAGCCATAGAAGGAACAGGGAGGCTGCCCACTGGACGTATACGAAATAGTAATCGGAGGTGTCTTTGTACCGGGTTTCCTTGATCTCCGCTTTTTCGAGCTGATCGATCTTGTTGAACACTGACATGAGCGCCTGGTTGTCTGTCGCGCGGAAAAATTCTCCGCCGCCGATTTCCGCGATCTTCCTCATGGTGGATTCGTCCACGGTGTTCTCGATCATATTCGGTCTTCCGAAAAAATCTTTTCCATAGGGCACCAGGCCTTCGCGACCCACGACAATGGTGTACATCCTGATGCCATAAGCGGAAGCCAGTTCCGCAGCGGTAATAGGATCGATATTTCCGGCGGTGTTGTCACCGTCGCTTAACAGGATGCACACTTTTGATTTTGCCTCGGATTCGCGCATGCGGTTCGTGACCACGGCCAGGGCGCTGCCAATAGCCGTCCCGCGATTTTCGATCATTTCGAAATTTATTTCCTTCACATAAGTGCGCAACAGATCGTAATCCGTTGTCAGGGGCGCCAGCGAGTACGCATCGCCTGAAAAGACCACCAGCCCGATCCTGTCCTGCAGACGGCCTTCAATAAAATCGAGGGCAACTTGTTTGGCGGCCTCCAGGCGGTTGGGCTGAAAATCCTCGATCTGCATGGACTGTGAAATGTCCAACGCGATCATGATGTCAATACCTTCGGTGTACTGCTCAACCTTTTCATTTGTTTTTTGCGGACGTGCCATTGCCGTGAGCAGCAGCATGCAAACGAGCATAAGGAGGATCTCGGGTATTAAACGCACCAGGTTGGCAGCGGAATTTCTCAGGTCTCTGGGGGAAACTGCTACAGGCAATTTTTGATTAAAATAATAGCGCGCCGACCACCGGAGGATAAAGATGAGGGGCACCGCCAGTATCACCCACAGGAACACGGGTTGTTCCCAGGAAAAAGATGCCAGTGCGGAAGGGTCGAACCACGACATGCTGTGCCAGGGGGTGACCAGTTCATTATCCATGTTGCACCTCCTTTATCTTTCTGTGGAACTGCCGGTCCGCGAACTTTTTCAGGTTCACCAGGGAATCGATGACTGTTGTTTCGTGACCGTATATCGCATTGTCGACCCTGCTGAGGGATTCGGTCAATGCGGGCTCTTTTACTATTCTCAGTGTTTCCCTTGTTGTAAGCTTGGTGTAAGGTCTGGATTCAAGCTGCTCCATGTATTTTTTCCAGGTGGCCAGGGCCGACTCAGTTGTAAGGGTGGAAAATGTCTTCTGCAACTGGGCGAGGAGTGCATTGTAACGTTCCGAAAACTGCGCGTGGGTTCTCCGCATCCTTTTCGCTCTCAAATGCCGCTGGATCCTCTTTCCAAACAGGAGCCACACGATGACCGCCACGGCAATCACTACAGAAATTATGATAACCATCATCCAGAAGTTGAAATCGTATTCAACTTCTTCGTAGGCAGTATTCATTTTCAGTGGTAGCTGGTCCGCGCTTACTGTGTCGGGTACGTGGGCAACCAGTTGGGTGATCAACACCGTGTCCGGGGAGGTCCGGATGATGGTGCAGTCGCGCGCATGAACCACGTATACAGGCAGGCGAAGGGACTGCACGCGGTCAATTTCAAAGGTGGTGAGAAAGTACAACGTACTGTCAACGCTTATCCCATCCGTTGTTTCCGTCATGAAGTACTCTTTTTTCTGATACTCAAAGGGCGCAAAAGTATGGGTAGAATCCGGGAAAAGGATCGTCAGGCTGCTGGGATATTTCGCCGTGAGGTAAAATGCCGTTTGCTCCCCGATCTTCATACTATCAGTGAGAAAACCTCCTCGTACCTTCACTTCTTCCTGTGCGGAGGCGAAGTGCGGGAACAGAAAATATAGGAATATACAGAAACCTGCCTGCCTGCCAGCCTTCGCCAGTCCAGGGCGCTGGCAGGCAGGCCTGAATAGCCCGTATAAACTCATGATGTTTTTAATGATTTATTCCTCACTCTAAACAGTTTGAGAAGTTTGGGTACGTAATCTTCATCGGTATCGATCGTTATGAAATTTACCTGGTGTTTGCGGCAGAAATTGGCGAGTTCACTTTTGCGGGATTCATAGCGATTGACCACCTTTTCGCGGAAGTCTCCGAAAGATGTATTGATCCACAGGGTTCGCCTGGATTCTTTATCGATGACGGGAATGATGCCGAGTTTCGGCAACCGGGTTTCCCGTTTATCACTGATCTGAATAATGACCAGGTCGTGCCGCCGGGCCATCGACCTTAAATTGTTAAGGTATCCTTCGTCAATAAAATCAGAAATGAGGATAATGACACTTCGCTTTTTGATAATGTTCATGGCAAAGGCGATTGCCTTGCTTAAGTTAGTTCTCAGCGATGCGGGCTTCAATAATTCCAGTGCGGAAATAATTTCATACGCCTGCGAATGGCCCTTCGTCGATTTCAGGTACCTTTCCTTGATGTCGGAAAAACAAATGAGCCCCACGTGACTTGATTCTTTGACGGATGAGAGGGCCAGTACGCCACAGATCTCTTTCGATACATCGGCTTTTGTCCTCCCGGGATTACCGATATCCTCGGAGGCGCTTACGTCGAGAATGAAAAATACCGTTTGTTCTTTTTCTTCCCGGTAGGTTTTTACAAAGACACCATGTCCTTTCGCGGAAACGTTCCAGTCTATGGTGCGGATATCGTCGCCGTATTGATAAGGGCGAACATCGTCGAATTCAAGGCCGGAGCCCTTGAAGATCGAACGGAAATCCCCCTGCATGTGGCTGTTGATGGCCTTGCGTATCTGAATTTCGTACCGCCTTAGTTTTTTCAGTATCTCTTTTAAATCTCTCGGCATCTTCTTCTATCAAACTTTGTTTCGGGTTCTGCTACCATACAACACGTCCCGGTAACAGGCAATTCCTTCGGATGTTTCTCATCCATTATGCTTTGGGGCCGCCAGGCAAATGGTCCGTGTCAATCAGGCATAATGGCCGGTAGAACGCGCCTGTCGGCTGCGACGACAACTTTCAAGATGACAATGGCGATTTGTATTAAACACCCCGGTCCACAAGGCTCTACCGGCCCGAAAATAGGATAATTATGAGTATTTTTGGCACCTGAATTGAGATTACGTCATATAAAACTGTGAAACGGTTAAACGATTTTTTTATAAGGATCTTCATTTCGCTGGCCATACTGGTCTGGGCGACCTCTTGTGACAAAAAACGACCGGAGGGCATTCTCAGCAGGCAGGAAATGGTTCAGGTCATGCAGGAAGTCTATCTCGCTGAAGAAAAAGTGAACTACCTGGCACTTCCCCGCGACAGTGCCAAGCACGTTGCCGGTGTGTTGACGGCAAAGGTCTTTGAGGAGGCCGCCGTGCAGGACAGCGTTTTCAAGAAGTCTTTCGACTATTATATGGAGCACCCACGGGAAATGGAACTTATCTACACCGCGCTGGTGGATACCTTGCAATTAAGAGAACAGCGCGCCCCCTTCCGGCCCGATCAACCATGATCTATCCCGATACCCTTGAACAAAAACTCGGCTTTGATCAGATAAGGCTCAGGCTCAAATCCTATTGTTTATCCGGGGCGGCAGCGGCAAGGGTGGACGCCATCGATTTTAACACGAGTGCCGGGCACATTGAAACTCAACTCCGGCAAACGCTTGAATTCCGTTTCATCCTTGAAAAAAATGAAACTTTTCCGTCCAGTCATTTCTACGATGCAGAGGAATGGCTGCTTAAGATCGCGCTGGAGGGAAACTACATCGACGCGGACCAATTCCTGAAACTTGCACTCGCACTCGACACGATCCTCAGCATTAAGAACTTTTTCTCCAAATCCCGGGAGGTTTACCCGGAGCTTTTTAAACTGACAGAGCCGGTTGTGATCACCTCCCGGCTGACGGAACAGATATATCAAAAGATCGATGACAAGGCGATGGTGCGGGATGGTGCAAGTCCTGAGCTGGCAAAGATCAGGAAGAAATTAAGGGAAGAGCAAAGCAGGTTGCGGCGCCTGGCCGATCAGCTG
>JBBEBN010000029.1:0-8463 GCA_040882305.1 Cyclobacteriaceae bacterium
CGCGCAATTTCATACAATTTGCGGTTATATTCAATAGTAAAGACCCTTGCCCCCAATTCCAGCAGGATGCAGGCCTGATAGCCGGAGCCTGTTCCAATCTCCAGAACCCGGTCGCCCGGCCTGACGTCCAGTTTCTCGGTTTGGAAAGCGACCGTATAAGGCTGGGAGATCGTCTGCCCCTCACCAATCGGGAAAGCCTTGTCCTGATAGGCATGTTCGAGCAGCGCATTATCGAAAAACAGGTGTCTGGGCACTTTTCCTATTGCCGCCAGGATCCGGGGGTCAGAAATGCCCTTTTTTTCCAGAATTTTAACCAGCTTATTGCGCAAACCCCGCTGCCTATAATTGTCTTCAAACATGCTATTTGGGCACTAAAAAGCCATTTTTTCAGGGCGAACAAACTTTCCAAAAATCCTTAGGAAAATTCAGGTGAATGCCCTTACTTTAAAGTCCTCTCCAACCACAGTGAATAAAGCTGTTTGCCATAGCGTTTCTCTGTGAACCTGCTCCTGACAGTAATTTGGCGAAATCCATTTTACTTCAAGGGCAGGCATAGGAGAGGCTCCCTTCGAATCCCTCACATCTCCATTATCTTCGCTTTTTCTTCAATTTTCTCACCCGCACAGTAAACGCGTTTGCCGCGTTATGTTGTATCAACTGAAGAATCTCTGATTCCGTGAAACCTTCCTGCTCCATCGCAGGAATTAATTTCTTAAACAGCACGGTGTATCCCCTGAATTCTCCACCATCGGGTTTCCCAGGATCGTACCAACCGGCATCATGAGATATCAGGGTCCTGTGAAGGCACTTTTCTCTCTTCAGATGCTGAAGCTTCTGAATATATTCCTCAACATTATTATCCTGGAGGCCATCAAGGCTGACCCAGGCGCCCTCCTGTACAGCTTTCACGTATTGATCCGCATCCGATTCATTCTGCGCGTGCACCCAGATGAAAGCAGCCGGATCAATTCTTTGTGACTTGAGTACTTCTATCTGTTCGAAAGCGGGGACCGCCGGCCCCGTATGTGATGCAATGGTTAGACCGGTCTTTCGATGCGTAAGCGCCGCTGCCCGGATCAATTTCAATGATACATCGGAAAGGTGCGAAGCATTGACGCTGATCTTCATGAATCCGGGTTTAACCGGAGTCCCATCAATACCATTCTGCCATTCTTTTATCCAACGACCCGCAAGTTGTTCAGCGGTTTCTGTGAAAACATGGGCCGGCAGAAATTTGTTGTCGGATCCTCCGTAGTAGCCGGTGTTCGTTATAATTATCAAACCCGTTTTGTCTGACAGTTGTTTGAGGAGCACCACATCCCTTCCCAGGTAATTTGGTGTGCAGTCGATGAGCGTGTGACATCCCACTTGCTTTGCTTCTTCAAGATAGGGAATGACTTTATGGAAAACTTCTTCGCGATCCCAACGCGGCGGATTAATTTCTTCCGCGCCGATGAAGTCAACAAGAATGTGCTCATGCACCAGTGTGTTACGCATGAGGGAAGCATCAATAGGTCCCCTCACTGTCATAACCTGTCGTTTCCGTTCTGCAGCCCGTGCGGGCTGCATGAGGCCAACCATTCCGGCGCTGAAAAGAAAACTTTCTTTCAGGAATGCGCGTCTGTTCTGGAGATTATGGGTACTCATAAGATCAGGATGTAAAAATCCGTTTTTATTTTTTCAAAATGAATTCCACTGGCAAAAAGTTACAGGTTATCAGTGGCAACTTCTAAGGGATTGAAGATCGAGGTTACCGCTTCTGGCTTTAAAAGCCTATCAGTACAAACGGCGCCCAGTAAAATGGCGCTGAATAGGGTTCTGTTTCCAGCATTTTTAGCTTGGCATCGTGCAAGGCAGTGGTGTAAGGCGATCCGGGGCTTCGGAGGACATTCTGATAGAAATCCTTCATGAGGATAGCGGTGGATTCATCAGCCACATTCCAGAACGACACCACGATATTTCTTGAACCGGCGTACACGAGCGCACGCGACAGTCCGATCACTCCTTCACCTTTTTGAATTTTCCCCAATCCGGTCTGACAGGCAGACAGGGTCACGAGGTCGGCATTCAGGTGAAGGTTATAGATCTCTCCCGCGTAGAGGCTTCCGTCTTCAACATTTCCATCTGACTGCAAAAATATCCTTGAAAGCTCAGGATTGGATTCATCAACGATACCATGGGTGGCAAAGTGAAGGTAATTATAATTTTCCAGCTTACCCGATTTGATTTGTTTTTCATCAGCCTGAAGATGGGTGTATGCTGCGCTGGTAAGATTTTTTTCACGGAATAATTTTGAGATCTCCTGTACTTCACGCGCTGTTCCAGGCAGGTCGGCAAGAACGGGATTTTGTGAAAAGCTCACAGGGGCGCAGAGGAAAATTGAAGGAGAGGACAACGGTTTTGTTTTTTTTGATTTTTGCAGGATAAGTCCGGCGGAGAACTCATACCGGATGCTAAAACGCTTCAACATAAAAGGCATCGACCCGTAATCACTGATCTTTTCCGCGTCGCGCGTAAGCAAGGTTTCAAACGGGATAAGACCTAATCTCCCTGTTGGCAAAATAACAAGCTCGCTAATGCCGGACGGGATCTTTGGAATAAGCGTATGCCCGAGCGCAAACGCCGATTGTTTGAACGTCTGGACCTCATTAAAGTACAGGCCGTTGCGCAAGCCCGTCATGTACTTGTCGATTTCCGCTGACCACGGGCGTAGCAGGACCTTAAAATGATCGTCCTGGATCAGGAAGATATACAGCTGGCTGTTCTTTTCATCAATGAAGTAACTCAACAGGGCAGTTTTGCTGTTGAGCATTTCCTGAAGCTGTTCGATGGAGGGAGCGGCTGAATTGAACTTGAGATTGAAATAGGCGGGGAACTGATCCTCGAGCTTTTGAATAAAAGCGTCATAGCTCCGTTTTAGGGCAAAGGAATTCCCGCCAAGGATCTTTTCTTCTTCCGGAACGGGTTTTTGCGCCAGCTTCTGCGCGGTAAGCGTCAGCGCTGATTTCAAATTATTTTCTTCTTCCAGGAGTTCCACAGGGATTCCGGCGAAACTTTTCGCGTTGGATTCAGAGATGGACTCCAACAGCACGGCGCCTTTGCTTTTTTCGGCGAAGTAAAAAGTTTTCCTCAAAAAAGATTCTTTTTGCAGGGAATTCAATGAGGCCTCATAAGCGATTCGAACGCCATCCATATACACTTCATTGGCCATTGCACCCAGCAGTAATTTGTCGCTTTCATTGGTGCTGTGCTGCCGTAACTGGTCGATAAGTGAATCACATCTCGTGAGGATGTTCAGGGCTTCATTAAGGTCACTAAACTTAAGACTTTTGCCAAGGTATTTGGATTCAAAGGCCTGTGCCTTAAACAGCAGTGTGTGGAGCAGCCGCGTACCGTGATAATAGTCTTTAAGCGCCGGGTTAGCTTTCAGATCATTGTTATTGAAAGAGGGAACGTTGGCCTGCAAGGCCTGTTGATACGTATTTAAAGCTCCTGTGAAATCGGAGTCGGCCAACTGCAGATTACCGATAGCATTCAACACGGAAGCTACTTCCGGATGCTTTGCGCCGTAACAATCTTCATACATTTTTCTTGCCCGCTCATAAAAGGCCATGGCTGATTTCCGGTCCCCGAGTTTTACATAAGTTTGGCCGAGATTATACAAGGCAATGGCTTTCGCAGGGTGGGGCCTTGAATAGACAGCATTCCAGATACGCAGGGCAGTTTCGAAATTATTCACGGCATCACCATACAGTTCGAGGTCGCGGTAAACGATGCCGGTATTAATGTTGGCGATGGCGTTCTTTGGATGCTCGTTCCCATAGAGGTTGACATACATTTTCCCGGCCTGCTCAAAATAATCCAGGGCTTTGTCTTTATCCGTTTGACTGTAGACCAGTCCAAGGTCATTGTAGGTGGCAGCGATCAGCTCATTTGAACTTTTTCCAGCCTGGCGGAGTGAGAGGGCCCGGTGCAACTGTTCCTGCGCCTGCGCGTATTTTCCCTGACTCATATAAACCAATCCCAGGTAGGAGAATGCCTGCGCGGTTTCAGGGCTTTCGGCTTTTCGTGCTTCTTCGAATTGACGGATGGACGCCTGCAGCGACCCTTCCGCGAGATCGTTTCGTCCCTGGTTGAGCTGAAGAAACCCCAGATTGGATTTTGTGATGGCCTCCAAATAGTCATCACGTTGCAGTTCTGTTCGCGCGAGCACTGATCGCAGCAGCGTTTCCGCTTCTTCAAGATTTCCATTTCTGGTGAGCGCTTCTGCCTTCTTGTTTTGCAACAGGACCGAGCTGGTCTCCGGCGATTCTTTTTCCAACAGGGCGAGGGCCTCCGTGAATTGGGAGTTTAGCAACAGGTTATCAACCGCCTGAACAAGCTCCGCCTCCCGTTGCTGACCGAAGACGGGAGAAGTGAGTTTTAAGACGATCAGGAAGCAGATCAGGTAGTTTCGCATAATCAGAAACGGTAATAATAGCTGATGGTCATCACATCATGACGGGTCAATCCGTCGGGGTTGAAATCGCGTTGCTTTATTTTCCGCCCGTAGAGAAGTTTTACGCCGGATTGAATGTTGAATCTATATCCTGCGGTGGCAATCGCAGAGAGCGCCAGGCCGGTGGCTCCATCCGGTTTAACGCGCTCACCGGTGCTGGGTACTGTAACTTCATCCTTTAAGATCCTGTAAATGGGAAGCAGGCCGGCAGAAAAATTAATTCTGGAGAAACGGAAATTGCGTTCAACACGCAACATGACATCAGTACCGCGTTTGAGTTCATACCCAACATCGTATGATCGCACATATTCCGCGCCTTCGCCGTTTTGATACACCGGGATCCACTGTGCCCAGGTGAAATGATTTCTGTTCTTATTGAAAGGGTGTTGGATGCCTGTAGCAAATAACCAGTTCCTGTTTATGGCCGACATACCTGCCACGAGGTCATAGGTTCCCAGGCTCGTCTGGTAATACATGGGCAGAGGAAGGCCAGTTGTTTCATCCGTGAGATCGGAATGGTTGGAAGGTATTTTTCCCCCGAGGGAGACATTGATATCAAAGTCACCGGCCTTTGACACGTTTCTTGTCAGGCAGAGCGATATATCGCTCATACCTGAAGTGCTGCCAAAGTTTCCTTTCACGGCCTGGTAGGGCAACTTAACCTGAAAAAATGTTTTGGTATCAACGATGTTAAAGCTGAGGTCCAGTGTGCCTACATAGACGATGGGTGAAAGTGTTGTGCTGCCGCGGTAAAAACTCACTTCCATCGACCGCAGTTTAAGGACAATTTTTTTGTTGAAGGGTTGATCGGGCTTCATGGCGCCCATCGTACAAAAACCGGCATCGCTGCAACCCTGGGAAAAGACAGGTGAGGAAAAAAGAAAGAGGGCTGTTAACGTAAAAACTATTTTGAAACAGTTTTTCATTGGCAGAGGTTATCGAGCTAATATACAAAATCAGCCCTAAATCCCCTACTCCAATTGACAACTCACCATCACATTCCCAGCGACTGATTCTCGGCGGAAGCGAGTTCCAGGATCTTTTCGTATTCTGCGGCTGTCAGGTCATTGAAGAAATAATGAACGGGATCCACACGCTGGTCGTTGATGAACACTTCATAATGAAGATGGGGCGCCGTTGACAATCCGGTGTTGCCGACGTATCCGATCAAATCGCCGCGCTTTATATTCTGACCTCTTTTGACGGCAAAGTCGTGCATGTGCGCATAGCGGGTCCGATATCCAAAACCGTGATCGATCTCAACCATTTTCCCATATCCGCTGAAACGCACATCAACTTTCATGATGGTGCCGTCTGCAGTAGCATAGACAGGTGTTCCGATGCTGGCGGCGAAATCGATTCCGTTATGCATTTTCTTTACCTTGTAAACCGGGTGGATGCGCAACCCGAAACCGGAAGCGAGGGCGATCAGTTGCTTGTTTGAGACTGGCTGGATAGCCGGAATGGAAGCGTACAATTTCTCCTTCTTTTCGGCAAGGTTCACCACTTCGTCCTGCGACTTTGATTCGATGTAAAGTTTTCTGCGCAGTTTGTCCACCTTCTCATGAAGTGCAATGACCAAATCTGTGTGGCCGATATCCTTCCTCCGGATATCCGCGTAGCGGTCCGCTCCACCGATGCCTGCGTCACGAACGGATTTTTCTATTGGTTCGGCACCCAGCACGACGCGGTAAATATTATCATCGCGCTGTTCAACGTTGTCCAGGATCTGACTGAGCAGTTCAACGTCTTTATTCAGCTTGTCGTAATAAAATTCAAGCTCTTTTACTTCGTTTTTGAGGATTAATTCCTTGGGAGATTCAAAATAGTTGTCGTACAGGATGAGCAATCCGACCGCCAACATCACCGTTAAGGACACAAAGCCCAGGGCGTTAAGAACGACATCGCTTTTGCGCGTTCTTACCCGCTCGTATTTACAGGTTTCCGTGTCGTAGTAATATTTAATCCTTGCCATACCTCAGAAATTAAGTTGTTTTAGGGCGGAATGCTCGCACCACGTCCTCATTACACTCCAGATAAGGGCCTCCCAAAAGGTCTATACAATAAGGAATTGCCGGAAAAACCGCATCCAGACACTGCCGAATAGCTTTTGGTCTCCCAGGCAAATTCACGATCAAAGTTCCGTTTCTTATCCCTGCTGTTTGTCTCGAAAGAATAGCGGTAGGTACGTATGTAAGACTTTTTGTCCGCATGATTTCACCAAAGCCAGGCATCATTTTGTCGCAAATGGCCTCCGTAGCCTCTGGCGTGACATCTCTTTTTGCCGGCCCGGTGCCGCCTGAAGTAATAATAAGACAACATTTTTTTTGGTCAGCCATGTCTATCATGGTTTGTTCTATGAGATGTTGTTCATCAGGTACCACTGCGTATTCCTTCTCCCACGAACTCCTGAGGTACTCCGAAAGCGTAGCAGCAATTGTTATGCCCGGCGTATCTTCATAAATACCCTGGCTTGCCCGGTCAGAAACGTTAATAATCCCTATCCGGATGGTCATTTTTGCGTTTTTTTAGCCTTTATGGTCAAGATTAACCGGTTTTGGCAGGCTTCTTCATGTAAGGTATTTTTTCGGAGCGACCTTTATTAAACACCTGGCGGCCCTTGTTAATTCCTTTTCTCAGCTCTTTTTGCCGCTGCGGTGGTAATTCAAGGGTTTGTTTGCAGGCTTCGCAGCAACAACCTTTGTATTTTTCGCCACACTCCTCGCATTGAATAAAAAGAAGGTGGCAACCGTCATTCTTGCAGTTTGTGTGGTCGTCGCAGGGTTTTCCGCACTGATGGCATACTGCAATGATGTCCTGGGTGATCCGCTCGCCCAGGCGCTCATCAAAAACGAAATTTTTGCCTATAAACCGATTTTCCAGCCCCTTTTCCTTCACGTCCTGGGCATATTTGATGATTCCGCCCTCAAGCTGAAAAACGTTTTTGAACCCGAGGTGTTTCATCCAGGCGCTCGCCTTTTCGCAGCGAATCCCCCCCGTGCAGTAGAGCAACAGATTCTTGTCTTTTTGTTCCCTCATCAGGTCTTCTACTACCTGAAGCTCTTCCCGGAATGTATCCACATCAGGACATATCGCGTTCTTGAAATGACCTACTTCGCTTTCATAATGATTGCGCATGTCGACAATTACCGTATCGGCGCTATCGGCGAGCCGGTTGAATCCGACGGCATTCACATGAAGTCCTGAATCGGTCACGTCAAAGGTGCTGTCGTTCAATCCGTCGGCCACAATTTTTTTCCGTACAAGAATTTTCAGCTTAAAGAATGATTTGCCGTTATCTTCTACGGCCGTGTTCAGGCGGACGCCATGCAGGAAAGGAGTGCTGTACAGGTAATTTCTGAAGGCCTCAAAACCTTCAGATGGCACGCTGATCTGCGCATTGATGCCCTCACCGGCCACATAAACCCTGCCCAACACGTTAAGAGATTCAAAATGCCGGTATAATGAATGGCGGAATTCAACCGGATCAGTAATGCGGTGATATTTATAGAAAGATATTGTTACCCTGTTTTCAGCGGCTGACCGCATCTTCTCCTTGAGAAGGTGGCCGTCAATTTTGTTGTGTAATGTCATCCCGTAGATTAATTGCAGGTTAATCCGGATAAGCCACAAAATTAATCATTTTTAGCAGGGATTAAAACTGCAATGGTGGCAATTGAGCAATTCTGCAATATTGAACGCTCAACAATATTGAACTCTCAACGTTGAGTGCATGTCGAATGACGAATCAGTGGGATCCGGGATTCTCCCCTCGGCAAGCTCGGGAACCGGTTGCGTCATGTCGGAGGGTGAGACTCCGGTCCCTGAGCTTGCCGAAGGGCGCAATTAGAGAAAATGTTTCCCCGGACACCACTGTCAGTGTTGTCCGGGGAAAAATCTAATCGCATCAAAAAACATCGAATGGATTAAACGCAGCCAGTATTTTTCGTAGTTTCCAAAAGGAA
>JBBEBN010000030.1:0-8443 GCA_040882305.1 Cyclobacteriaceae bacterium
ATTCCCGTACGGACTACGGATTTAAAGTAGACGCCTGTAAATCAATGACTTGCAGGCGATTTTTTGTTTTAAGAAAACTCAATTGGTGGAGAATCTTCGCGACTTCCAGTTCGGTCCGACTGACCGGTACGAAATATGGAAAGGATGGAATCGCACCGATTATCCTCGGCTAATGCGCTGCTGGCGCTTTAGCCATTATTGTTTGTTTGGAGTACCTGGTGTATTGATGGCACACAAGGTCGCAAAGGTATTAAGAGATTCTCTTTAAGATGAGATCAATATCCGCTATCAGTAACTCCATCGAAAGTTCACCTCTGGTTGAACCTATGTTCTTGATAATTGCGTTCGCTATTGGTGTATTAACCTCCTGATCCCAATCCTCTATATCCTTTTGAAATTTTCCTAACTCCGATTGTAAAAGTTTTTTTATCTCTTGCGCGGACGTTTTTTTTTCGGATCGGGCAAGAAGAATTGAAACAACGATTTCGCTCTTATTCATGGCACAGTGTAAGGTTCCTCAAAGTACGGTCCTCCCTTCGGTTTTTATAACCTCGTAGAAGATGAGGATAGTTTACCGTTCACCCAGGAGATCCTGTTCGTAGGTTTCATCAATAAAGTAATCCTCACCTAATTCGGTGAGGGGATCTGCATTCGATTCGCTGAAACCATAATGCAAATGACGGCGCCAGCCTTCTGCGTGCGTGAATTTTTTTGACATGTCTCCAACCATCAGGGAAAGGTCTTCCATGGTCTGCAAATACGAATTGAGCTTTTGACTCACACCGAGCCAGTGGTGCTGGCTTTGATGCGCCTTCAGGGCTCCCATTTTCGTTTCAAATACCGGCGTGGTGTTCACAAAGGCGCCCGGTGTAATGACGCGCCGCAGGTTATCGGTAAGGCTATGCGGCAAGGCATGGTAGACCACACAGTCGTACTCAGCTGCGGGCCGGGAGGGTGCTGAGGTAAAATTACGCATCCCCCGCGCGAAAGTGGCTGACACCGCCAGACGACAGGTGTTGGTGTGGTCTTCCATATAATCCGAAGGTGAATGCGTTAATACGATATCAGGTCTTACGTCCCTGATGATGGCGGAAACATGTTTCAACGTTTCCAGGTCGTACATGATCTCCATGTCATCGCGGAATGGCGGATAGAAGTGTGCTCCAAGGATCTCTGCTGCCTTTCTCCCTTCCCTTAGGCGTATCTCTTTGATTGTATCGTAATCATGTATCGTACTGCCGCAGTTGCCTGATCCGATGTTCATATAATGGATCTCATACCCGGCCCGCTTCAGCATGAGGAGCGTGCCCGCCATCATGAATTCGATGTCATCGGGATGGGCTGCAATGGCAAAGGCTGTTTTCATTCCTACACTATGAAAGCCACAATGCTGTACGACAACACATTTGATGTCGCATGGGTGATCCAGCCGGGAATAATGCTGCCCTCCGCGAACTTCTCATTAAGGTATGTTTTGAAGTATGCTCCCACTGCCGGAAAAATGAAGATCAAGCTGAGAAAGAAAATATTTCCGGTCACGGATAAAAACAGCAGGGTATGGATGGCACCGAATATCACCGCCTGGAGAATATTTCCCGTCTGAAAGTTCGTAATGGCAATGAGGCGTTTGGCAACAAAACCCCTGAAGAAGATTTCCTCCGCCAGTGCGGTTTTTATCATGGCAACAATCAGGATAACCCCGATGGCTTCGATCCCCACTCCCATCTGGCGTATTTTGCCGGATACGCTCGAAGGATCCGTCATGATCTCCTGAAACGCAGGATTGGTTAACGTCAGCCAGAAAAGTGGCGCTGCGAAAGCGACCAGCAGCAGGGCTAAAAGATTTGCTTTCGTCGTGGATTTCTTTAACCCTATGTAATTCCAGAAGCCTTTCGCTTTTTTGTTTTTGATCAGGTAAACCACAAAAGGAATGAAAGCAAAGAGGATTACCTGCAGGAGGGCCGAAATTATTTCATTGATCATTTGAAAAATGGATTGGTAAAATCCCTATTAATATTTTTCAATCACAGTTTCACTTGTTTCCCTGTGGAAGCGGATTTGTCGGCGGCAAACATGATCTCATGGGTGATCATGGCCTCCTTCATACTGGTGAGCGGCATATCTTTTCCCTCATCAAGGGATTCAAAGAACTTGTTGAATTGCGTCAGGTAGGGGTGGTCGGCAACGTCGCCTGAATCCAGCATTTTCATCGACAGCGTACTCCATGAAGCTTTGTTCGTCGACAGCTTCATCGAATGGAATTTATTGTCGAGCAGACTTCCCTCGCTCCCGCAAAGGTGAGTATGAAAATAATAAGGCTGAAGGCAGTCGACGATGGCGGCGCATTTCCCGACGCGACCGCTTTTGAACTTCACGATTGTGACGCTGGTGGTAGTGTATTCGTAGGGTTCGAAGATCTTGCTGCGCGATTTTGTGTCGTAGCTCGTTACTTCGGCAACGTCCGTCCCCATGCAGAGGAGCAGGGCATCGAGGGCATGACAGCCTGCCGTGAGGAGGGAACTGCCTCCGGCGTCTTTCCTGATATTCCACTTGAATTGCCCGTACCAGGGTCCGATACCGTGATAGTAATCGATCTCCCCGTAGTGGAGATCGCCCAGCAGGCCTTCATCCAGCACGGCCTTGGTGGCAATAAACTGGCTGGAATACCGGCACTCAAAGCAGAAACACGTTTTTACACCGGAGCTTTTCACCGCGGCCTCAACCGCCTGGCAGTCCTCCCAGGAAAGAGCGAGGGGTTTTTCGATGATGAGGTGTTTGCCGGCTTTGGCCGCAGCGGTCGCCTGATCTTTGTGCTGATAGGGATAGCTACAGATGGAGACAATGTGGATATTTTTATCCTTCATCATTTCGCCGAGGTCGGTGAAGCTTTTGATGGGAGTGCCGTACGTGTTGGTGAGTTCCCTCTCGTCCAGCCTACGCGACGACCAGATCGCCGTTACCTGCGCATAGGGACTTGCGTTGATGGCGGCGATGTGGGCGGTAGCTACCCATCCGTAGCCAATAATTCCAACGTTGTATTTTTTCATAGATCAGGTAGGGTTTGAAAAAAAAAACCATCTCGCGTCTCCGGTCAGGGAAACTACTAAACAAAATTCAATGATTCATTAAGAATGCCTTTTGGAAAGTTCGATTTTTCAAAAAGAATTTGCAAATTAAACTCAAACGATGAACCATGCGCCGAAGAAAAGCCGTAAAAGCCATTGCCCTCGGTACCGTTACACCACATTTGTTATTCCGAAACAGGGGAAAAGACGCTGAACATTACACGATCCTTCAGGGTACTGCATTTGAAAGCTCATGGCACAACTGGCCGGACATGCTCTGGACTGGCCCTGAGTTTTGGGGAAACCGCCTGCAGGATTGGCAAATTAAAGAAGGAAAAGCGCTGTGCCTGGTTAGTGATAATAACCGGACACTGCACTGCCTTACCCATCAGCTTGCAGAAAATCAAGACCCTTTTGAAACAAGTATCACCATCACATTGCTCAACGGGGAGGCCGCAACGTCAGGAAATGATCACGTGGGATTTTTACTGGGCGCCAGGGGGAGATTTGAAGATTACCGGTCGGCCGCTGTTTTTGGAGAAGGGTTGCATGTGGGCATCAGCGGTGACGGTAAACTGTTCATCGGAGATGTAAAAAGTGGAAAAAGTATTCCCGTAAAGGAAAAAGTGATCCTATCATTAAATGGCTCTCCGGAGGGGGATCATTATCGCGTCCGGCTTGCCGCAATGAGCGTTGGTGAAAAAGAAATCCAGGACGAACTGGTTGCTGACAACGTTCCCTTCAACGATCTCATTGGGAATATTGCCCTGCTGTCTCATTTTGCGGAAGCCAATGTGAATGTCGAAAAACCGTCCGTGGCTTTTGAGTCATGGACAATAAAAGGTCCGAAGGTAGTGCATCACCCGGATCATACGTTTGGTCCGATCTGTTTTGCGCAATATACCCTCCACAATAAAATCCTGAAGGTCACAGCGCAGCTGGCACCAATTGAAGCAATTCAGGGCCACAAAGTTTTCCTGCAGGTAAAAGAGGGCAGGCAATGGAAAACATTAAAGGAAAGTCCTGTGGCTCCCATGGGTCGCTCTGCGCATTTTCGGGTGGAGGGGTGGCCGTATGGAGATACGGTCCCTTATCGGGTCAGGCTTGAGCTGCCGCTGAAGAACGGCACCGGGGAATTTCTCTACGAAGGCGCGATTGCCCGCGAGCCGATAGATGCAAGGCAGGTGAAGATGGCCGTCTTCAGCTGCAACTGCGATTATGGTTTCCCCGACGCCGATGTTCCGATGAACGCAAACAAGCATAAACCCGATCTTGCGGTTTTTCTTGGCGATCAGTTTTATGAAAGCACCGGCGGGTTTGGAATTCAGACTTCACCAAAGGATAAGGCAAGTCTGGATTATCTCCGCAAGTGGTATATGTTCGGGTGGTCCTACCGCGACATCTTCAGGAACATTCCCGCCCTGTGCATCCCCGATGACCACGATGTTTACCATGGCAACGTATGGGGTGAGGGCGGAAAGGTCGCACCCACTGATGGAGGATGGAATTACGCTGCCCAGGATCAGGGCGGATACAAAATGCCCCCGGAATGGGTGAACATGGTTCAGGAAACCCAGACAAGCCATCTTCCCGATCCCTATGATCCCACGCCTATACAGCAGGGAATCGGCGTGTATTACACCGCCTGGAATTATGGCGGCATCAGCATGGCCATCCTCGAAGACAGGAAATTTAAATCGGCTCCTAAGAATGTATTGCCTCCGGAAGCAAAAGTGGTGAATGGCTTCATTCAGAATCCGGATTTTAATATCAAAGAATACCGCGATATCGACGCGGAACTGCTGGGTGACCGACAGATGAAATTTTTAAATGACTGGGCCTCCAACTGGCAGTTAGGAACGGAGATGAAAGTGGTTTTGTCACAAACAAATTTTTCCACGGTGGCTACCCTACCCAAAGGCAGCGTGATCGACAGCATGGTTCCGCGCCTTCCCATCCCGGAGCCGGGAGAGTACCCAGAGGGTGATGCGCCCACCGCTGACATGGATTCAAACGGATGGCCGCAGAAGGAGAGGGATGAAGCATTGAAAGTTATCCGGAAATGCTTTGCCCTGCACATTGCGGGCGACCAGCATCTGGCGAGCATGGTGCAATACGGTGTCGAAGAATTTGGCGACGCCGGTTTTGCCTTTGCGGGTCCCGCCCTCAACAACCTGTGGCCCCGCCGTTGGTGGCCTCCCGTTGAGGATCATCAGCCTTTGCCCGGACAACCAGCCTATACAGGAAACTTTGAAGATGGTTTCGGAAACAGGATGACGGTACTGGCCGTGGCCAATCCGCGTAAAACGAACAGGCTACCCGCCATCATCCACGATAGGGTGACCGGTTATGGAATGGTCACGTTCGACAAGGAAGACCGCACCATGAAGATCGAATGCTGGCCCCGGTATGCGGATCCTGAAAAGGACCCGGGCGGACAATACAAAGGATGGCCGTTCACTATCAAACAGGAAGATAATTACGGGCGCAAGGCATTCGGATACTTGCCAACGCTTCAGATACAAGGTGCGCGAGATCCGGTGATACAGGTGATCAATGAGGCAAATGGAGAAGTTGAATATACGCTGAGAATAAAAGGGAACAGCTTCAAACCAAAAGTGTTTGGGCGGGGGAGGTATACGGTTAACGTGGGTGATCCGGATCGGGGAAAAGAAAAAACAATAAAAGGGTTGACAAGCTCACAGGGTAAGGATATTACAATAAGATTGTAAAACGCGGAGGGGGCAATCATCGGCGGCCCTCACCCCTCAGGGATTCAGCTGCAACCCCGGTTCATCATACTTCGAGCAATCAAGGGTGATATCCAGGCCGTCGGTGGGTGTTTTGAATTTTCCTTTCCCGTATCCGGTGCCAGAATCCTGGTACACCTTCATCATGAATTTTTCCCATATGGGACGTGCCGTCCTTCCGCCTGATCCAAAAACCCAGGAGGGAAAATGAATGGAGGGTTCGTCACCGCCCACCCACACTCCAGTGACCAGGTTGTGGGTCACCCCCATATACCAACCGTCCGACGCGTTATCGGTGGTTCCTGTTTTCCCGCCCAGTTCGTTGTCGAGTTTCAGGAAGGGATCAATGCCCACGGACGTGCCGCCCTCTTCTTCCACACCACCCATCAGCATGTAGAGCATTTTATAGGCAGTCTTTTCATCCATTACCTGGCGGGTCTGCGGAATAAAACTTTCAATTACGTTGCCGTTCTTGTCTTCAATGCGGGTGATAAGGAACGGTTCTGTATACATGCCGAGGTTGACAAAGCTTGAATAAGCAGCAACCAAGTCGTGCAGGGATACCGGGCTTGTTCCGAGGCATAATGACGGCACCGGATCGAGATAGGAAGTGATGCCGAGACGGTGGGCAAACTCGGCAACGTTCGCGGGCTTTAGCAGTTCAATAAGCTGTGCGCTGATGGTGTTCTTCGAGAGCGCCATAGCCCGCCGCAGTGTCAGCTCAGCGCCTGAACCTAAATCTCCCTCCGCATTAGGGGGCTGCCAGATGCGGCCATCCGGAAGCGTGAAGGAGGGAGAAAGATCAAAGAGTGTATAGCAGGGCGAATATCCTTCCTCAATCGCTTTGCCGTAGACAAAGGGCTTAAAAGTAGATCCCGGCTGGCGGTTGCCAGACCTGACGTGATCGTATTTAAAATATTTGTGGTTGATTCCGCCCACCCAGGCTTTTACTTCCCCCGTGTGGGAATCCATCGCCATGAGGCCTGCGTGTAAAAAGCGGTTATAGTATCGCAGCGAATCCATGGAACTCATCAGCGTGTCGCGCTCGCCGTTCCAGCCGAAGATGCGCATTCGCTTTTTCAGATTCAGCATGATATCCACCGAGTCCGGCGAACTCACATATTTTTCCACGAGGGTTTCATACAGAACAGTCCGTTTGATCTTCTTTTCCAGAAACCCTTCAATTTCATAACCCCCGGCATCTACCCAGGGCTCGCTGCCGCGTTCGTTCCACTGTGCTTCGAATGCCGCCTGTAAGGGTGCCATTCGTTCACGCATGGCCGCCTCCCCATACCGCTGCATACGGCTGTCGATGGTCGTGAATATCTTTAATCCGGACTCTAAAAGATTATAACCGTTTTCGCGGGACCACGCCGCCAGCCGGCTTTTCAGCACCTCCCGGAAATAGGGACCCAGGCCGTCATTTTGATTCTGCACATCATACTCGAGGGCTATACGCAGTGATTTCAAAGAATCGTACGCCTCCGCTGTAATGTACTCATGTCTGTACAACTTGCGAAGCACCTGATTTCTTTTCTGAAAGGCACTTTCAGGCCGGTAATACGGGTTGTACAATGACGGGTTTTGGAGGAGTCCTACCAACACAGCCGATTCCTGTATGTTGAGTGCTGAAGGTTGTTTATTGAAGTACGTTTCTGAGGCCACCTTGATACCATACGCAGTGCTTCCGAAAGCGCTCGTGTTCAAATACATGGTGATGATCTCTTCTTTCGTGAAATTCCTCTCCAGCTGAATGGAGATGATCCACTCCTTTGTTTTCTGCACGATGCGCCGGGGCCACGCGCCCAATCTGGCGAGAGGGCCATCCAGTTCGGGATTCAGCGTGTAAAGGTTTTTAGCAAGTTGCTGCGTGATGGTACTTCCTCCCCCCTGAGAATTAAAAGTGATAATGCCCCACAGCACCCGAGGGTAAGCCCAGAAATCCATTCCGGCATGTCCGTAAAATCGGTGATCTTCGGACAAAAGCAACGTATTGACCAGGTGCGGGGAGAGCTGCTGATAAGTTACCTGACTGCGGTTGTAACGAAAATAGCGTCCAAGTGAAACGCCATCCGCGGATATCACTTCCGAGGACAAATCGTTTTCCGGATTTTCAATGGCTGCGTAACCCGGCATACCCCCGAATAATCCAAAGAGGTCGATGCTCACCGTATACACGTAGAGCGGGGGAAGGGTTATGATGCAGATGAAAACGATCCAGATACCTTTGACCGTTTTCGGGATCCACTTTCTCCGTTCGGGAGCAGAGGGTGGCGTTTTTTTCGGAACTTTTACTTTCTTCGATGCAACGGAAGATTCCATCAGGCTTTGGTTCTTTACGAGGGTTTCCCTCAAGTCCAAAAATATCCATAATTCCTGTCGCCACCAGCCTCGCCCTGACGAAAAGCACTTTAGAGATACCGAATATACTATTATTACAGTTAATCAGCGCCCGCAGCCCCGCATGCCGGGGTTCGGCAAGCTCACCCACCGGGGTCGGTCGTATTAGGGGAAAGAGACAGTGCCTTATTTCCCTATATACCAATTTCCTCGTACTTTGGTCGATTGCATTAAGAACATGGGAAAAATGGTTTGTGACAGCTTCATCCCCAATAGAATTTTGATCGC
>JBBEBN010000031.1:0-8440 GCA_040882305.1 Cyclobacteriaceae bacterium
ATTTCCCTGCAGCCCACATCTCAACCAATACCAAGCAAAATGTTCAGCCGCAAAGCCGCTATGTGCAGAATGGGGCGTATATCCGCCTGAAAAACCTTACGCTGGCTTTCAATCTTCCTTCAAGCATTGCCTCCAATGTAGGCCTGACAAATGCGCAGATCTATTTTGCCGGAATGAACCTGTGGGAGTATACCAAAATGAGAAAACCGCTTGATCCTGAAGTAAGGCCAACCCTGACGCAGGAATACTACAAGCAGCGGATTTATTCCATGGGTGTGAGGATTGGATTCTAGTAACTTAAAAGGAAAACGAAATGAAAAAGCATATCATAAAAATAAGCCTTGTCGTTTTTGCAACGCTGATTTTTGCCAGTTGCAATGACGATTTTCTGGACAGACAGCCGTTGGATGAAATCAGTAACGAGATCTTCTGGAATACCGAAAATGACTTAATGGTATACAACAATGGTATTTACCATTTGGCCAGGAATGAGGACAATGTTCCCATACTGATGGGTCATGATGAAGGATTTGACAGCCAGGCCCGGGGTATCTGGTACCTGGACGGATTTTCTGACAACACTGCACCGCGTGCGCCAAGGGCCGAACACTTTCAGAGAGTGCGCGCCGGGAAACACATTACCCCCAATACCGCCAACGACTTTTGGTTTGGTTACGAGGGATGGAATTTTTTACGTGCGATCAATGTCGGCCTGGCAAACTATCCAAGAGCGCAGGTAACCGAGGCAGTGAGGAATAAATATGTGGCCGAAGCGCGCCTGCTTCGCGGGTGGTTCTATGCGGATAAAGTACAAAAATTTGGTGACGTGCAGTGGATAGAGAAAGATGTGGCAGTTACCGATGATGAGATCTTGTATGGCTCCCGTGATGGCAGGGAGTTTGTTATGGACAAAGTCCTCGAGGACCTCAACTTTGCCACAACGAATCTGCCCAACAACTGGGGAGACGGGCAGGCGCCCGGCAGATTGAATAGATGGGCCGCCTTACTCGTAAAAGCCAGGATGTGCCTGTTCGAAGGAACCTGGAGAAGATATCACGGCGGTTCCAATCCCGATACATGGCTCCAGGCCGCTGCAGATGCAGCAAAGGAACTCATGGACGATGGACCTTATTCGCTGTATACTACCGGTGATACCACCAATAGCTATAACGCTATTCACCGCATGACGGATCTCTCGGGAAATAAGGAAGTATTGTACTGGAGAAGGTATCAGCAGGGCATTTTTACCAACCACGTGCAGAGCTATCACAAGGATTACAGCGGAGGGGCTACCAAGGATATGGTTGAAAGCTACCTGTGCAGCGATGGATTGCCCATAACAATTTCGACACTGTATCAGGGTGACGCCGTCTACGAAGATATCTGGGAAAACCGCGACCCGAGGCTGAGGCAAAGCATCCTCCATCCGGATGATCAACCGATTTACAGGTATGGAAACCATGATTATAAACCTGAAAACAGATATCCGAAGGTGCAGGGCATGACGACCCCGGGAAACAAAATATCTACCGGATACCATTTAATTAAGGTGTATGAAAATAATGCAGCTTACGCTACTTATAACACGTCCACAACGCCCGCTATTGTCCTGAGATTCGGCGAAGCATTATTGATTTATGCAGAAGCGAAGGCAGAGTTAGGCACCATCACGCAGGAGGACCTGGATGTGAGCATTAATTTGCTCCGCGACAGAGTGGGCATGCCACATCTGATGCTAGCCCCGCCGATGGACCCTCGCCATGCAAGTGAAGGTATCTCTTCCCTCCTTGTAGAAATCAGACGTGAACGAAGAGTGGAGTTGTTTATCGAAGGTTTCCGTTACGACGACTTGAGACGTTGGAAACAAGGCAGTAAACTGGCCGTGAAGGATTATGGTATCCGATGGGATGCTGCAAACAAGACGCGGTTTGACCCGGCTAATCAAGTCACCATAAAACCAGGACTGGTTGACGGTATAGAGTACCTCGAAATCTACAAGGGAACGGATTATGAGACCCCTGTGTTTGATGAAAGCAAACATTATCTGTGGCCTATACCAATCAGCGACCTATCACAGAACAAGAATCTCGCACAAAATACGGGATGGTGATAATGTGTTGATGTGTTGATGTGTTGATGTAGTTCATTGGAACATTTAGATGCATCACTGAACTCTTGATATTTTAAACAGACAATTGCAATGGGATCATTGTGATTGTCTGTTTTTTTCTTTTGGAAAAATGTAAGCGACAAGATCCCTCCTGGCAGCGCTGGACCTTGACGACACGGGATTCCTTTGGAGTAAAGTCGGGTGATAAGTGATGTTGTGTTGCAAACAACCGTTTATTGCACCCCGTGACCGCAAAGGGAATTGTTAAATGGCCTTTCTTATTTTTCTGTTACATTATTTTCGTAAACCCGTTTGTTATGAAATCGAAACTCCTCCAAATCCTTATCCTGTGCATCGGTGTATCGGGCGCCCCCGCTATTTCAGTCGCACACGCTGATCTGAAAAATGAGCAATCGGTTAATCCCGATCCTGTTAAGCTTGAAAATCCCATTTCAGTAAAATATATCAAATCAAATCTTCGAAAGTCAAGCCCCCGGCTTGTGCTCACACCCGCGATCGAAAAGAAGCTGAAGAGTAAACTAAAATCAGACCCCGTCGTCAGGAATTATTACGCCGCCATCAAACTCAATGCGGACCGGATACTGAAAGAACCATTATTAACACGAACCCTGGAAGGCCGCAGGCTCCTCGGTGTATCAAGAGAAGAACTATACAGGATGAACATCCTGGGAATGGTTTACAGGATGGAAAAAAATCCGGCAATCCTGCAACGTATAGACCAGGAGTTAAAGGCAGTGTGCAATTTTTCAGACTGGAATCCCTCTCATTATCTCGACGTGGCTGAAATGTCTCTAGCAGTAGCCATTGCATTGGATTGGGCCGGTGAGGCGCTGCCGGGATCTACCGTTAACCTGGCAAAAATAGCCTTGATCGAAAAAGGAATTAAGCCCAGTTTTCCGGAGAAGGGTATACCGGGGTGGGTGAACGGCACCAATAACTGGAATCAGGTGTGCAATGGAGGCATGATCGCCGCTGCCATCATGATCGCCGACAGGGACCCGGAGCTCGCCGCGAGAACCATCAGCCGCTCACTGGAGGGAATGCCTAACGCGCTGAAACAGTACGGACCTGATGGAATGTATCCCGAAGGAGCGACCTATTGGGGTTATGGAACCAGCTTCTCTGTCATGACCAGTTCTTTGTTGGAAAGTGCCTTCGGAACTGATTTCGGAATTGCCGGCTATCCTGCCTTTGTGGAGAGCGCTGATTTCAGACTGCTCAGCGTTGCCCCCTCAGGCTGGTATTACAACTTTGCGGATTGCGGAGATAAAGGCGGCGCATCGGGAGATGTCACCCTCGCATGGTTCGCGCAGGAAACAAATAATCCCCTCTACCTTGAACGCGAAAAATTCCTAATGGCACCCGAAGGAATGGGAAAACTTTCCCGCCTTGCCGGGGCTGGCCTGGTATGGCTTTCCCAGTTTGAAAACAAAAATCAGAGTAAACTTCCGCTCGTCTGGAAGGGAGATGGTGAAAACCCTGTGGTGATCTTCAGAGGAGGAGACAGTGATCCTGGAAGTTTTTATTTTGGAGGTAAAGGAGGAAAGGCCACCGTCAGCCATGGCAATATGGACGCGGGCTCATTTATTTTTGAACTCGATGGCGTGCGATGGTCAGTAGACCCCGGAAACCAGTCTTATCATGAGATTGAAAAAACAGGCTTCAACCTGTGGGGTAATTGTCAGAATTGCGAGCGGTGGACCTTGCTTACAAAAAATAATTTCGGTCACAGTACCCTTACCGTTAACGATGCCTTTCATATAAATAATGGTTTTGCTTCACTGTCCGATTTCAAGGAAGGCAACCAGCCCGAGGCCACATTCGATATGATAGAGGTTTTCGGCGGAAAATTAAACAGCGCCACCCGCAGGTTTGTCAAGGAAAACGGTCATTCGATCCTGATAGAAGATAAATTTCAGCCGAACGATTCTACTAAAAGTATCACCTGGCAATTGATCACGGCTGCCAATGTTGAAATCACAAAAGGTGGTGCGACCCTGAAACAGGACGGCAAACAGTTATATCTTCAGAATCTATCGCATCCTGACATGGCTGTCTCCGTCATTTCGCTCGACCCTCCGCCATTGGAGCTCGACCGGAGAATTGAGAACCTGAAACGCATTGAGATCAGGTTCCCCGCCTATGTTTTCAGGGGAGAAGGTGAAGGTTCCATCCGCGTGCGATTGACATCTCAAAATTAATTTTTACCGATAAGCTCCGTTTAATGAGACCAGTACGCATCCTGTTTTTTTTGACGGTCCTGTTGACCCAGTCATGGGTAAATAATGTAAACGGACA
This sequence comes from Cyclobacteriaceae bacterium, assembly GCA_040882305.1. Taxonomy (GTDB): domain Bacteria; phylum Bacteroidota; class Bacteroidia; order Cytophagales; family Cyclobacteriaceae; genus Chryseosolibacter. The sequence continues at coordinate 4,430 of JBBEBN010000031.1, forward strand.
GGACGGAGCGAACCTCCGAACCATTGAGGAGCTTTATCAACGCTATCCCGGACGGATCGACACTTTATTTCAGTCACTCAACCTAAACCGCCAGGGCCTTGAAAAAGTGAGGAGCGCTGTGGAAAAAAGTGATGCAGTGTTGGCTTGCAAGGAACTGCTGGCTTATTATCGCGACGGAAAAAGTCTGCAATTTCTCCGGAAGGAGCAACCACCGCCTTCATCGGAAAAAGATCCCGCTGCAGACTCTATCGTGAGTAATATCTTTACCTTTTACTACCTGCCGGATGAAGTAGCCCTTCTTCCTGACGGACATCTGGATTGGTCGCACATGGGGCCCGATAATGATATCGAATGGGCGTGGGGATTAAACAGACATTACCATATCCTGACACTTTTGGATTCTTATTTTCAGACAGGCAACCCGTTGTATGCCAAAACCATCGACAGTCATCTTCAGGACTGGGTCATCAGCAGTCTGCCTTATCCGCGGGTAAAGAGCCGTACGGCATTCTGGCGCGGACTCGAGGTTAGCTTCCGGGTGAAAGTGTGGGCGCGCGTTTTCTTTGGATTGATCGGATCGGAACATCTAACGCCTGTGACTCAGATCCTATTGCTCACCAGCCTTCCCGAGCATACGCATTACCTGCGGAATTTTCACGCAAAGGAAGGGAACTGGCTGACGATGGAGATGTCAGGACTGGCCCGGGTCGCCACCGCCTGGCCGGAATTCAAACAAGCCTCTCAATGGATCGCATATGCTAAAGGAAGTATGGAAGAGGGACTAAAGGAACAGGTGTACCCTGACGGCGTTCAAAAGGAACTGACTTCCCATTATCACCAGGTGGCTTTGAACAATTTCAATCAGTTCAGGGAGATCTGTGAAGAGGCTAATGAGCCGTTGTCCGAGGGCTATATGCAGGCGCTGGAAAGAATGCAATCTTATATTGCCACTACCATGCGGCCGACAGGACATGGTATACTCAACAACGATTCCGACAAGCGGTTTAATCGCGAGGAGATCACGGAGGCAGCTTCTGCCTACCACCGCGAAGGCTGGCTGTTCATCGCATCGAATGGAAAGAAAGGCAAACGCCCTGAGGGCGCGCCTTCCTTTATCTTTCCGTGGGCCGGTCAATTGGTGATGCGAAGCGGTTACGATGCGGATGCCCACTGGTCTTTTTTTGACATCGGCCCCTGGGGTACGGGCCACCAGCACAATGATAAACTTCACCTCTCTGTTTCAGCTTACGGACGCGATCTGTTGGTTGATGGCGGACGGTTTGCCTACAGAGGTGAACTCGCTGAAAAATTCAGAAGATACGCCACCGGAAGCGCCAGCCACAACGTTGTTTTGATCGACGGCAACGGACAGGATGCCGGACCGCGTGTCGCAACGGAAAGGGTAGGTGATAATCACTTCAAAATTACAGATGGATTTGATTATGCATGGAATTCATTCGACAAATTCAAGGACATGGAAGGGGAGGGAAAGCACACGCGGTCATTATTTTATGTTCGCGGAAAATTCTGGATCGTCGTTGATCAGATAGATACCGATCGTCCCCGCAAAATAGAAACGCTCTGGCATTGGCACCCTGGTTCAAAGGTGGAACTGGATGAACGGAATGTTGTTTCCACGGATCATGAAAAGGGAAACCTAAGCATTATTCCTGTGGGTTACGATGGATGGAGTGTCACGCAGGTTAAAGGACAGGAAAAACCTTCGCCTCAGGGATGGTATAGTGAACGCTATAATAAGGCGGAGCCCGCTGTGGCAAGCATCTATTCAACGGACATAAAATCCAGCACCAGGTTTGTCTGGGTCCTTTTTCCGTCGGAGGAAAAACTTTCCCCGGCGCAGGCGGAAATATTATCCTGGAAAAATGACGCTGTGTCCGTAAGGATCAAAGACGAAAGATCCAATTATTGGGATGTAGTGGTTCCTTATTCAAACAGCGGGAAGGCAAATTACACATTCACATCATCGCATGAAAAATTCATCCAGCCTGAAGGTGTGCATCGACAGGATGAGATCAATAAACTTTTGTCTCGGATGGATCTGAATTTGCCTGGCATGGAGAGCGTGAAGCGGTCAGCCACCGATCCTGAAAAGGCTGTCGCAGCGCTGCTCGCTTACTATCGTTCGCGGACATCAGTAAACCATCCTGTCGACAGAAGTAAAAAGGGCGCCATGCGGAGTCAATACGCCAGCGAAAAGGATATCCATGTCGCGGATGACGCCTTGAAACACATATTTATCGGGCAAAGCGCTTATCCTCCTTACTACTGCGGCGATGACATTGATTGGGGATCGCGGCCCGTGCCCGATAACGAGTGGGTGTGGCAATTGAACCGCATGGGTTTCTGGGACGCGATGGGTAAGGCCTACTGGCATACCGGTGATGAGAAGTATGCACGGGAATGGTGCCTTCAACTGCTGGACTGGACGCAGAAAAACCCCCGCGACGATCAGCATGCCTACGCCTGGCGATCGATAGAGGCCGGCATTCGTGGCCATCTTTGGATGAATCACTTTCAACGTTTTCTGGACGCCCCTTCCTTCACGCCACAGGTGCTCGTGGCCTTCCTGAACAGTTGTTATGACCACGCCGCTTATCTCATGACCAAATACCGCAAGGGAAGTAATTGGGGATTGATGGAGGCGGAAGGCATGGCATTCATTGCCATGACCTTTCCCGAGTTTGATGAATCTGAGAAATGGTTGAGTGAATCAATATCACGGTTGAATACCGAAATTGACAACCAGGTTTATCCTGACGGACACCAGCGGGAGCTGGCCATGGGCTATCACACCGGTTCCATCGGCTGGTTTAAGCGCACACTGGACCTGGCAACGATGAATGGTCTTAAAGATGCTTTTCCGCAATCGTATCTTGATAAGATCGAGAAGATGTGTGAAATTCCTTTTAAGCTCGGTTTTCCGGATGGCACCACCACACAATTCGGAGATTCATGGACAGGCAGTCCGGGTCACATCTGGCCGAATCTGAGAGAATGGTCGAAAATTTTTGACCGCGATGATTTTCTCTATGTGGCGTCAGAGGGGAGAGAAGGTAAAAAACCGGAGCAGACTGCCTTCGCGCTGGAACACAGCGGATTTTATTCCATGAGAAGCGGTTGGGACAGAGATGCCATCGCACTCGTGCTGAAATGCGGTCCTGATGGCGGCGGACACTGCCAACCCGACAATGGCACGTTTGAGCTATACGCAGGAGGTCGCCACCTCATGCCTGATGGAGGAAGTTACATTTACAGCGGCGATCCTGAAAACCGCGCGTGGTTTCGCCAGACGAAGGTGCATCAGACCCTAACACTGAACGGCGCCAACACCGCGTACGCTCCCAGGCAATTGTTGTGGAAACCGGGTGACAAAGTCGATGTGCTCGTCGTCGAGAATGCTGGTTATCCAAACCTTACCCACCGCCGTGCAGTATTTTTTGTCGATAGAAAATATTTTGTCATCGTGGATGAGGCTATTGGCTCCGGTGTCGGTGATGTCGATCTTCACTTTCAGCTGGCTCCGGGAGATGCCATCTTTGACAGTACAAAGGTCTCAGTGCGAACCGATTTCAGGGATGGATGGAATGTTTCCATTCAGGCCATGGACCAGAAGGGAACGAGATTACAGGAAGAGGAGGGATGGGTTTCTTTTGTCTATACCAAAAAAGAACCCCGCCCTGCGTTCCGATTCCGCATCCCGAAGAAAGAAAATGAAAATGTAAGGTTTGTTACAGTGGTGGCTCCCTACGAAGGTGTTACGCCTCCGAAAATAACAGCGCAGATCATCGGAAAGCCAAAGGTTGGCGGTTCGAAATTGCAGCTGAGAGTTACATCTGACGGAGTTGCAAGGAAGATCGGGTATGATATCCGCTGATTAATATCTCTTGGATTTAAGCAGTAAGAGGGGGCAGGGACTCCTTCAACAGAAGGCTGCCTGGTAATCCACATCGAATCGATTCCCCTAAGTTGATCATTTGTCAATACGCAATC
>JBBEBN010000032.1:0-8397 GCA_040882305.1 Cyclobacteriaceae bacterium
TTTTTAATCCGGGAACAGAATAACTGCTCCCCTCTTTTTTGATCAACTGCAACAGTGTCTGCGTCCCATAGAACAATCCCGCAGAACCGTTTGCAGCGACGGAGATCCCATCGGGGGAAGAGGTAAGCTCATATCCTTCCGGTCCAAGTCGCTTTTCCACGCGTTTGCGACTCAGGGTGATGGAACCCCTGGAAGCCTGATTGCTCACGACACCTTCAATATCAAATTCCTCTTTCAGGCTGCGCACCAGTTGCTCAGCAGTAAATCTGTCTTCAGCGGGAGCATTTCTTTCGGTAACAATGGAGATCTTAGCCGGTACAATGAAGGGTTGGCCAAGCGTCTCCACTTCCTGCGGATAAGGTATTACGTGGATCCCCTGTCTGAACAATCCCGTAACCTGACCTTTCAGAACAGTGCCGTGCAGCAGGAAAAAAAGGACCAGGAACCCCGATAGTGTGCAGTATCGTTTCATGTGTTAATTATTTTTGTGTTAATACGATCGAATTGGGCCGGCTGAACCCTGCAAAAGCCGGAGACTTTTCTCATCAGGAGGGCAAAGATTAAAGCAAGTATACGAAAGATATTATTTTTTTCGAAACCTTTAATTTATCACTTCATCCTTATTCATATAATTATTTCTTATAAATTTGTTCAAAGCCACCTAATTCTTGCAAACATTGAAAAACCATATCATTCTACTCGTTCTGTTCGTGTCGGGATGTACCGCCAAACAGGAGACCTACTATTCGGACGCTGACTATTTGAAGGTAAAAAAAGCCGACGTACATGTTCACATTTTTTCCGAAACCAATGAATTCATGGATGTTGCTACAACAGAGAATTTTAAGGTCGTATCCGTTGCACTCGATGCCAGCAACAAAATGGCGGACGTCAGGAAGCAATTCGCATTTTGCAGGATCCAGAAGGAAAAAAATCCCTCTACCGTAGAGATTGCAAGTGCATTTTCAATGGAGGGCTGGGATGAGCCCGACTGGCTGAACAGGAGTCTTGCCTGGCTGGACTCCAGTATTCATCAGGGAGCCATTGCCGTGAAGATATGGAAGAACATCGGCATGTTGTATCGTGACAAAGACAGCACGCTGATCATGATCGATGATCCTCGATTTGATCCCATCTTTAAAATGCTTGCCGATCGCAAGATCCCGGTTATCGGCCATTTGGGTGAACCAAAAAATTGCTGGCTTCCGCTGGATGAAATGACCACCAACAACGACAGAAATTATTTCAGGGAGAATCCTCACTATCACATGCACCAGCATCCTGATTTTCCCACCTACGAAGAGCAGATCGCCGCCCGCGATAACATGCTGGCGAAAAATCCTGAGCTGATCTTCGTCGGCGCGCACCTTGGAAGCCTGGAGTGGAGTGTGGATGAAATGGCAAAGACTTTTGACAGGTTCCCGAACATGGCTGTTGATATGGCTGCCCGAATGGGCCAATTGTTTTACCAGACCCACGGCCAACGGGAAAAGGTCCGTGAATTCTTTATAAAATATCAGGACAGGCTTTTGTATGCAACGGATATGGGCGCGAGTGGAACAGAAACGAAAGCTGCGCTCGAAAAAGAATTGCACGACACGTGGTACAGGGACTGGAAGTATTTTGTTACCGATGATGCGATGACAAGCGGTCTCGTAGATGAAGAATTCCAGGGACTCATGTTACCAAAACAGGTCGTAGATAAAATCTACTATCAGAACGCCGAGAAGTGGCTGGGCGCATTTGAAAGAGATGTAAATGACTAGTTGTAACGGTTAGTACTGCGCGATTTACAAAATTACGATTGAAAACTGATTTATCGAATATCTTAACGGCAATACGGCATGAAAACAACATATCCGTTATTTCTCCTTCTTGGCTTTCTCCTTATAGGTTGCGGCAATAAGGAACCTTTGACGGTGGATCAATCCGGTAATCCGTCCTTCATAAAGAACACGGCTTTTAAAGCATATGAAGATCTTACTTCTCCAAAGTTTGAGGCGCTGAAAGAAAAGTATCAGCTCGACACCATCTTTCATGGTGAGCAGGATGAGTTCAAACGTCAGTTATTGCTGCGAAACTGGATACGCACGGTGATTCACATCAGCGATTTTGAGCCCGACTACCCCGGAGAAGGATATCCTGAAAAAATCCTTGATGCAGGCCTCAAGGGACAGGGATATCACTGCGGGCATTACATGATCGTTCAGAATGCCGTGATGAACGCCTATGGTTACGTTACGCGCTGCCTCGGTGCTGGTCCGGGAGTGAACGGCGGGCCGGATGGTCACCATGGTATCAACGAGGTATGGAGCAATGAATTTCAAAAGTGGTATTTGTCTGATGCCAAGTACAATCACCACTTTGAAAAGGGCGGCATTCCTTTATCGGCACTGGAAATACGTGACGAATACCTGAAGAACAAGGTTGCCGATGTTGTGCTGGTGAAAGGTCCGGAGAGAACACCCATCCAGACCGATGGAGTGGCAAATGCAAAAGGGGAGATGGTCCAAAAAACAATGGTTGACTTCGCCCAGGTCTATACATGGATTGAATGGGAATCCCACAACGACCGGTATACCCACTGGCCGGAAAGCGGTGACCGCATAAGCATATTGAATATGTACGAGGATGATTATTTTAAGAACAATCAATGGATCTGGGATGGCAAACCGCACTGGGCATATGGCACCGAATTCATGAAACTTGTTTCAGACCGCAGCGCCATTGAATGGACTCCTAATACCATTTCCAGCAAGGTGAAAATTGAAAACGGTGTTGCATCCATTGAGTTGGAATCCGAGACCCCGAACTTCAGCCACTATCAGATGAAAAGAAGTTCTCACAAGACATGGATGGAAATTCCGGCGTCAGTGGAGATTGACCTCTCCGGCGATCGTGAGGAAATTGTATTTCGCTCCATAAATCTCGCCGGGGTCACAGGACCGGAGCACAAGGTGGTTATCGTGAGATAACAAAACGTCAGTCTCAGGCTGTATCGGAGTATTTGAATCCCTCCACTTCTACAGGGAAGCGCCTGATGCGCCGGTGGCTGTAAACCGGAAACAGCGGATGAAATTAGCTGCTGCCCGGGGATGTTTTCCCTGATACCGGAATTCAGGTACGACAAATCTGATACCTCGCTTTGAGTTTCTTCGTAGGGATTGTCTGGTTCTTTTCTTATATTCCCATAAGCTAACCCTTAAATAAACCCTATGAAAAAAATCACCTTCAAGACACTGCCGTGGCAGCTGTTTGCTTTCGCGCTTGTTTTCTTTCTTCAATCATGTGAAAATCGAAACCCAGGCAATGCCGACGTTACTGCGAATCCAAATGCGCTACTTGATAATAGTCTGGAGCGCGGGTATATCCTGGCATCATCCCTTGCACTCCTGGCGGAGATAGATAATTCAACCCCTGACCAAAAGGTACTAAAGGCTTTGCACCGAACCAACCGGGAGGAAACCGTGGATGCGACTTCAGGGGATACCTATGTGCTCTGTTGTTGTCCTTGCTATCAGACATTGGCAGTTGACGTTATGTCATCGGTTCAGCCGTCTGACGAGCCACGCCTCACCCGCGATACGGCATTGATCGACGCCGAATACACGACCAATCGCGATTCAACCGGCCATTGCCCCTGTCCCTCTGCGATGGAAATCATTGCGAGGAATGTGCAGGAAATGACGGCTGCACTTGACGGAAAGGAGATTGCGCCGAAAAAGCAAACGGGTAAAATGGAGGGATGGACGACTTTCAAAATTGACGAAAAAATACTTACACAAGGGAAGCACACCCTTAGAATTCAAGGGAAGTTTTTTAACAACGAGATCAGAAAATATGAACTTCCACTTCTTATTGACGAGAAGAAACCCTATTTCCTTGATAAATGAAGATCAAGCAACATGGATTATTCGTACCCTTTGTGTTAACGGCAGGGATAATCATGTTGCTTTTTTTTTCAGACGGGGCAACGGCCCAGTCCAAATTACCGGATCGCTATTTTTTTCTCGTTGATTCCGCCAACGACCTGGCTTATCATAACTTTGCCAAGAGCGATTCACTATATAACGAGGCGGAAATATTGATCCGGAATTATGAAGCCCCACAAAAGGCATTGCATTGGATCAGCCTTCAGCACCATAGGGCTTCCGCAGCCTATTTTAACTATAGATTTTCCCGGGTGCAAATGCATATAGATGAGGCATACACTTCAATTGCGAAATTCAGCGACCATATCATGAACGAAAAGGATAGTTTGGCCGCCGAGACAAAATTTATTCAGGCTGTGTATTTCAATGATATTGGAAAATATGACCACGCTTTGGAGAATCTGATGGAATTAGAAAAATATGTAAAGGGGAGGGAAAACAATGTTGAGACTTGCAAAAGAATATTTCAGATCATTCAATATCAGGCCTACATTTATCAGGTTAAGGGAGAATATGAGTCCGCAGTAAATGCATATCTTTCCAGCATTCAATATTACGACTGCTACAGGGATAAAGTTAAGATTCCGAATTATTTGTTGGTTTATCGAAACATTGCCGTTGCCTATCAACAGCTGGGCAACAGTAATCTAAGCTACTATTACTTTGCGCGGGCGATAAAGAACCTGAATGACCAACCCTCCTTAACAGAATACTCTATCCGCAATCATGCATTGGTCTTATATAACTCGATCGGTGACTATTTTATTCTTCAGGGAGAATTGGACAGTGCCAAATTCTATTATCAGAAGAGTATTCCTTTTTTGGAGGACAATCCGATTGTCGCCAGCAGGATTTACCAGGGATTGGCAAAGGTAGCCCAACAGGAAAATAACTTCAGAAAGTCCCTCAGCTTGTTCCTTAAGACCCTTGAAATCGTTCGCAATTCGAATGGTGAGAAGCACTACATCACCGGCAGGATATACATGGCGATAAGCAATCTATATTGGCGAAATGGCGATTTTACTAACGCTTCGGTTTTTGTTCAGAAAGCAATGAATAGCCTGACCGGCCTCGAAGACATTGCAATCACCGAAATCGAAGATAATCCTTCTTTGCGGTTTCTCGTTTCAAAGAGAGAAATGCTCGACGTGCTTCATCAGAAAGCTTTGCTTTTGACCAGGCATTATTTGAGGACAAGAGCAGAATTCTATCTGGTAAACGCACAGAAAGCGAACCATCTTGCTATTCAGTTGCTCGATACTCTCCGCAACGAGTTCACGTTGGAGAAAGATAAGGTTGTGCTTGGCGAGGATGCTGTCCGTATCTACGAGACATCAATTCGCATTGCACATGAGCTTTATAGAAATACGGGAGAATCAGAATACCTGAGTGAGTGTTTTGCGATGATGGACAAAAGCAAGAGCGCTGTGTTGCTGGATCACCTGAAGCTCGTGAAGAACTTCTCCAGGATCCCTGCTCAACTGCTTGAAAAGGAACGTCAACTTAAGGCTGAGCTGACAGTCGCTGAAAGAGAACTTTTCCAGGCAGAGTCCGAACGTACCGGGACGACAAGAGAGCGGCAGGTTTTACACGATCTGAAAAAAGCTCATGCCGCCCTTTTTGCTGAAATAAAGACGACCTATCCTCATTACTATCATCTGAGAATTCAAAATATCACCACCTCACTTCAGGAAGTGCAAACCAAATTGCTGGGTTCTGGTCAGGCAATTATTGAGTACTTTGTCGGCGACTCTTCCATTTACATGGTTGGTATTACAGCTGGGAAGTCGTGGATCCGCAGCGCATCGTCGGATTCCCTTCGCGATCAGGTAGTGGGCCTGCGGGACATGATCATCAACAGGGATGAGGATGGGCTGAACAAAAAAGCAATCATCCTTTACAATAGGTTGGTTTTGCCCTGGATTCACGAGCTCGATTCCACGGTAACATCGGTTACCATCATTCCGCACGGCATATTGTCATACCTGCCTTTTGAAATGCTTGCCAGGGAGCGCGGGCGCGATGTGCTGCTAAACCGATTCTCGGTGAGCTATGCCTCGTCCGCAGCTTTACTATGGGAGCAAAAGCAAATGAATGTTTCCGGTAATTATTTTGCAGGCTTTAATGCAGATTATGCCCATAGAAAGAATCTTTCACAACTGTCGGGTTCAGCGGAGGAGATTCAATCCATTCAAAAGATGCTTGGGGCGGGAGGTAAGCTGTTTGTCAGCGCAACCGCCGAGGAGTTCAGGAAAGAGGCTCCCGGGTACCGGGTGCTCCATCTGGCGCTTCACTCTTTCATCAATGATGAAAGGCCTCTGTTTTCGCGGCTTGTTTTTACGAGTTCCGTTTCTGATAGCAGTGAGGTAACAGCGAATGACCTCTACAATATGGAGTTGAATGCGGACATGGCTGTGCTCAGCGCGTGTGAATCAGGCATCGGCCAAATTCATCGCGGTGAAGGTATGATGAGCTTATCACGGGCGTTTATGTATGCCGGTGTGCCTTCCACCGTGATCAGTTTGTGGAAAGTGCCGGACCAGGCTACGTCCTTGCTGATGACAAAGTTTTATAACTTTCTTAAAGCTGGTCAATCCAAGGACGTGGCGCTGTCCAACGCAAAAAAAGAATTCATTAAGGATTACCCGATGATGTCTGCTCCGCTTTTCTGGGCCGGTTTTGTTGTCAATGGAAAGACGGATCCGGTGTCATTAACCGCGCCCGCTGAGGCGGGGTTCATTATTCGCGTGATCGTTTTGATGCTCGCGGTCATTCTTATGGTCGTCCTCTGGAGGAGATATAAGCTTTACCAGACATCGGCAGACTAGAACGATTGCCCTGCAAAAACTAACAGGATCCCCTCTGCTAACCAGGCCCCAGCAACAATATGTCTGAATCAACAGCCTCCGCGATTACGGGATTGAGCGAAGCTGAAGTGCTTGATGCGCGGGCGAAGTACGGACGCAACGAAGTCTCTGACAAAAAGAATACATTTTTTCTCGTCGTTAGGGATATCTTCCGCGAGCCGATGGTATTGCTCTTGCTTGCTGCTGCCCTCATTTATTTTATCAGTGGCGAAACCGGTGACGGCATCTTCATGACCATTGCCATTGTGCTGGTCATGGGCATTTCACTTTTTCAGGAGTCGCGAAGCCGAAAGGCGCTGGCAGCCCTTAAATCCCTGACCGAACCCTTCTGCAAAGTAATCCGTGGAGGGCAGACGGTGACCATCAAACGCGAAGAGATCGTCGTCGGCGATTACATGATCGTAGAAGAAGGAACATCTGTGCCGGCAGATGGTGTCATCATCCGGTCAAATGATTTCTCCGTCAATGAATCCATCCTCACCGGTGAATCTTTGCCACTGATGAAAACCAGTTCCGATGAAAGCAACCGGGTTTTTCAGGGAACCACAGTAGCCAGTGGGTTGGCTATCTGCAGCGTATCGGCCATCGGCACAGGAACAGAATTGGGAAAAATAGGCGTGAGTATCGAATCCATCGGAGAGGAGGAGACTCCGCTGCAAAAACAGATCAGGAATTTCGTTAAGAAAATGGCTTTGACGGGCATCCTGGTTTTTTTTCTGGTATGGGGAATTCATTTCTTCAGGTCGCACGCGTGGTTGGAGAGCTTGCTGCAGGCGTTGACGTTGGCGATGAGTATTCTTCCCGAGGAGATCCCGGTGGCCTTCACCACCTTCATGGCGCTTGGCGCCTGGCGCCTGATGAAAGTTGGTGTGATAGCCAAACAGATCAAAACTGTTGAAACCCTGGGCAGCGCCACGGTGATATGCGTCGATAAAACCGGAACCATTACAGAGAACCGGATGGCCCTTGCAAAAGTGTTTGTTTTGTCGTCGCGTCATATTTCAGGACCGGAAGCATTCGGCATTGAAGAGCATGATCTTATCAGGACGGCGATGTGGGCAAGCGAACCCATACCCTTCGACCCGATGGAAACAGCGTTGCATCAGGCGTACGCCAATACCGGTACCGCTGACGAAAGGCCGGAATACCACATGCTTCGCGAATATCCGCTGGAGGGGAGGCCACCGATGATGACCCACGTGTTAGGCAAGCGTTCCGGAGAAAGGATCATCGCAGCGAAAGGTGCGCCGGAAGCGTTGGTTGAGCTTTCGGATCTCTCGTCGCGGGAGCTCGGGGCGGTCAATGACGCGCTCCACATTCTTGCAGGGCAGGGTTTTCGTGTGCTGGGGGTCGGCGCTTCGGATTTCAAAGGAAACGAATACCCGCCGAATCAGCGCGAATTCAGATTTAAGTTTAAAGGACTGGTCGCGTTTTATGACCCCCCCAAAAAGAACATTCGTGACGTCTTCGAAGCTTTTTATGATGCGGGGATCAATGTCAAGATCATCACGGGCGACAATGCAGCCACCACCTCTACGATCGCCAGACAAATTGACTTCAGGGGCGCGGAAAAGAGCATGGAAGGAGAGGAACTGGTG
>JBBEBN010000033.1:0-8386 GCA_040882305.1 Cyclobacteriaceae bacterium
CGTGAAAAGTGGCAAGGACGGCGGGCATTTTCTCCTGTACTGCTTCGATCGTTGCGTCCGGTCGCAGCAGAATGTAAGTATAGGCATTCAGATTACCCCAGGTGTCATATCGGTCAAAGGAATCCCAGGAGATGAGGGCGTCAAATTGCAGGTGGGAATTCGGCGGCACGTCTTTGATCACGGCGGTAACCTCCAGCAGCATATCCTCCGCGAATTCGATTGTCTTGCCGATGGGATCATTTCTCCCAAAGAACTTTTGCGCGAGGGTTTCGGTGAGCACTATTTTGTCAGGGCCATCCAGCGCCTCATGAGTTCCTTTCAGGTATTCGAAGGTGAATATCCTGAGGAAGTTGGTGTCTGCTGCCAGGGTCTTTTCGGTTGAAAAGATCTTATCATCCATCCGAAAGACGGACTTCTCCTCGTACATGATACGGGAAAAGGATTGTATCTCGGCTATCGCTTCTGTCAATGCATTCCCAAGGGGTAGGGGAGTGATGGCGTAATGCGTCGTGTGATCCGGGAACTTCACCGTGGAGACAACGCGATAGAGACGTTCATAGTGGGTATGAAACCGGTCGAACGTTACTTCGTTGACGATGTACGCGGTGAGGATAAGCGTAAACGCCAGGCACAGAGCAAGACCGATCGTCTTGATGCCGAAGATAGTTTTGTTTTTTCCCGCATTCCGGACGGCCAGCTTAAAGTTAAAATTCCAGATAGCGGGACTATTCGCGATGTTGGATCGGTTTGGAGGTTTCCGGATATTCGACCACCTGCAGAAGCGGACGACATCCCAGGTATATTTACGGTCCGCGTTCCTTTTTCCTTCCGTCTTCAACCTTTCAAAATAAAGTTGCCAGGCGTCTCCCTGGATTTCTTCCAGGAGGTCGGGATCACAATACCAGGTCAGAAAACGATCTGCCCATTTCGGAGGATGCGACTCTTTCATTATGTAAGCTTTAACGAAAAATTCGGAATCTGCTTATACAGTTGAAGCTTTAACTTCATGTTTTCCTCGAGCGTTCTCCTCCCGCTGACAGTGACGGTGAAATAGCGTTTTCGCCGGCCTCCCCGTTCCTGGGTGGCACCGCCCATTTTGGACCTGACAAATCCTTTTCGCTGCAAGCGCTTCAGTACTTCATGTACGGCGCTGATGTTCACATTTCGTCCTGTTTCGTCAATGATGTACTGCATGATCGAAACGCCATACGCATCTTCCGTCAGGGCCGCCACGGAGATCAGAACAAGTTCCTCGAATTCGCCGAGGTAGTTTCCTTTTGTAGTCATATTTGTTATACAAACGTGAATATAACGTTATATATTTTATATTTGTATAACAAATGCGTGTATTTTTCGTTAAATCTTCATCTAAATGCTGATTATTAAAACGTTTATTCGGGAAATGGAAAGATGTCTCTGTATTTTACACATCCTTCATCTGCCTGCGAGAGGAGAAAGGTGAAAAGGTTTGGAATGAAAAAACTACGAATGCGATTCAATCTGCAATAGCAACAAATATGAGAAAGCTGGCTCCCATGCTAATTATCTGCCTGTTCGCCCACACGGGATGGTCTCAGGAAAATACGGAAAGGATAACCGGGAAAGTGACGGATGCTCAAACGCGGATGCCTTTGTCGGGCGCTACGGTAGCCGTGAGGGCGCGCGGGCTTGAATTGATTTGCAATGACGCCGGTGAGTTTCAGTTTACCGTTCCCCGGGATGCTTTGTCGGATTCTCTTGAAGTTTCGCATTTGGGGTACAAGACGATCAGGAAAAGACTCGCCGACATCCGCGATGGCGAAGATTTTATGCTGGCGGATTATTCAATCGAGTTGCGCGTGGTGACGATCACTTCCCGCAACCTCACGACGAAAGATATTGACCGATCTCTGAGGGTCCTCCGCGGACCGCTGTATGCTTTCGAGACGGAGACGACCAACGGATTGTACAACCTTTTTTTGACTTATCTGGAGGAACAGAGTCCGGAGTTGTACCGGAAGTGTAACTACGACCTCTCCTCGGTTGAGGCTGACGACATTCCGCTCTTTGAGGAATATGTGGCGCCCTACAGGAAACCTCGCAACAAGAGGGATACAACTGCCAGGGACTACACTGCCTTTCCCGCCGTGAACATTTCGCACGAGGCGGCGGTTATTTTTTGTCAGTGGCTTACGGAACAATACAACGCCACTCCGGGAAAGAAGCTGTTTTCAAAAGTGAGGTTCAGGCTTCCCACCTTAAAGGAATGGCAGATCGCGGCATTGGGATATTCGAAATTTCAGACGTGGGATGTGCAGGAAAATCTTGTGGATGTTCTGGTCCCTGATGACTCTCTTCAAATGACACCGCAAAAAGGAGTACGGAAGACCATCGCTGTTGGAACGGATATATTGTATCCCTGGTTCGGATCATACTACTACAGGCGTTCACCTCAGAATCACAAGGGATGTTTTCTGGGTAATTTCAAAGTTACGGATCCCACAAGGCCGTGTGACTTGAAGCTGCCTGGTTTTGACGGCTGGACCATGATGGCTCAGACCGCCACTTACTTTCCAAATGATATCGGTTTGTACGATGTGGTTGGGAATGTAGCGGAGATGATCGATGAAAAAGGCAAGGCCTGTGGCGGCAGCTGGAATGATCCTCCGGAGAAGTCGACGATACACAGCATTAAGTCTTACCGCAGGCCTGATCCTTCGATCGGGTTCAGGGTGTTTGTGGATGTGATCGAGGATTGATGTTTCGATTTAAGGTAAGCTGTCAATCCGCCATGAGGTATGAACGTCTGGCAACACGAGCGGAATGATATATGCAAAGAACTCTATTTCCTATTATTTTTACTCTGCATGGTATTGATCGCACAATGTATAACCAGGGGAACTCAGGTAAGCTTGACCAGTTTCGTCGTTCCGCCCTTCTGGAGCGTAATATCCATGTTGCGCGAGTTCGTTTTCCAGGCGCCGCGTGTAAAGTCAGGTACTTTTATCGTCATTCCCTCGCGTGCAACGGACCACTCGCTTAAGGGAGTAATACAGCTCCAGAGCGCCGCATCATACACATCCATCTCCAGCGGAAGTCCATTGCGAAGGCAATCAATGAGTCTCCAGTCGCTCGCGGTAACTTGTTCATAGGATCGATTACCGCGCTGCCCACCGGCCTGTGCGAGCTTCTCCTTGAAGTTGTGGCTCAGCTGCGGCGTATATTTTTTCACCAGCGCATCGAATTCTTCTTTCTCCATCCATTCTTCGCCCGTCGCAAGTCGTGAGGGGCCGGCCATGTAGACGCCTTTTGTGCCGCTGATCATCTTGAATCTTTCACCGGGCCGCGGGCTGCTGATATCGTGCTGCAACATGATGGTCCGTCCGCGCCTGGTGCGGATGATGGTGGTATTCATGTTACCTCTGAATTTAAGACCGACGTACGGCTCAAAGTATGAATCCTTAGAGGCGAGATCCTTCATTTTCGGCCCCATAGAAAAATCATTGCTCGAGATCGAAACCATATTATCCATCTGATCGCCGTAGTTCAGGTCCATCAATTGCGCGACAGGCCCCAATCCGTGTTGTGGATAAAGAGTGCCATTCCTGTCAATGTTCTCCTTTAACCTCCAGGGTCTGTAACCATACCATCCGTTCTTGTCACGCACCCAGCGATCTTCATAACCCGATACCCTGTCGTGAATGTAGTGACCTTCGCCGTGGATAAGGTCTCCAAAGAATCCATCGCGCGCCATGTTCAGCACCACGGCCGACATTCCATCGTGGCAGGAACCACATCCCATAAAGCAATGCTTGCGCATCTGTTCGGATGTTTCAATGACTTCCCAGCATTCCTCCAGGGTTGTCGCAACAGGCAATTCGGTATAAACATGCTTATCATGCTTCATTGCATAGATCGCGATGGGCGCATGAAGGTCCCACGGTGTAGCGATGTATATCAGATCGATATCCTTCCGATCGCATACCTTCTTCCATTCCTCTTCGCCACCGGTGTAAGCGTCAGGCTTATGGCGGTACTCCTTGATAGATTCAATCGAAGCGTGAACATTCCCCGGAATGATATCGCAGAGCGCCTTGATCTCAACTCCTTCAACGGCGGCCAGGCGTTGCACGGTTCCTGACCCACGACTGCCTACACCAATGAGTCCAACTCTTACTGTTTCGAGTTTGGGTGCTGCATAAGCATGCATGTTAAAAGTCTGTTCTTTTTTCCGTTCGTACGAGCCCGAGTGTTGCGCCTGTCCGGTATTCACAACCAATCCTGCACCAGCCATGCCGGCAAGCTTCAAAAAATTTCGGCGATTATTTTTCATGGTCAATACGTTAGGTTTTGATGTAGTTCAATCTCATGCAAGAACCGTATATAATTCTGTACTGGCAATCCCGCTTAAGTAAATCAGCGCTACACCTCAACGCTCCTACCGCTACCATATATCAATGATAGCAAACCCTGCGGTTACCAGCGAGAATATCAGCGTCAATGCAAGACCGACATTCGTCCATCGGCCAGCTACATGCCCCTTCATAATGCTTTTTCTGTTAATCAGTATCACCGCAGGTATCACCACGGCCGGCAATAACATCGCTTGAAATGCCTGGGAAAAAATGATAATAGCAGGTGGCGCCTGGGGCAGGAAAAGGAATATCAGTCCCATCGCCAATCCCGCCAGTCCAGCGACGCGGAAAAGTGGAGACTTGTTGTCCCTTGGAGCGCAAGAAGCTCGCCAATGATGAGGGCCACCATGATATATATCCCCACTGCCTTACCAATATTAAAGCTGGAAAATTCTGTTTTAAAATTGTTAAGCGCAGTTCGTTTTGACACGATGGTCAGTTTTCCATAGCACACCATCAGGACGTAAGAAAAAACACAGCTCAGCAGAAGGAGCCAAAGCAAGGCCATCCCGTAGGTAGCTCCGGCTTTAGACATGGTTACGATGCTGCCGGTTCCGATATTGTAACCAATCAAAAAGAGACCGGGTCCTAATGCGAGGAGTCCGGTTTTTACGCGATTCAATCGTGACATACTTCTTGTTTGTCGAATTGGTTCTCAATAAAGACTGCGATTGTCAGGTCGCTCCGGAATGTTGTTCTGTCTCATTCTATCCTTAAAACCTTCCGGTGTTTCGCCCGGACTTGGCCAGACGTCACTCGGTGTATGTGCTACTTCCATGATCTTCTCCATCTGTTTCACGAGCTTCAGGTTCCCTTCTGCAAGGTCTTTCGATTGTTTGGCGTCGGCCTCAAGATCGTATAGCTCGATTTTGCCACCATTTTCCCGACGCGCAAACCATTTACCCTTGCGCACCGCCTGATTCTGCTCAAATTCCCAGTACAGATATTCATGTTGCTTCTGCTTGCCTTTTCCCAGCAGTGTAGGCACGATTGAAAGTCCATCGATGTTTTTCGGGGCTTTTGCTCCCGCGAGCTCCGCCGCCGTGGGAAGGAAATCCCAGAAGGCCCAGACATGATCGCTCACCTGATTGGGCGCAATCTTCGACGGCCATCTCACCATCGCCGGCACGTGAAAGCTCCCATCGTAGGTTTGGCCTTTCATGCCTCGTGTCGGCCCCCTCAGCGTGAAAAACTCGTCGAGGCCCGGTCCCGGAGTCTCGTGAAGATACCTGTTTTCGTAAGCCGTGGAGTAACCGTTGTCCGACGCGAAGAATATGATAGTATTATCATCGATCGCAAGTTCATCGAGGAGCGTCATCAATTTTCCGACCTCCGTATCCATCCTGGTGATCATAGCGGCCCATTCTTTGTGCTGGATAGGCCAGTCGTTGTCGCGATACGCACCCAGGTCGGGTACTATCAGCGGTCCGTGCGGCGGCGTGTACGCCAGATATAAAAAGAACGGATTGTCTTTATTCTTCTTCACGAACTCAAGCGACCGCTCGCAGTAGACATCAAATGAGTACTTTGCTTTTGATGGATCTTTTATTCCGTTTGGTCTCACCTTTCCATCTTCGTCATAGGAACTTCTTTTTGAATAATTCTCATATTCAAAGTGTGGCGCGTTGCCCGGGAAATATACCCTTTCCTGGTTGTGATAAAGAAACTCAGGATAATAAGTGTGAGCCTGTTGCTGATTAAGATAACCGTAAAACTCATCGAAGCCCATATGGTTGGGAACACCGGGCTGGTTGTGAAGGGCCAGTCCCCATTTTCCAAAAAGTCCGGTCTTGTAACCAGCCTGTTTCAGTATCGACGCCACCGTAACATCGCCTGGCTGGAGGGATTCGCGGTAGGAGTTGTAACCATTGCTTCGCACTCTTGCGTGCCCCTGATGCAGCCCCTGCATCAGGGATGAACGCGAAGGGGCGCAAACGGTATTTCCCGCATAGGCCTGAGTGAATCTGATCCCCTCATGCGCGATGCGATCAATGTTCGGTGTCATTATTTTTTCCTGACCGAAGCACCCCAGATCCCCCCAACTCAGGTCGTCACTG
This sequence comes from Cyclobacteriaceae bacterium, assembly GCA_040882305.1. GTDB lineage: Bacteria > Bacteroidota > Bacteroidia > Cytophagales > Cyclobacteriaceae > Chryseosolibacter. The sequence goes on from JBBEBN010000033.1 coordinate 6,452, forward strand.
AGTATAAAAATGATGTTTGGAGGTCGCGTCGCGTTCTGGGCTTCCGATAGAAAACCAGATAAGACAAGGGCAACTGCACAAAAAGATCTTATAAATCTCATTTTCAAAGTATTGGCGCACCCCTTGTATTGGATGGAATGAAAGTAGTGAATCCTTCAATTCATTCGACAGAAAATGTCGGTGAAAATCCTCCACACTCCTTCGGCTTCTCAAGCAACGTACGCAGAAAAGATTTCCGATCATACAAAAAGGCCAGATAAAACACCGTGAAGGTTTACAGTTCCAACGTGTTTTTTGCAACATCATTCATTCCATTTCTGCGCAAAAAACCATTCGTCGAGTAACCGGCGGCAAATACACTACGCAGAAATTAAGGTTGATTTTATGACATACATGCAGCAAATATTTAGTTGGCGTTCAATTCCATCCGCCACCCAATGCCTGGTAAATGTTGACCAATGCGCTCATTTGTTCCTTTCTTGTTTCAATGAGCTCAAATTTGGATTCCAGCGCATCGCGCTGGGTCAGCAGTACTTCCATATAGTCGGCCCTGGCGGATTTGAAGAGATTGTTTGAAATAGTGATCGATTCAGTAAGCGCCTGCACCTCCTTCGCCTTCAGGTCGTAGCTTTTCTCCAGGTTACTGATCATGGAGAGCTGATTTGTCACCTCAAAATATGCGTTTAAAATCGTTCGCTCATAATTATAAACTGCCTGTGTCTGCTTCGCATTAGCGTTATAGTACATCGCTTTTATCGCATTACGATTGATCAATGGGGCGGTAACATCGCCAATAACCGAATAGATCATTGATTGCGGCGTCTTCGCCAGATAGCCCGGATCAAATGCCTGAACACCTATACCAGCGGTGATGCCCAGAGAAGGATAAAAATTCGCGTGCGCCACCTTGACGTCCAGCTTGGCCGCCGCCAGTTCGAGCTCGGCCTGTTTAACATCAGGACGATTCTCCAGTAATTGCGATGGGACTCCCGTGCGAATGGTCGCGGGTATCAGATCATTAAAGTCTTGTGAATTTCTCGGTATGGCCTGAGGATACCTTCCGAGGAGAAAATTAATTCTGTTCTCGGTTTCTGTGATCTGTTGCTGAATATAATATCGACGGCTTTGATTCTTCAGGACCTCCGCTTCAAACTTTCGCACAGGCAGCTCCGTAATCCGGGCAGCGGCTTTCTGCATTCTGACTATTCGGAGGGCGTCCTGTTGTATTTCGACATTAATTTTCAGGATCTCCAATTGATTGTCGAGCGCCAGCAACTCGAAGTAGGAGTTGGCAATCTCTGCAATAATATTTGTGACCATGAAATTTCTACCCTCAACGGAAGAGAAATATCTAAGTACTGATGATTTTTTCGAATTCCGCAGCTTGTGCCAGATATCGACCTCCCAGGAGGCGAAGGCCCCCAAAACATAATCCTGCAAGGGCTCGGGCATTTCTTTTCCCGGCTCAAACTCCGTCGTGGCATCTGTGGCCCCCTGGTGGGTATACCTGCCTGGCTTTTCAAAGCCGGCACCCGCCCGCAAGTCTACAAAAGGGAGGTACTCTCCTTTTCTGGCCCTAACTTCATTCCTGGAGAGCTCGATTTCCTGCAAAGTAATATTCAGCTCCTGATTATTTTTCAACGCAGTATCGATTAGTGCAGTCAGATAGGGGTCTGTGAAAAACGTCTTCCAGTTGACTGTCGCCGTATTGGTGGTGTCCACTGAGTTGTTAAAACTTGAGGGCACTGTTCTGTTCGCTGATTTTTGAACGATGGTTGGCGCACAGGCCGAAAAAGCTAATGCCATTCCTCCTGCTGTGAGGCATTGATATAAAATTTTCTTAAGCATGGTGTTTCAGGTCGTCGGTTAAAACATCTAACTCTTCATCGGGGGCAAATTCTTCGCTTAGCGGATTTTCGTCCTCGTCTCTGATCA
>JBBEBN010000034.1:0-8368 GCA_040882305.1 Cyclobacteriaceae bacterium
AATTTTAGAGTTAGATACCGTTAGTAAATCAAATCATTCACTGCGTGCAATTTGTTCAACGTGGTAACATGCACAGTGCTCCGACCGATTGCCCTCAGCGCACGGAACGCTTTGGGTGGTTGGGTGACATGCAGGCCTTTGCTCAGACCTCGATGTATAACATGGATATGGCGGGCTTCCTGACAAAATGGGTGGCGGACATCCGCGATTCTCAGCTTGAAGATGGCCGGTTTCCGAACCTTGCACCGCACCCCTCGGACCTTGACTGGCTGCGATGGTACAACGCCGAGTATGGCCCTGCGTGGAGCGACGCCGGAATCATCATCCCATGGCTCACCTACCTGAATTATGGGGATAAACGAATTCTTGAACAACAGTATGAAGCGGCGGTCCGTTGGGTTAAATTTATACATGAACGAAACCCCGATTTGATCTGGCGGAATAGCCGTGGCGGAGATTACGGGGACTGGCTTAATGGATCGATGACTGGATTAAAGGAATATCCTCGCGAGTCAAGTGAAGTAGCCAAAGATCTATTTGCCACTGCTTTTTTTGCGCACTCGACTGACCTTTTATCCAGGATGGCGAATGTCTTGGGATTTACACGTGACGCCACCAGGTATGCAGCGCTGTATAAGGAAATCAAGTCTGAGTTCAATCGCGAATTTGTCTTAAGCGATGGACGTGTGAAAGGCAACACGCAAGCCGGATATGCGCTGGTGTTAAATTTAAACCTGGTGTCGAAAGATTTGCGTTCGAAGGTTACCGGGTATCTGCTGGAAGCGATCCAAAACTATAAAGGTCATTTATCAACGGGCATGCAGACGACACACCGGATGATGTTGGAGTTAACGCGAAATGGGCATCACGATGAAGCCTGGCGACTGATTAATTTGCGCAGCGCCCCCTCTTGGGGCCATATGGTCGAGATGGGCGCGACAACCATTTGGGAGAGATGGGATGGCTTCAAAAGTGACAGTACTTTCCAGTCGCCAAACATGAATTCATTCAATCATATGGCCTTTGGCGCTGTGGGTGAATGGGTATGGAAATCTGTGGTGGGCATTAACGTGGATGACGAGCATCCGGGATTTAAACACTTCATTATTAAACCGGGAGTGATCAAACAGTCAGCTTGGGTGAAAGGAGAATTCGAAACGATTCGCGGCACCATTGTCAGCCACTGGAAACAGCAGAATGATAAATTTGAAATTGAAATTCAAATACCCGCAAATACGACGGCGACCTTGTACATTCCGACCAGTGAATTTAAGACGGTCAAAGAAGGCGGCAGAAGCGTCAAGCGGGTCGGTGGAATAGATTTCATGGGAATGCAGGATGATTACGCGGTCTTTCGCGTTGGCTCGGGAGATTATTCATTCGAATCTGTTTTATGATTTCGATTAACGAAGATTACACAAAGCGGAAAATTCGCGTTTTAAGTCTGGTAGTGATACCGCGTATGCCGAACCACCTGATTTTGCTTTTTATTGTTTTATCCCTTGCCGTCGATAAGGTCTATGCACAGCAACCTCCATTGCAACTATGGTACAGGCAACCCGCCAATGCCTTGGCTCCCGACCAACCCTTTAACACCTCTGACGACTTAGAGTGGACGAAAGCCCTTCCTCTTGGCAACGGGAATATTGGGGCAATGGTGTTCGGAGATGTCCATACGGAAAGGGTTCAACTCAATGAAAAAACTTTATGGAGCGGTGGCCAGTCAGATAATGATAATACCGATGCCCCAAAGTATCTCGATTCCATACGTAATCTCTTGTTTAACGGCCGCTTTCGCGAAGCGACGGAACTTACTAACCGGACGCAAGTATGTAAAGGGCAGGGAAGTGGGTTGGGACGGGGAGCCTGTGTTCCTTATGGTAGTTTTCAGACGCTGGGTGACTTATGGCTTGATTTTGAACGCAAGGAGCATTATACGGAATATTACAGAAGCCTCGACATTGAAAATGCGATCGCCTATGTAACATACAAGCAAGATGGTATTGTTTTTAAAAGGGAGTATTTTGTCAGCGCCCCTGCAAATCTTCTTGTGATCAGATTGTCAGCTGATACGAAAGGGGCAATCAGTTTCTCAGCGGATTTAACGAGGCCCGAACAGTTTTCGACCGTTGGGATAAATGATGAGTTGACCATGGAGGGAACGCTTGACAACGGTGAAGGCGGGCAAGGAATGCAGTACCGGGTCAGACTGAAAGCCAGGCAGACGGGAGGAAAGCAACACACTTCCGCAAATAAACTTATTGTCAGCGGAGCCGACGAAGTGATCTTACTTTTGACCGCGTCTACCGATTACCTTCCCTTCTATCCGGTTTACAAGGGGAAGGACTATAATACCATAACCAAACAAACAATCGCAAAAGCATTTGCCCGGTCATATCACGATCTGCGACAGGACCATATCAATGATTATCGAAAATATTTCGACCGGGTCCGGTTTTGCCTGCCCGGGAAATCAGGTGATCAGGTTCCGACAGATGAGCTTATAAAGAAGATTGGTGCGACGGAAGATGAACCGTACCTGACACAATTGTATTTTCAATATGGCCGATATTTATTGATATCATCCGTGCGGCAGCATACTCTGCCTCCTAACCTGCAGGGAATCTGGAGTAATAAGGTTCAAACCGCCTGGAATGGCGATTACCATACGAACATCAATCTGCAGATGAACTACTGGCCTGCAGAAAGCACGAATCTCGGCGACCTGCATGTCTCGCTTGCCGATTTCCTTTGGGCAATTCATCAACCCGCTACCCGTTCAGCTTCGTTACAGTTTGGCATGAAGGGCTGGTGTGTGAACACGGTTGTCAACGTATGGGGCTTTACGTCACCCGGAGAGCACCCTTCTTGGGGTTTAAGTCCAGGTGCCGGCGGTTGGCTATGTCAGCATCTATGGGAACATTATGCATTTACATTGGATAAGGAATACTTAAAGGAAGTTTATCCGCTACTAAAGGGAGCTGTTCAGTTTTATATGAATTGGCTGGTTCCCGACCCTAAAACAGGTAAACTGGTGTCCGGTCCGGCTTCTTCGCCGGAAAATGCATTTAAAGCTCCCGATGGCAGCAGGGGTACCATTAGTATGGGCCCTACTCATGATCAGCAAATTGTGGATGAGTTGTTTGGGAATTTCATTGAAGCCGCAGACTTGTTGGGTGACGATGATCACTTTATCGCGCAGGTAAAAATGGCGAGAGAAGATTTGTTGAAAACATCGATTGGACCGGATGGCAGGATACTGGAATGGAAGGAGCCTTACGAGGAGATTGAACCAGGGCACCGACATCTATCACATTTGTATGCGCTGTATCCCGGCGGATCTATCAATAAAACAGAGACGGTCGAATTGGCGACAGCTGCAGAGAGATCGCTCGCGTATCGCCTTGACCATGGAGGTGCCGACACGGGGTGGAGTGCTGCCTGGGTAACCAACCTTTGGGCCCGACTAAAGAAAGGCGATGAAGCACTTAAGGTGTTTAATACAATTTTAAAGGAAAAGTCCGCAGATAATCTCTTTGACATGCATCCTCCTTTTCAGATCGATGGGAATTTTGGTGCTGCTGCTGGGGTGGCTGAAATGTTATTGCAAAGTCATGAGGGTCTTATCGAACTGCTGCCGGCACTTCCAAAAAAATGGCCAACAGGAAAAGTGAAAGGTCTATGTGCCCGCGGTGGATTTGTAGTTGATATGGAGTGGAAGGATGGAAGGCTATTGCAGGCACAGATATATTCAAAAGCAGGCGGAATCTGCAAGATAAGACATGCTGGAAGGGAATTACTCATTGACACAAGACCGGGCCTCAAGTATAGCATAACTTCGGTCTTACAGTTGTCAATGCGTTCGGCGGATAATTGACGAAGCCTGTTTATGTAAAAGATGAGTCCGTTCAGTTACTAAGTCGATTCGCTGGGAACCTCAAGAACGCGAGGGGGACCGCGGCATGAGCCAGGAAGGTCTTGCCCATAAGTCAGGCCTTGCTTTAAGCCAAATCGCCCATATCGAAACAGCCCGGCTTAACACCATGATCGTCTTTATTGCAGTCTTTTTTGCCTTGCTTTTCAATACCCCGGCAGCTGTTCTGATAATAGCAAATTCAGGCCTTTCTTATGCCCTATTCCACACCCGGTACTTTAGTTACGAAGCAATAACTAGGTGACTAGGTGAGCCTTTGAATTGATCGCTGAAATCCTTGAAGCCAGCCAAGCCATCAAGGAAAGGTTCGATATTCGTCCGCTCCGGTCTACAGTGTATTACGCCTACATTGCAAGAAGTCTGAAGTATGTTTTTTTACAAAGGTCATTATAAAGATCTGGAGAAGAGAACTAGCTCAACACAATGCCGGAATGACAAGATCGATTCGCAAATACACTCCGTTCGAAATGGTTTATTACGAGGAGTGTCAAAACACCCCAGGATGCTATCCGGAAAGAGAAATTCTTCAAGACTGCCGCTGGTCGAAGGTTGGCTTCATATCCGCCAGGGCGGAGGGGGATCAACTCCCCGCCGCTACCTGGATCAAAAGAGCCTGGAGTCTTTAAGATTTCAGGCTTTTTTAGGTTCGATAGCTTTTCCTTCAGCTCGATCAAAATTCAGTTAATCTACTCCGATCTCAAACTTTTCACAGGATCCATGCGCGCTGCGGCAACAGCCTGGTAGAATACTGTCAGGACCGCTATAGACAATGGGAGAGAACCGGCAGCTGCAAAAAAAAGCCAGTTCAACTCGATTCGGTAAACAAATCCTTCCAGCCAGTTACGCATTAGGAAATAACCAACTGGCGAAGCGATGGTAATGCTGAGCACAACGAGGTAGATAAAATCCCTCGAAAGCAACGCGCCAACGTTTATTACCGAGGCACCCAACACTTTTCTGATTCCGATCTCTTTAGTTCGTCTTTCGGCATTGAACGTGGCCAGACCATAGAGTCCCAGACATGCAACAAAAATTGCCAGAAGGGAAAAGAAGAACACGACTTTACCAGTCCTTTGCTCGAACTGGTATTGGTTTTCCAACCGCTGGTCAATGAAGTTGTAATGTACTGGTGTAGCAGACTCGTACTTCTTATAAAGTTCTTCGATCAAGGCAATTGACTCTCTCACGCGATTTGGGCCAGCCTTTACCATAATACCGGAATAATATCGACTGGGCATGTAGCCGAAAACCAACGGCTCGATTGACGCTGTCATCGGCCTGAAGTGAAAATCTTCAACGACTCCGATGATCAGCCCTTTCACACCATGTAGCGTGAAGCTCTTTTCCAGGGCTTCAACAGGAGTCCATCCCATACGCCTTGCGGCACTCTCATTAATAATATAAGTGGTTGTATCGGTCGCTATTTCAGGACTAAAATTCCTTCCACTGATAAGTTTCATCCCCGTTGTCGATAGATACCACGGGTCCGTATTAAGTCGTGTGATCAAAAACTTATCTTCCGGTAATTTTCCTTCCCATTCGAAATCTATGGTACCGTTCATGACATCGATGAGGCTATTGGAAGCGGATGATGCACTGGTGATTGCGCTCTGTTTTTGAAGGTCCATCATGAGCAACTGCGCATTTTTCTTGGAAAGATTGCCTGTTTCCACGTAGATTAACTGTGATTTGTCGAAACCAAGGTCTTTGTCGCGGAGAAAACCAAGTTGCTTGTAAATAATAATTGAGCCCGCCACCAGGATGACGGTGAAAGTAAATTGCGTGACCACAAGAACCTGCCGGAATCTTTGACCTGAGCGAATGTTGAACACGCCCTTGAGCACTTTCGTGGGCCGAAAGCCGGATAAGTAAACCGCAGGATAAAAACCAGCTAACAGACTGACCAAGAGCATGAATAAAAATAGGGCTATTGCAAAGCTGGGTGTGAGCGGCAGCGCCAGTGACTTGGAAGCAAGGGCATTTAGAAATGGCAGTCCAATGTTCAACAGCACAAGTGCAAGAGCAACTGAAATGCACGTGATCAGGAAAGATTCGGACAGGAACTGAGTGATCAGTTGGCTTCGATAAGCGCCAATCGTCTTGCGTATGCCAACCTCTTTTGCCCTGCGAACCGCTCGCGCAGTCGACAGGTTGATGAAGTTGAAAACAGCAATCAACAACACAATCATTCCTACAGCAAAAAAAATTCGAACATAGACGATGCTGCTGGTCTTGGTCCAGTCAGTGTGGAAATCAAATTCTGAATGAAGGTAGATGTCGGTGAGGGGCTGAAGATAAAATACAGGTGGCTCGAAACTGCTGCTCGCTGCCGGGCGATACTTGTTAATGTAATTAGTAAGCTGCGGTTCAGGTTGTCTGGATTTGCGTCAGGGTTCAATTCGATATAGGTGAGAAAATTGTTGCTGTTCCAACTACTGTTGTCATACGGTTTAGGGTCATAGGCGAGGGCCACTTCGAATTGTATATGCGAATTAACAGGAGGCTCCTTGACCACACCGGCCAGAATGAGCTCATCCACCAGTGTTCCCCTTTCTCCCTGCTTTCTACGGTAGATGATCGTTTTGCCCAGGAGTTGACTTTCTCTCATCCAGTCACGACCAAATAAAATGGCAGCCATCCGATCTGTGATCACAACCTGATTGGGTTCCGTAAAGACTTTATCCGGATTGCCCATCAACAACTGGAAGTCAAATATTTTGAGAAATCCCGGGTCTGCCATAGTTATAGCAGAGGATTCAACCGTGATCGTCCCCTGCTGCAGGACACCGGAACGGCGGCCTCCCAGGAGACATGATTTAACTACTTCGGGGAAATCCGCTTCCAGGGCCTTACCCAATAGCCCGGGACTGGAGGCCACTTGGTAAAGTTCTCCGGCCTGATTTTGCTGCTGGACAACCCGGTAGATATTGCTTGCGTTGGCATGGAACCGGTCGTAACTGTATTCGTCCTGGATGAAAAGACCAATGGCCAATGCGCAAGCAAGGCCGATAGCCAGGCCGGAAATGTTGATCATTGAGTATGTTTTACTCTTGAGCAAATTTCTCCAGGCGGTTTTGATATAGCTGCGGAACATGGGAAATGGATTAAGTCTTCTAAACTTATTAATCCCGGTTGTTTCAAATGGTTACATGGATTATGTTATTTCTTTATCAGGCAAGTTGTTAGGCGTGCTGTTGAATTGGCCGTCATTTTTTTTTACTCCGGAGATACGCGAAATTGCACAAATCTTGACTAAAAAGGTCCGATATGGCTATCCTCAGTCTAAACAGTTCATTGACAAAGTGCAAATCGCAAAGCGGACGGAATAGAGAAAACGATTTATTCCAATCTTCATTGACTTTCGTTGGATCAACCGACCTTAGACATAATGGGTTACACGCGACGACTATGAAAGAAATTTTCATAGCACCACCGCCGCAGGAACCACTGACGCCGATTCAAAGAATTTTCAGCCATTTCGTCAGGACGGGCCATTCTAAAACCGTCGACTATCATGAATACCGTCATTCTTAGAAACTATTTCAAAGTCGCCCTCAGGAACATAATGAGGCGCAAATTGTATTCGGCAATCAATTCGTTTGGGCTGAGTGTCGCAGTTGCATTCGCTATTTTCATTTTTCTGTTCGTCCGTGATGAAAGTAGTTTTGACAACTTCCATTCTAACGCGATGCACATTTATCGCGTTGACAACAAGAGATTCGATTTCTCATCTTTCAAAAAAGGTGATGGTGAGCCATTTACTGCAACCGCTGATCAGCTCACATCGCTTGGACCGGCGTTGCTCCAAGAGTTATCCGAGGCGTCAAACTTCGGCTTGACGAGGCCAGGCCTGGGTCCAGGGTAATTGGTGTTGTCAAAGACCATCATTTCCTTTCCCTTGAACGGTCAATAGACCCTATGTTCTTGACAATGGATAGCAAATTTGGCAGGTTTCAATATGCACTCGTCAAGGTCTCTTCGCAAAACCTTTCTGAAGCAATTGGCAAATTGCAAACCGCATTTAAGGCTCTTTCGCCCGACAAGCCGTTTGAATACGAATTTCTGGATGAGAATGTCCGCCTTCAATATGAGGCGTACGAGCGTTGGATGAACGTAATGGGATTCTCTACTTTTCTTGCAATCGTCGTTTCTTGCCTGGGAGTATTTGGTTTGTCAGGGTTGAACATTGTCAATCGTACTAAGGAGATCGGGCTTCGCCAGGTATTGGGTGCTGGCATCAAAGACATTTTTGTTCTCATGAACAAGCAATACGTTTGGCTCTGCCTGATCGCGTTCGTCCTGGCTGTCTATCCCGCATGGTATGCAGTGGATCGATGGCTGTCAAATTTTCAATTTGCTATCGGTTCAACGCTAATATGGTTCTGTGCGAGTGCGGTAGCAGGTCTGGTAATTGTGCTCCTCACCACCACTTAT
>JBBEBN010000035.1:0-8348 GCA_040882305.1 Cyclobacteriaceae bacterium
CGTGCTGGCAGTTGCCTTATTTTTTTTTTCATGTGAAGATGAAACCAGCATTCTAGGATTTAAAAATCCCAACAAAAGATTTCAGGTTGGCTTTGTTGATATTCCTCTGAATACCAGCAGCATCCTTGTTATTGATTCCTTAATCACCGACCTGAGACCCATTGTTATCAATGGACAGATAAATTATGTCGATGGAATCCTGGTAGGTCAATACCAGGACAATCAATTCGGGAAGATAGAAGCAAAGTCCTTCCTTACGATTGTCCCCATCAGCACCACCGCATTCGATGCCAACGCTGTTTATGATTCGATTACCGTTCAATTCAGAATGAATTTTCACGCTTATGGATTCTCCGGTGTTGAAGAAAAAAGATTTTCCATACATGAGATCACCGGGGATACGCTTACACTTTATGATAATAATCGGTATTACGCCACATCACCCGCTCTCCAATATAGCACTGAGGCGATAGGAGAAGCGAGAGTAACCGTTGATTATGATTCACTTCAGAAGCAGGCTACATTAATCAGTAATCAACAGGACACTTTGCTGGCCGCAGGGCGATTGAACGACGCGTTCGGGATGAGAGTCTTCGATGCAATAAAAGCCGGCTTACCGGCGGCCATTTTTAAGGCGCAGATCAGAGGCCTCGCACTCATTCCGGCGGCTGACAACCCCGGCATTTTAGGAATGAATGTCGTTAGCCCGTCAGGCCAGGTCAGCCGTGTTTTTTTGCATTATCATACACTTGATGATGGAGGGGCAGTAAAGGATACCTTAGCGAGAGCTCTTGGTGTTGACTACGCCAGTTTCACAAAAATCGAGGCTGAACGAACGGGTACTGAACTTGATGCCATGCAGCCGTATGAAAACATAGAACCGCTGAGCGGCCTTCGGTATCTTCAAAGCGGCGCTCCGGTCATCACAAAACTGGATCTCGCCCCCTTTTACTCATTTGCGGATACTGTTGACAACATACTGATCAACTCCGCTGAATTCGTAATTGAAAACGTGGAGGCGCCGGCGGGCCTGAAGCCTCCGTCGACGCTAATCTTCCGTCTGATGAATAATAACTCGGATCAGTTCCTGAATACCAGGGTGGCGGCGGATGTCAACCTGTTGACCCAATGGAGATATTTTATTGTTTCAAGCGACAACTACTATTCCCCGTCGTCCGACGGCAGCGCTATTGCCCCCATTGGATACAACGAGGATGAAAGCAGGTATTCAGGGTTCATAACGCTATTTGCGCAGCGCCTTTTTCTCAATAAGGATGACGAGGACGGGATCAATGACAACAGGTTGAAGTACCTGGCGTTGTTTCCTGTAAATCCTCAGGCTGCGAGAAGCGTTTCCAGAACAGTGTTCTCAAAGGATGATGTAAAACTTAGGATATTTTACACTCGGGCAAATCCGGTAACACCTTAAAGAAAACCCATCATGTGCGGAATTGTTGCTTACGTTGGCCATCGCCAGGCCAGTGACGTGATCATTAAAGGATTGAAGCGACTTGAATATCGCGGCTATGACAGCGCGGGAATCGCCCTCCTCAACGGCGGACTGAACATCTATAAAAAGAAAGGGAAAGTCTCCGAGCTTGAAAACCATCTGAAAGACAAGGATCTCCACAGCTATATCGGCATTGGTCATACGCGCTGGGCAACACACGGTGAACCCAATGATGTCAATGCCCATCCGCATCAGTCCTCTTCCGGCAAGCTCGCCATTATTCACAACGGCATAATCGAGAACTACAGCTCCCTAAAACAGGAATTGATCAATAAAGGACACCGCTTTAAAAGCGAAACTGATACTGAAGTTTTCATTCACTTCATCGAAGACATCAAGGACGAGGAAGACTGTTCACTGGAAGAAGCAGTAAGGCTTGCCCTTACCAAGGTGATCGGAGCCTATGCCATCGTGATCTTGTCCGTCGATGCGCCTGATCTGCTGGTGGCCGCCAGAAAGGGCAGTCCTCTTGTGATCGGCGTGGGACAGGAAGAATTTTTCCTCGCCTCGGATGCGACGCCCATCGTGGAATACACGAAAAAAGTTGTGTATATGAATGACCAGGAAGTAGCTGTTATTAAGGATAATAAGCTGACGGTGAGAAATACCTCAAACCTTCCCCTGACACCTTATATCCAAAAGGTGGACATGGAACTCGAGGCAATTGAAAAAGGTGGCTTTGATCATTTCATGCTCAAGGAGATCTTTGAGCAACCGAAATCCATCAGCGATTGCATGCGCGGCAGGCTGGATTCTCAATCCGGCTGTTTGATCCTCGGCGGCTTGAGCGAGTATATCAACAAGCTGGTTCATGCAGACCGGATCATTATCATAGCCTGTGGGACTTCCTGGCACGCGGGACTGGTTGCCGAGTATTTCTTTGAAGAATTTTGCCGCATTCCTGTCGAGGTAGAATACGCCTCTGAGTTCCGCTATCGCAATCCTGTCATCCGCGAAGGCGATGTGGTCATTGCAATTTCACAGTCAGGGGAAACGGCCGACACGCTGGCCGCTATTGACCTTGCCAAATCGAAGGGCGCAATCATTTTCGGTGTTTGTAATGTTGTGGGTTCTTCCATACCGCGTGCAACACATGCCGGAGCCTACACACACGCGGGTCCGGAGATCGGTGTGGCGAGCACGAAGGCCTTCACTGCGCAGCTCACCGTGTTGAATATGATCGCCCTGATCGTGGCGCAAAAGAAGGGATCCATCACTGACGGAAAATTTCACGAGCTGCTGGTGGAGATGGAAAACATCCCCTCAAAGGTGGAGCAGGCGTTAAAGTTAAACGACCAGATTGAAAGGATCGCGGAAACCTTCAAGGACGCGCGCAATTTTCTGTACCTGGGTCGGGGTTATAATTTCCCCGTTGCGCTTGAGGGCGCGCTGAAGCTAAAAGAAATATCCTACATCCACGCCGAAGGATATCCTGCCGCAGAAATGAAACACGGTCCGATCGCGCTTATCGATAATGAGATGCCGGTTGTTTTCATCGCGACGAATGACAGCTCCTACGAAAAGATCGTTTCCAATATTCAGGAAGTAAAGGCGCGCAAGGGAAGAGTGATCTCCGTTGTCACCGCAGGAGATAGGCTCATCCCGAAGATGTCTGAGTTTGTGATCGAAGTTCCTCAGGTTCATGAAGCCCTTATGCCGATGGTCTCGGTCATACCCCTTCAACTTCTTTCCTATCACATCGCCGTCATGCGCGGTTGCAACGTCGATCAGCCGAGGAATCTGGCAAAGTCGGTGACGGTGGAATAGTTGCCGGTTGGCTGCCAGCTACCAGTTGCCGTGATGTGCATGCCCTAATGGCTAAGATACTCCTTCTTCATCAACCCCGAGATCTTGTATCTTTCATCCTTCGTATCGTCGTAAATGGCCTCGAGCAATTCATATACATTTTTCAACCCTATCCTTTCGCACCACTCGAATGGTCCGTAGGGATAATTGGTGCCTAACTTCATTGCCAGGTCAATATCTTCACGGCTGGCGGTTCCTTCCTGAACGGTGTAATAGGCTTCGTTGATGATCATGCAGATCACCCTCGGAGTCACCAATCCCACACGATCATCCACCAGTAAGAATTCTGTATTCAATTGCTGACAGATCTTTTTCAGCAAGACTGTGTCATCTGTCTTAATAACGGATACTTCCAAAAATTCCCTGTTGAATTGGGTAGGTAAACCATTGAAACCAAACATGGTGCATTTCATTCTACCCTCCGCCGTATGCGCTAACGATGCAAGGTTGATCCGGCAGGCATTGAGAAAACCGGTGACGGGTGTAGCCGCGTATGTTTTGAAGAACCCGGGTGTTTGGTCGATCACAAAATCGAAGACCACATCATGGGTGGTGAGATTTTTTTCTGCGTCCCTGTGCGATTGAAGATGCGTATAGTCATGTTCGCCCAGTTTGTGCCTGCATTCTTCAAAGTGGATGTATTCTCCGATAACTAAAATTTTCATGCGCATTTGGAAATTCGCTTTGCAGATATAACTATTTTTGGGGAATTCCTGAAGACAAATAAAAAGCAAAACCATGTCAAATACCGTTGTTTATTCTTCGCAAGCCCCCGAACCCATCGGACCGTACAGCCAGGCCGTCCGCGCCGGGAACATGTTGTTTATCAGCGGGCAGATCGCTATCCAGAGATCTTCCGGAAACCTCATTACGGGAAACATTGAGGATGAAACAACCCAGGTGATGATCAACCTGAGCGAGGTACTGAAGGCAGCTGGTTTTACGTTCAGGGATGTGGTGAAATGCACTATCTTTCTGAAGGACATGGGAAATTTTCCGAAAGTGAATGAGATCTACGGCCAGTATTTTACCGAGCATCCGCCCGCGCGCGAAACTGTGGAAGTAAGCCGGCTTCCGAAGGATGTGAATGTGGAGATTTCGTGTATCGCTGTCGTGAATCGTGAGGCGTGAATCGTGAGTGAGTTCGTGCGACTCCCGGGTTAACGACCTGGAACAAAGCTTTAAGATAAGCAGCAGGGGCTTATTCACGATTGACCATTGACGCCTTTGCCTTATCCCCGAAACCCTTTACCTTGCAACGGTATTTTGATATGAGATTATGAGAGAGGTTCGCGTTCGTTTTGCGCCCAGTCCTACCGGAGCATTGCACATCGGCGGTGTGAGAACGGCTCTTTATAACTTTTTGCTGGCGCGCAAGTTCAATGGAACGATGATCCTCCGGATCGAAGACACCGATCAGCACCGGTTTGTAACCGGTGCTGAGGAGTTCATTCAGAGATCGCTGGAATGGGTCGGTATCAAAATTGATGAAGGAGTGGGTGTAGGCGGCCCCCATGCGCCTTACCGCCAGTCTGAGAGAAGAGAAATCTATAAAAAATATGCGCAGCAACTGATAGACAGCGGGTCTGCCTATTACGCGTTTGACACCGAGCAGGAACTGGACGCCATGCGCGAGCGGCTGAAAGCCGCGGGCGTGGCCATTCAACAGTACAACAGCATCACGCGGATGGAGATGCGCAACTCGCTTACCCTGGATTCCCAGGAAGTAGCCGCGTTGATTGACTCCGGCTTCCCTTACGTTATCCGGTTGAAAGTTCCGCGCAAGGAAGAGGTCCGGTTGAATGACCTCATCCGCGGATGGGTGATGGTGCACTCATCCCAGATCGATGATAAAGTGTTGATGAAATCTGACGGCATGCCCACCTACCACCTGGCAAACGTCGTGGATGACTACCTGATGAAAATATCCCATGTGATACGCGGTGAAGAGTGGCTTCCCTCTGCGCCGCTGCATGTGTTGCTATATAAATTTTTCGGATGGGAAGAGGAGATGCCCCAGTTTGCCCACTTACCCTTGTTGTTAAAACCCGATGGAAACGGTAAGCTCAGCAAACGCGATGCTGACCGCATGGGATTCCCCATTTTCCCGCTGAACTGGAAAGATCCCGAAACAGGAGAAATTTCGATCGGCTATAAAGAAGCAGGGTATCTTCCTGAAGCGTTTATCAACTTCCTGGCCTTCCTGGGGTGGAATCCGGGAACGACGCAGGAGATATTTTCCATGGAAGACCTGATCCATGTTTTTTCGCTCGAACGGATCAACAAAGCCGGAGCGAAATTCGACATTCTCAAGGCTCAATGGTTCAACCAACACTACCTCAGGCAGAAGCCGGAAGAGGAACTGGCGAGCTACCTGCTCGAGTCCCTTTCGAAGGAAAACATTTCGTGCCCAAAGGAAAAAGCAATAAAGATTGTGACGGTGATGAGGGACAGGGTAACCTTCCCTCAGGATTTTTGGGAGCAAGGCAGGTTTTTCTTCCAGTCCCCAACTACTTATGAGGAAGCGGTCGTGGTCAAACGGTGGAATTCCGATGTTGTGAGTGTTTTGGTTGCTTACCGGGATGCCCTTCTGGCGATCGACAAACTGGATGCCGAAACGGCGAAAACCTCACTGGATAATGTTACCGCCGCCCTGGGTATCGGAACCGGCAAAGTGCTCCAGGCACTCCGATTAACCATGACTGGCGCCGGCGGTGGGCCCGACCTGATGATGATCATGGAAATCGTCGGAAAAAGTGAAGTAATAAAGAGAATTGACCATGCATTGAAAACATTACAGGTCAAAGTTTCGTAAATTAGGGTATGGCGAAGCATCCGAATTCCAAAAAAAATACTCCCAAACCAAGGGTTCATAAAGACCTTCAGGGATTTGATGTCACGATCGATTCGTTTGGGGAGATCAAATCCAATATGAATATTGAGAAGATCAATGAATTCCTGAACAAGAATGTTGATGACAAAAAGCTCGCTGAACGGGAGGATTATGATGAGATGAAGAAAGGAAAAAAGAAAAAGGGTTAAATTCAGCTGATCCTTCACTTCCTAATGGAGACCGTGCACTGAAGAAATACACAGGCCTGAGATCTTTACCGATTTCAGGCTTTTTTCTTTTAATTTGCTGCTGACAAATTCATTCTGGCGGCCCGGATCCTACCAGATTCAAAGAGAAATATCAATTCAAACCAATCATTATGGCATCACACGAAATCGATTATCAGATCAAAGGAGAGAGTATACAGATCGTTGAAGTGGAACTCGATCCGCATGAAACCGTCATCGCGGAAGCGGGCGCGATGCTGTTCATGGATGATGGCATAACCTTCGAAGCGAAAATGGGTGATGGGTCAAATCCAAACCAGGGACTATTTGATAAACTCCTTTCAGTTGGAAGCCGCATCCTGACCGGTGAATCCTTGTTCATGACACACTTCACCAACCAGGGAAACCGAAAAGCAAAGATTGGATTTTCCGCACCTTATCCCGGCACCGTCATTCCGGTGGACTTATCGCAATGTCCAGGTCGCGAGCTGATCGTTCAGAAAGACGGATTCCTATGCGCGGCGTTCGGAACAAAGGTATCCATCACCTTCAACAAACGGCTGGGATCCGGTCTTGTGGGAGGCGAAGGGTTTATTCTTCAGAAGCTTCAGGGCGACGGTAGAGCGTTTGTACACGCCGGAGGAACCGTAATTGAAAGAACGTTGAACAATGAGAGCCTGCGTGTAGACACGGGTTGTGTGGTGGCATTCGAACCGCAGATCCATTTTGATGTGCAGATGTCAGGGGGTCTCCGGTCGATGATCTTCGGCGGAGAGGGAATGTTCTTGGCTACCTTACAGGGTACGGGCAAAGTATGGCTGCAATCCATGCCGATCAGAAAACTTGTGCAGGCCCTGGCGCCCTATGGCGCGAACAGGGGGAAAGAAGGAAGTTCTCTGCTGGGAAGTTTCCTCGAACGCTGAGCTGCACAAACCCTAATCCTGAAAGCTTGGAGCCAACAGCCAAACGCCAGATTAAAATCGGCTTGATCCGCGAAGGAAAAAATCCTCCTGACAAACGCGTTCCTTTCACTCCGCTGCAGGCGGAGGAGATCCAGCAGCGATTTAAAGGCGTGAAGATCATTTGCCAGCACAGCGACGTACGGGCTTTTCGGGATGAGGAATACAGGGAACTCGGAATCACAGTCGCCGATGACGTCAGCGATTGCGACATCCTCATGGGAATTAAGGAGGTGTCCATCGCAAATTTGATTCCCGACAAGACCTACCTTTTTTTTTCACACACCCTTAAAAAACAACCTTACAACAAAAAATTGTTGCACGAGGTCTTGAGAAAAAATATTACGCTTATCGATTACGAGGCATTGAAAGACCGACATGGGAATCGCCTCGTCGCTTTTGGCCGTTATGCTGGGATCGTGGGATCCTATAACGCATTGCTGACGTACGGAAAGCGATTTGGTCTTTTTTCCCTTCGCCGGGCATATGAGTGTTACGATGTCAATGACCTGAAACGCGAACTGAGAAAGGTGCAGCTGCCTCCCATAAAGATCATCCTGACAGGAGCGGGACGCGTGGGAAGAGGATCCATGGAAACGCTGGACACTGCCAGTATCCGGAAGGTGAATCCGCAGGATTTTCTTCACCAGAGTTTTGATGAGCCCGTTTACGTGCAGCTCAGCAGCGCCGACCACCACAAACGCAGGAATGGCGGAAGTTTTAACCGCGATGAGTTTCATAAACACCCCGAGCGTTATCATTCGTATTTCAAGATTTTTGGAGAGTCCGCCGATATGCTCATCGCGGGGGCGTACTGGAATCCAAAAGCTCCGGTGCTATTCACCCCTGCAGATATGCAACAACCTTCGTTCAAAATAAAGGTGATCGCAGACATCACCTGTGACATTAACGGCTCTATCCCCAGCACAAAAAGAGCAAGCACCATCGTCGATCCGCTATATGATTACGATCCGGTCACAGACAGCGTTAAACCGCCACTGTCAGGTGAAAAA